>JACQFH010000183.1 GCA_016200145.1 Planctomycetia bacterium | reverse complement strand
GGCTTTGAGCGCGGCGATGTCGTAGATCGTGTGAAAGACGGGGTGCTCCATGCCCAGCGCCTGCAGCTTCTCGTCGCGGAAGATAGTGGCCATTTCGCGGCGGAACGAGCGATCCCATTCGGCCGATGAGCAACCCGCCGAGGCCAGCAGCATCCCGCCCCGTTCGACGAACCGCCGCAGGTTTTCGCGCTCTTTGTCGAGCAGCGTGAAGTCGCCTTCGCCCGTCATGATGATCAGCGGAAAGGCGTACAGTTCGTCGGACGCCAGTTTCACCGAATGGAACTTGCGGCTCGTCGAGATTGCCGACTCGCTTTCGGCCTTGGCGAGAAAGTGGTCCGAAAAGCACTTGCTCGTCTTGGTGCCGGCGTAGACGATGTTGGCAATCTGGACGATGCTCTGCGGCTCGCCCCCCGATTGCTGCTGATCAGGGACCGTGGCGGCCACTTTTCCGGCGACGGGGCTATTGTTCTTCACAGGCGGCGCCTTGGCGTCTTTCTCTCCGCCATTCAGGGCGGCGGCGCAGGCCACGAGCAGAGTCATCAGCACGGCAGCAACGCGATGGCTCAATTTCATTTTATGGTCCTTATTTCCTGCTGCCGGCTTCGTCGGCGATTCGTTGAAAATACCGTTCGACACGGCCGCGGTACCTGGCGGGGACCGAGGCCTCGCTGGCGCCCGACGCGCGCCACAGGCCGTGCGGGTCGAGCTTGCTGGAGGTAGCCGGGCCTTCGTTGGCGCGATAACTGCCGCCGACCGTCTGGGCCCGCTCGCCCCCTCCGGCCCGAGTCGACTTCGGGTTGCCTTTTGCGGGAATGCGGCCGTACATGCCGATGTTGTTGAGCGTGCTGCGGCGGGCGCTGAAGCCGCCGCCGGCCCCCATCATGCCGCTCTGGCCCGGTTTGCTTCCCGAGCCGGGTTTGAGTCCCGCGTCGGCGAGCATCTGTTCGAGCGTGTTTCCGAGGCACCCTTCGCCCGGTTTGAATTTCAGGCTCTGGCAGGCGGCGCCGGCCCCTTCGCCCATCCCATTGCACTTCGACAGAAACGATTCCAAAATGTCCGCGGCGTGGTCTGCTCCAGCGTGGCCGCGTTTCCCCGAGAATTCCGACAGGCCCGATTCGGCGTCCGACATCGACTGCCCGGCGGCGCTCTCGCGCACGGCCGATACAAACTCGCGAGAGCTTTCGGCCAGCTCAGCCAGTTTCGGGTCGTCGTCGGGGAGCTTTGCGGCGTGCGCTCCGATATCGTTCAGCAGCCGATCAAGATCTTCACGGTTGCGGCGCTGCTCGGCCTCGAGGTCGCGCATGCGGGATTTCGCGGCCGGGTCGTCGGGGTTGTCCTGTTCCTTGAGCGACTGCAACCGTTCGGCCAGGTCGCGCTGCTGGCGGGCCAGTTCGACGAACCGCGCCTGGTCTTCGTACAGCGGATAAATCTCGGCCAGCTTGTCGAGCGGATCGTTGACCCCTTCCTGAAGCTCTTTGCGCTCATCCGCCAGCTTCTCCTGAACTTCGGCCAGCTTTTTCGCGGTCGGGCCGGCTTTGGGATCGGGCGACGCGGCCTGCCGCGTTTCTTCGGCCGCTTCCTGCATCCGCTTGGAAAGCTGCTGGAGTTCGTCGTTCAGCGACTGATCGATGTCGTACGACAGGGCGTGTTCGGCCGACTTTCGCACGGCGTCAGCCTCGTCGGCCATGCGGTCGGCGAGTTTTTCGAGACTCTCCTTTTCTTCCTCGCTGAGCGCCCCTTCGGGGTCGCGCTTTTCGAGTTGCTTCTTCAACTGTTCAAGCTCTTCGTTGAGGGATTCGAGCCGGCGCTGCGCTTCCTGGTACTTCGAAAGCAACAGGTCAGTGCCTTCGCGCGTGCGGAGCAGTCGTTCCAATTCCTCGTCGGCGATGATCTGCACCACGGCCACGGGGCTTTCCGAGCCTTTGGCGCCCGTCGGATCGTTGTCTTCAACGCGGGCGAAGAGCTTGATGACGTCTCCCGGCTGCACTCCGTAGTCGGGCAGAGGCAGGGTAATGGAAAACTCGTGTTTCCGCTCGGGAGGATTTGAGACGGGCAGGTTCAACGGTATTGCCCGCGACCCATTGAGACTGCGGAAGAGTTGCACGCTCGTCACGCCGTAATCGTCTTCCGCCGCGATGACGACCGGCAGGTTGATCGTGGGCGTCGCCAGCGACTGGGCGATGGGCTCGAGCAAGCGCACGAAAGGGACCTGGTCCTGCAGCAAGCTGATGCTTCCCGAAAATGACTCGCGCGAGTCCTGGCCTGCGACGTCGGTGACAGTCAGGTGAAACGTGCCGGGCCAGGTGATCGTCCACGAGCCGAAGACCTCGCGCGTGGGTTCAGTCGACGATGCCGGCTCGAGCCGCACGGTTTCGCGTGAGTCTTCACCGACCAGTTCGATCGCGCCTGCGGAGAGGGGCCGGTTGCTGCGCGCGCGGACTTCTACGACAGTTCCGACGAGGCCCGCCAGGCCCTTCTCGGGGAGCGGGCCCTCATAGACGGCGGAGCGCGTGTACGCCGGGGGGATGACGCGGAAGCGAACCTGTTCCAGTTCGGGGACGGTCTGGCATTCGAGCTTGAAGCGGTGGCTGCGCGTCGTGCGCGCTTTCACGTAATAGGTGCCCGATGCCTGCACCGACGTCACCGACGCCCGCCACTTCCCGACCCCTTCGGAAAACAGCGGCAGGATTTCCTCTTTGAAGGAAATTTTGTCGCCGGCATCGAACCGTAGCATCAGATCCAGTTCCTCGACCGGCGGACCGGAGGTGGTCACCAGCACCTCGAGGCCGTCGCCGTATCGAACCTGAGCGTCCCCCGGCTCGACCTGAATGTGCGTGTGTGAAAACGGCGGATGATCTCCGAACGGATCGAAAAACCTCAGCAATTCGGTCGCGGCCAGACGCGGCGAGACGATCGCCACGATCAACACACACACGGCCAGCGCCGTCAGACAATAAGCCGACCGGCGAAAGGGGCGCGCCGGGGCCGCCAGCGCAACGGGGATTTCGGTTGCGATGCGTGTGGCGCGATTGACCGCCAGATCGGCCAGGCCGCGCGTGAGTCCCGCCGAAGGCGCCGCGCCTTTCTGGGCCGATTGCAGCTCGTATCCAGTCACGATCTCGCCACCCGTTGCGCCGATTTCATCGAGGCGCCGGGCGAGCAGGATGTCGCGCGTCTTCTGCAGCGCGGCCCGTGCAAAAGTCGCCAGCAGAAAGGCGCCGGCCGCCAGCCCACAGACGATGGCCACGATCCGCGCGCCGGCAGAGAGGTCCCAGACGAGGTCGACCCCGATCGCACCCAGCAGGACGCCCAGTGCAGCGCACGTTCCCCAGCCTGCGCCACAGGCGGCGCCGATCGTCAGGACGCGATGCTTGAGCGTTTCGAACGTGGCGTCGAACGGGGAAGCCGGCATCCCATTGCCCTCAAGTGGTGACCGCCAACAGCGGATGCACACAGACGTCGTGTCATTATCGCATCCGACAGGGGGAAAGTCCAATCGTTGTAGGTCAGGCTTTCCAGCCTGACGGCGCTGGGCAAATGCCGGGAATATCGGGTTGCGGGCCACTGGCAATGGCCTTCGCCCATCAATTCGTTTAACCGCGACCCGACAGGGGAGCGCGTGTCCGTCCGTCATCTTCGCTGCAGGTGCCTACCCACGAAGTGGTTCATTCGTCCCTGCCGCGAACCATTCGTCCTGCGACGCGCGCTTCCCTGCGGAGTCTGCTGAAAAAGGCGGCTGGTTGCGGGCTCTCGGGATGGATGATCGGTTTGCCGCCTTTTTCAACAGTCTCCTGCGGGGCGCGGTTAAACGAGCGCGGCGTCGGATTCGGTGCTGGAGATCGCTACTTCAGTTCGGTCGTACATGGCTGTCAGGCTGGAAAGCCTGACCTACACGAGGCCGCCGCGGCGGCGGACCGACCAGGCGCAGGTCCAGACGAAGAAGGTGCCGGCGAGGACCCACCAGCGGTCCCAGGCAGTTGTGCGCTTGATGCGTTCGTGCCGGCTCTGCTCCAGGTGGGCGGTAAAGGCCTTTACAATCTCATCGGCCGAAGCGCTGGTAAAATCGGCTGCCGCGGTGTTCGAAGCGATTCGCGCCATGAGGTCGGGCCGCGCCTTCAGGTCCAGTTGCTCTTCGAGCAGGCGCCGCACGTCGAACACCGCGCTGGCTCCCGACTTGTCAGCCGGCTGACCCGCGATCCGCGCCTGGTAGCGGCCCTCGGGCAGTTCGCCGAAATTAATGCGAAACACTCCGGGCAGTTCACCCGCCGCGGCCGGAACCACGGTGCGCGGCGTTTCGAGTCCGTCACCGGAAAGCTCGACGCCGGGGATCGGCCCCTGTGCGGCTTCGCGGCGGACGAGCAGCGTGGCCGTTGATGGCTCACTGCTGCCGAACGTGACCTGATCGGTGCGCAGTGCCATGTCCTGGCCGGGGAGCAATCCCGCGCCGGAAACCAGCCACCGCAGCAGGCTCTGCCAGAGCGTTCCGTACGTCGCGTCATGATCGGAATAGGCCGGCGGCAGAAATGCCCAGCGCCACATCCCCGAGCCTTCGACAACGACGACGCGGCCGCCACCGTAAGGCTGATAGGTCACGGCGGGCGCTTCCACGGTGGCGTTGCCGGCCGCCGAGGCCAGCACGTTGGCCAGGGGCTTGGGCTGTTCTCCCGGAGTGGAAGTCGCCAGGGCCGGCAGGCTGGGCAACGATTCGCCGTTCCCCCCGCCGGGCGAATCGAACCAGTGCAGGTCGCGGCCGCGCTCTGTGAGCGTCATGCGGAAGCGGGATTCGCGCGACGCTTGCCACTGCACCGGCAGCAGCTTGTTGAACTTCTCGTCAGACCGGGCCATCGGCTGGCCGCGGCAGCAGACGAGCGCGCCGCTGTCGCCGGCTACCCATTGCCGCACGTTGTCGATCGCCTCGTCACTTAAAAACGTCTCGGAATCGCGACCCATGACGAGCACCTGGAACGTGCCGAGTTGCCGTGCATCGGCCAGAATCTGCGCCCCATCAGGGACTACGCGCCAGGTCTCGGTGACGGGTACGCCGGCCGGCAGACCACGCGGCATCACGGGAATGGCCTTGTCGTCCGGCTGATCGCCCTCGGCGTCACGATCGGCTTCTTCGCCTGGGGAGGTGGGCTTCTCACCGGCGCGCACGCGCTTCATCGTCCGCTGCAGATACCGGTTTCCGGTCATCCGCACGATGCTCACCAGCTCGATCGACGGGTCGGAGGCCAGCGTCCGCGCCAGAAATTTCGAATCCCAGTATGGCTTGCCCTCCACCAGCAGCACGCGGATCGGCTCGTCGACGACGCGCAGCACGAACGTGCTGTGATTGTTGACCTGCGTCACCTCGCCGGGGAACGGCTCGACGCGCGCCTCGTAGCGGTACAGGCCGCGTGCCTCCTGCTTTACCTGAAACCGCACTTCGACTTCCGATTCCTCCGCGACGAACGCCGACTGGCGTCCGACCTCTTCTCCGGCTTGTTCGAGAACGACGGTCACGGGGCCTGGCGCCCGCCCGCGCCGCCGCACGACGGCCGAGACCGGCACCGACTGCCCCACGAACGACAGTTGCTGCGGGTTCTGCGGCCGCAGCGCCAGGTCGTGGACTTCGGCGTCGCTGCCGAACGTTTTCGTGAAGATCGGAACCTCGTGCGCCCGAGCCAGGGCGGCCGCCGCCAGCACGCGCGGCGTGCCCCCGCCGGCGTTGTGATTTCCGTCGCTCAAAAGCAGGACGGCCTGCCCTGAGGCACGGCCGGGGTCAATTCCCGACGAGATCGCGCCGGCGAGATCGGTGACGAGCCCACCCGGCACGCGCGAGCGCAACTCAGAGGGACTGATTCCCACCATGTTCTTGGAAAACGCGGCGACTTCAACGTCATATCCCTCGGCCAGCCGCGCCGCGCACTTTTCGGCAATCTCGGCCGCCGCCTGATACCGCGTTCCGCCGGCGGGCATGTCGGTCGACGCCATGCTGGCCGAGTCGTCGATGAGGATCGACAGCCGCGGCTTCTGCGGCGGCGGCGGAATACGCTCCTGCCAGGTCGGATTGAGGAGCACCGCCAGCAGCATCGCCGAGCCCAGCGACATGAAGACGATAATGGTGCCCCAGCGAAATCGCGACACTCCCCCTGGCCGGTTCCAGGCGTACCAGCCCAGCAAGGACGCCGCGACGATGGCCGCGACGAGCCACAGAGTGGAAGAGATCAGGGGTTCGAAGGTGAGGGTCACTGAGTAAATTGCAATGAGTACGGTTACGTCCGTCAGCCCCAACGGGGCGCAATCCTAAAGCCCAGGGCGCCAGCCCTGGGTATCAGTATGAGAATGTCGCGAAGCCCTGAAAGGGCGAAATTCCGGTATCACAATTGAGCTCGGCTTCGGGAATTTCACCCCGTTGGGGCTTTTGCGTGACGAAGAGATAGCCAAGAAAACTGATTCGCCTGCCGGACAAGCCGGCAGGGGTCTGCTCGTCTGTCGAGGGGCCACATTTAGCTCCGCAAACTCGTTCACCTGCCGGATGAACCGGCAGGGGTCTTGACCAAGCGCTCCTCAACTCTTGAACACCTTCAAACTCAACACCTCCGCCAGAACGCAGCCCAGGCAGGCGACGGCCAGCCACGACCATAAATTGTCGCGCGGGTCTTCGTCTTTTCGGAGCGAGCGGAATTTCACGTCACGGCCGCCTGACAAGCGATCGGTCATCACGTCGGACGCCAATGTCACGAGGTCAGCTTCTTCCGGCGGGATCGCGGAGGCCAGGGCGAAAATTGTCTGCGTTTCGCGCCTCACCTGGTAAATCCCGGGTGGGCCGGCCGCCGACGCCTGCCACATCACTCCCACCGCTTCTTCGTGCAGGTCGCCAAGCGTACCCGATTCCTTCGTCGCTGATTCCGGCGGAATGATTTTCAGGCCCGACACGGGACTGGCCGCGGCGGGCAGGTACACGGCGAGCGGTTCGCCGCTGGCGGCCGTTTCTGCCGATCGCGTCTGGCCCAGCAACAGGCCCGTCAACTCGCCGACGAGCGGGACGAACGCCGGCGATGACGGCAGGTTCGACGACCCCAGATCGACATTGAGAATCGCCAAAGTCCCCGCGCCGCAGGCCGTCACGACGAGGCAGGCCGTCTGGTCGTTATACGTCGCCAGCACGTCGTCGAGCAGAGCATCGGCAACACGGCGCGTGGCCAGGCCGCCGCTGAACCGCACCGGCGTCAGAATCGCCTGGGCTTCATCGCCGAAGACGGTGAACGGCGCTTGCCGGCTTTTGACCTCCGCCAGAAACAGGTCCTTTCGTCCGGGCCCGACCGGGGGCGAGTATTCAACCGGAAGCTGCAATCCGCTGCCGGCGGCCCGCGACAGGAGCTTGAGGTTGGTGGCGTCGGCAGGCTCCGCCGCAACGTACAGCACGCCGCGTCCGCGGTGCAGAAGCGAGGCGATCAATTGCAGGTTTTCGTCCGAGAGTTTTCCGGGATGATCGAGCACGAGGACGTCGGCTGACGAAATCGCCTCGCGCGCGGCTCGCGACGGATCGATCCGCGTCACCTTTTCCACGGCCCGCCCCTCGCCGGGCAGCTCTGGAGAAATGGCTCGCTCAAGAAAATAGCTCGACGACGGACGCGATTCGATCGACTGTTTCGTCAGCAGCAGGAACTGGGGCTGCGGATGAACTTCGAGGGCGAACGACCGCACGTTGTCGGCAGGTAGTGCATCGTCGACATCCAGGAAGCGGGCCTCGCCGACTTGCCAGCCTTCGGCCGGCAGCGATATCTCGGCAACGAGCGTCGACCGGCCGCCGGCGGTGGCCGCCCCGGTCAGTCGCTGCGACTCTTTGCCAATGGCGATTTCAAGCGTCACCTGTCGCGGCGTGGGCGAGTAATTTCCTACATCCACTTCGAGCCGGAACGGGCGAGCGCGCTCGATGCGCTGCTGCGGCGCGACGCGGACGATGGCGAAATTCGCCGGCGTTTCGGCCGGTGCGACCGATTCGAGTTGAATGACCGTCTCTCGCGGCAGCACCGAGAAATCGGCCGTCGCCCAGTTCGTGCGCTGAAAATCGCTGACGACGACCAGCTCGCGCCGCGCTTTGTCGCCGCCGGCCGCCGCCAGCATTTCACCGGCCGCGTGCAGCGCCGCCTGAACATTCAATCGCTGGGGCAGCGGACGGGCGCGCGTCACTTCGCCCAGCAATGTCGAATAATTGGACGAGGGCCGTTCGAAGATCGGCTGGGGCACGGCGGCAGCCAGAATCAGGTTCCAAGAAGTATCCGCCTGATAGCCGAGATGTCGCGAGGCGATCGGCCGCGCCCGTTCGAGCGCCTGGATGCCGTTCGACGTCGCCGCCAGGCTCTGGCTGACGTCGAGCACGACCACTTTGACAGTGGGCGCCGCTGAACCGCCCGCAGCAGCCGGCAGCTTGTCGCCAATCGACGGCCGGGCCAGCACCAGCGCGAACAGCGCGATCGCCGCCGCTCGGAGCAGCAGAATCAGCCAGTCGCGCAGGCGGTTGACGGCCCTCCTTTGCGCGACGATGTCCTGGACGAATCGCACGGTCGACAGCGACAGGCGCACGGGGCGGGGTTTTGTCAGCCAATGCACGATGAACGGCACGCTGAGCGTCGCCAGTCCCGCAGGGATCGCCCAGAAGTGGAGGAACGACATAAGCCTATCCCGCGCGCTCCGCCAGGAACCCGCTCAGCGTATCGAGGTAGTGAGTGGCCGTCGAAACCCGCCGGTAGTCGAAGCCGGTCGCCATGGCGAGCGTGCGCACGACCGAACAGTGCGCCTCGAAACGCTGCTCGTAGGCGCGGGCGATTTCGGCCGGTGTGCAGTCGACTTCTCCGTCGTTTTCCAGGCCGACAAACCGGTAGGCCGACCCGCCGGGAAGACGTTCTTCCTGCGGGTGCACCAGGTGAATCGCCACGATTTCCCAGAAGCGGCTGCGGAACAGGCGCAGTCCGGCGAACGCGTCTTCGAGATCGTCGCACAGAAAATCGCTGACCAGCACCAGCACTCCGCGCCGGCCATATCGAGTGAAAAGCTGCCGCAGCGACAGCCCCAGGTTGGTCGCCGGCCACGTCGCCAGGCGCTCGATCACGCGATGCACGCGCGCGAGATGCTCGGGAGTGCAGCCCGGCGGGACGAATTGCCTGAGCTTGTCGGCGGCGACGGCCAGTCCCACGCGGTCCTGCCGGGCCGCGAGCAGGTGCGACAGGGCTGTCGAGAAATACTGAACGTATTCCAGTTTCGACCCGGCGGCCTGCTTGCCGAGCGTGGTCGCCCCGAACCGCATCGAGCTGCTGGCGTCGATCGTCAGCGTGCAGGTGAGGTCGGTTTCGTCCTGGAACAGCCGCAAGTACGAACGGCCGGTGCGGGCCAGCACTTTCCAGTCGAGCTTGCGCAGGTCGTCGCCGGGTGTGTATTCGCGGAAATCGACGAATTCACCCGAGCCGGAAAGTTGCCGCGATCGATGCCTGCCGCTGAACGATCCGTCGATCCGCCGTTTCGTGGTGAATCGCAGGTGCGACAGCGCCCCGAGCGCCCGAAGGTCAAGAAACCGGCTGTTGGAGCGGGTGAGCATCGGTGATTCGTCGTTTTGATTTCTTGGGCTTGGGATGCCCACCAATGTCTCGCGACAGCGTCGCGATTCAGCCCCGAAGGGGCGAAATTCAATAGCCCAGGGCGCTAGCCCTGGGTAAAAGTTTCGTGAATCGGCCGAGCCCTGAAAGGGCGAAACTCAGGGTCACAAATCGCTCATCGCACGGGAATTTCGCCCCATTGGGGCTTTCGTTGTCGTAACGACTTTTTCCCAGGGCTGGCGCCCTGGGCTGTAGAATCTCGCCCCGGTTGGGGCTATTCACATAAACGTCTATGTTGGTACTTCCTTTACAAGCCTCTCCACCACCTGCTCGCTCGTAATCCCCTCGCCGATCGCGCGGTAGTTCACGAGAATCCTGTGCCGCAAAACCGGCAGGGCCACTTTCTGCACATCCTGAAACGTCGGTGCCGTCCGCCCCAGCAGCAGCGCGTGGGCCTTGGCCGCCAGGACCAGGTTCTGCGACCCGCGCGGACCGGCCCCCCAGGCGACGAAGTTCTTGGCCGTGGCATGGGCCTTCGGGTCGTCGGGCCGGCTCGCTCCGCACAACCGTACTGCGTACGCCGCCACGGCCCTGGCCACCGGCACCGACCACACCAGGTCGCGCAGGTCGAGAAAGGCCTGTCGATCGAACACGGGAGTCGGCATTTCGAGGTCTCCGGCCGTCGTCTTCAGCACGATCTCTTCTTCCTGTTCCGGTTTCGGATAGCCGACGCGAATCTCCATCATGAATCGGTCGAGCTGCGCTTCGGGGAGCGGATAGGTCCCTTCCTGCTCGATCGGATTCTGCGTGGCGACGACCAGAAACGGTTTTTCGAGCGGATACGTCTGCCCGCCGACCGTGACGTGCCGTTCGGCCATCGCTTCGAGCAGCGCCGATTGCGTCTTGGGAGCCGCCCGGTTGATTTCATCGGCCAGCACGAGATTGGCGAATACAGGGCCGCGCCGGAAGACCATCGAAGTCGAGCCGTTCGATCCTTCCTTGGCCAGCAGCTCGTAGCCTGTGATGTCCGAGGGCATCAGGTCGGGGGTGAACTGAACGCGAGAGAACTTCCAGTCGAACGCGCAGGCCAGCGCTTTGACCATCAGGGTTTTCGCCAGCCCGGGGACTCCCATCAGCAGCGCGTGCGAGCCGGTCAGCGCGCAGGTGAGCAACAGGTCGATCGTCTGGTCCTGCCCGACGACGACGCGGTGCAGACACTCGCGGAGCGTGGTCACGCGCCGCGTAAAATCATCGACCCGCTCGCGGGCCAGCTCCATCGTGCTGCTGCTCATCGCTGCTTTCCGTCAAGTCGCCAGGACATCGATTCTCGAATCGCCGCATATCGAGAATAGTCGAAACGCACAGTCCGTGACAGTGGATCACGTTTTCAGCGCCCGAATTCCGATCACCCGCAGAACGCAGGTGTCGCAGGGCTTGCCGTGCAATGTCGAGCAGTCGCGTGCTTGCCTCTTCGCGATTTCCCCGTCGCGCGATGAGTCGAGGAATTCGATGAATCCGACGACGCGAAGAGGCAAGTACACGGCGACTCCACTGCGCGCGGCGACTCCACTTTACCTGCGGCTCAGCTCCGCGTGCCGAAAACATTCGACGAGGTGGTCATTCACCATCCCCACCGCCTGCATGAAGGCGTAGCAGATCGTCGTGCCGACGAATTTGAAGCCGCGCTGCTTGAGGTCTTTGCTCATGCGGTCCGATTCGGGAGTGCGGGTCGGAACGTGCTTGATCGACTTACGATTCGTTTGCAACGGACTCCCGTCGACGAAGCTCCAGATGTATCTGTCGAACGAACCGAATTCCTGCTGCACGGCCAGAAAGCTCCTGGCATTCTGAATCGCACTTTCGATTTTCAGACGGTTGCGGACGATGCCGGGATTGGCCATCAGCTTCTGCTGTTTTCGTTTGTCGTACCGGGCGACAATTCTCGGGTCGAAGTTGTCGAACGCGTCCCGATAGTTCTGCCGTTTCTTGAGAATCGTGATCCAGCTCAATCCCGCCTGGGCCCCTTCGAGAATCAGAAACTCGAACAACAGCCGGTCGTCATGGATCGGCACACCCCACTCAGCGTCGTGATAGGCAATGTATTCAGGTCCCACGGCCCACGGGCAGCGGATCACGTTTGGCGGTTGTCGTTTGGGCATGTGTCAGTAGGTCAGGCTTTCCAGCCTGACAGCGATGTGCGCGGGATTCCAGTTTACGACCTCCAGCCCCAATACTGACTCGGCACGTACACCATACCTGGCTCGAAGCGAATGCCATTGGCCTGCCATCCGTAATTTTCGGCAATTACGCAGCGCCGTCAGGCTGGAAAGCCTGACCTACCTGACCAGCCGCCGGAACGCTTCCTGCGTGGGTTCGCACTCGAGCAGTTGGTCGAGCGTTCCCTGTTCCAGGCCTTGCGCGAGAATGACGAATGTTTCCCGGGCCGCGGCAGCCGTCTGGTCGAGTTCGGGCTGGCCCTGGGCGGCGTTCAGGTAGAACGACGGATAGCCATGGCAGCCGCGTTTGGCCATTTCCTGAACGTACAGCGTCGACAGCTTTGCGCGCACCGCCGGGTCGGTGGTCGGAAAATCGAGATGCGGATGGATCGGCAAGCCTTTGCATTTGACTCCCAGCCCGGCTGACGCGGCGGCTTCGTTGATCCGCGTTATCAAACGAGCGCCGAACTCGGCCAGATACGCCGGCACCTGGCGCCGCCGGACTTCGCGGATCGTCGTCAGCGCGGCCCGCAGGCCGATCGCGTCGCTCCAATAGGTGCTCGAAATAAACATCCGCTCGGCCGGCTGCATCACCTCGCGCCGGCCCATCACCACACCCATCGGATAGCCGTTCGAGATCGACTTGGCGAAAACAGCCATGTCGGGGGTCACGCCGACGAAGCCCTGCGCGCCCTGCATGCCGAATCGCAGTCCGGCTGAGACTTCGTCAAGGATGAACACGGCCCCGTGCTCGCGGGCCAGTTTCTCGACACCGGCGAGATAGCCCTCCGGCGGCAGTTCCGATCGCAGGGGCTCCATGATGACGGCGGCAATTTCGCCGCGGTGTGCTTCCAGGGACTCCCCGAGCGCCGGCAGATCGCCGTACGGAAAAGGAATCGCCGTCCCCGCGAGCGCCCGGGGCACACCGATCGGCTCGATGCCGGGGAAGAGATGGGCGTTGAGGTTCGCCTCGGCATCGAGGTTGGCCGCCAGGTACCAGTCGTGCCAGCCGTGATAGCCGCAGAAGAGGACCTTGTCGCGCCCCGTAGCGCCGCGGGCGATGCGGACGGCGATGGCGCATGCTTCGCCGCCGCACTTCGCATAGCGAACCATTTCGGCGCAGGGAATCGTTTTGACGAGCTCTTCAGCCAGCTCGATTTCGAGTTCGTGGCTGATCGAGAAATTGACCCCGCGCCCGATCTGGTCGCGGACCGCGTCGTCCACGACGTCGTCGCAATATCCCAGGATGATCGCGCCGATGCCGCTGACCCAGTCGATGTACTCATTGCCGTCCACGTCGTGGAAGCGGGCCCCCTTGGCGCGCGCTGCATACACCGGCGAAACGCCGCACGCATACCGCGTCGGCCGCCGGCTGACAAGCTGCGTCCCGCCGGGAATCAGTTCCAGCGCCCGGCGGTAAAGATCCATGGATCGTCGAACGCGGGAGGACATAGAGTCGAAGTGGTCGAAGGGTCAAAGGGGTGGAAGAGGTACGACCGACGAGGAGGTCGCGGGCTGAATGTGGGTTACTTGTCGATCCCCATGCGTGATAACGTCGCTCGTTCAAACTCGTCGGCACTTATCGGTGTTGTATCAGCGAGGGATACGCGTTCGATGCGCATCGCGGGCAATGCTCGTTGCAGGTCTGCTTCGCCTTTATCTGTTATTTCGGTGAATGTGAGCGACAGGTTTTTCAGATTCTTCATTTTCTTGAGGTGAGCGATTCCCGAATCCGTGATTCGCGCTCCTGTGAGCACAAGGCTCTCGAGGTGAGGCATAGTGCTGATGATTGCCAATCCGTTATCGGAAACCGGAGTACCAGCCAGATCGAGCCTTGTGAGATTGCTCAAACTCATAAGAGACTCCACTCCTGAATCCGTGACCTGAGTCGATGCCAGGAACAATTCGGTGAGCTCTGGCAATTGTCGAAGATGAGCGACCCCATTATCCGTAATCCGGTCGTCGTCGACTTTCAAACTTCGCAAATGCGCTAATTGCCCGACGCGAGCCAATCCTGCATCGGTCATTTTCGTGTGATAAAGCCATAATAATTCCAGCTTCGGCAGGTCGCCGAGCTCCGCTATTCCGACATCGGCAATTGGCGACTCGACAACCGTTAGATGCGCCAATTCAGGGCACTTTCGCAGATGGATGAATCCCGAGCCGGTAACGGATGTTCCCTCGAGGAGCAGAGATTCCAGATGTGGTAATGCCGTGACGATCTGGAGGCTTGCGTCTGTAATCTCAGGACCACGCAAACTTAATGAACGAATATCGGGCAGCCACCGCAGGTGGTCGATATCGCGATCCGTCGGCTCCGTGTTAAGAAAGACCCAGTCGATCTCGTCAAATGCCGCCATCCGTGCTTCACCAACCAGGCGACGGAGCCAACCTGGGCCGCGGCTCGTGTACGCAAACGAGCCACCTGCGCGTTCAATGCCCCCCAGTGCGACATGCTGTCGGTATGCGGGCACGCCGATCCAGAAGACGCTTACAACTGTAAGCAGCACGAGCATGGACGCGAAAATCCGCAGCGATAGCGGTATCCAGCGCCAAGAACCTGGCGGCTTGTCGACGGCTGCTGGGCTGGGGGTGGTGGGGTTGGCCATGCCCGGAGTTTACTGCTGGCCGCTGCACAAGTGAATCCCATTCATTTTAATGGGCGTGCCAGTTGGACCGGTCCGGTGGGGCCTGTTCTGTCCGTGCGTGCGTGCATATGATTCAATGGCGGGAACTCGAAGGACCGCGATCACGGACGGCCTGAGAAGGCCATCCTGCGGTTCGCCGTGTGACCGACGTCGCCGGATAATACTAACCCGCAGCGCCAGCGAGGGAGTGTGTCGTCCCCTCCTCGCCTACGATGCGGGTGAGTACGGTGGCCGCCCCGAAATTTGCGCAAAAAGTGCCCCTTGGCGCAAATTATTCATTCGTAGCGACCAAAAGAGGTGCTCTCCGCGCGCATTCCTGCGCCAAAGTACCCGTTTTGTGAATAATCGCTGTTGCAGTCAGGAAATACCGCAACTACAAATCGCTAAATCGGTTGCGTCGAATTTTTCGCGTGAATTGCGAAACTGCTCACTACCGCGCGGATCCGAGTCTTGAGTCGCCCACTCGCCGCAAGTCGCCGCGCGCTCGGCAGATACGGAGCGCGCCGATCTGAGAATCCTGTGCGCGCATTCGGGGTCCATTATTCACTCTATAGATATTCATGGCCAGATTCTTGCCACGCAATTACCGCGCTTCTGGCCGGCGTGATTTCTGCGTGAATCCGCGCACCCTTCGACCTCACTTCTTCCACAACGCCCCGGTCAGCCGGATGCGGTCATCCATGCCTTGGTCGTAGGCTTCTTCGGCGAACGTCGGTTGAATGCCGGTGGGCTTGAGTTCGGCGATGACCTGCCCCTCGCGCGACTTGCCTTGCATCTTGAGAACGAACAGGTCGCGGAAGATGTAGTTGTCGTTCTCGAGGCCGCAGGCTTCGGTGATCCGCGTGATCCGGCGAGATCCGTCTTCCGAGAATCGCGAGAGCTGCACGATCAGATGGATGGCCGAAGCGACCTGAGCGCGGGCGACGTAGATCGGGATCGAAACGTCGGACATCAGCGACAGGGTTTCCAGTCGCACCATCGCGTCGCGCGGCGTGCTGGCGTGAACGGTGGTCAGGCTGCCGGCATGGCCGCTGATCATCGACTGAATCATGTCGAGCGCTTCACCCCCGCGCACTTCGCCGACGATGATCCGGTCGGGGCGCATTCTGAGGGACGCGACGAACAACTGGCGGATCGACAGCCCCCCTTTGCCGTAGGTGTCGGCCTGCTGGGCTTCGAGGTACAGCGTGTGCGGCTGCTTGAGCCGCAATTCGGAGCTATCTTCGATGACGACAATTCGTTCTTCCGAAGGAACGGCGGTCGACAGCGCGTTCAGCAGCGACGTCTTGCCGGTGCCCGTGCCGCCGGCGACGATGATGTTCTTGTGCAGGCGCACGCAGATTTCCAGAAACTCGCGGGCCGCCTCCGAGACGCTGCCCAGCCGCACGAGCTCGTCGAGATTCATTACGTCGCGCGAGAATTTGCGGATCGTGAGATAAGTTCCGCGGCGGGCGCTCGGAGGGATCACGGCGTGGACGCGCGACCCGTCGGGCAAGCGCGCGTCGAGGACGGGCCGGGTTTCGTCGATCTAGCGCCCCACGTACTGCGCGACGTTGTGGACTGCCGTGAGCAGTGCATCTTCGCTGACAAACTGGGCGTCGGTATGTTCGAGCTTGCCGCGGCGTTCGATGTACACGTCGTTGAATCCGTTGACCATAATCTCGGTCACGGTGCGGTCGTCAAGAAACCGCTTGATGGGGGTCAGGAAGAACCCCAGACTGGCCTCAAAAATCGCCTCACGAGACATGCGTGTGTGCTCCCAACGCAGTTGGCAACGGCAACAAGCTCCTTATTCAGTTTACGGCACCCGCCGGCGCGAGTAAACGCGCTCCTCTCGCAGGTTCGATCATTTTACAAGTACGAGATGCCAACTTGCCCCGAAGAATCAGGGCCCACGGATGGCGTGGCAATCCCACGGATGACGGAGGGGAAGACAGGAAAATTGGGGACAGGAAATCGTCGTCCGGCCTGCCGTGGCAGATTTGCAACCGCAGGCCGAAAATCAATTTTCCTGTCCAGCATTTTCCTGTCATACCGTCTCGTCATCCGTGGGTTTGCCACGCCATCCGTGGGTTCACTCCACAGGCAGGCAAAGACGGGAACTTGATCTTGACCGGAATTCGGCCGAAATGCAGAATCCCGCTCCTCTCTCAAGAATTCCCAGCGAAATTCGCGGTCCGGTCGGTGGTCTTCATGACTTCTTCTCTCCGGCAGGTTGACGTTGCGCCCCGATCGGGCTCGACGATCGGCGCTGCGCGGGCCGTGCGCCTTGCTTCGGGATTCGTGGTGCTGGGAGTTGTGATCCGCCTGGTCGTGTACCTGATGCGGTTTCCACTGTGGGTCGACGAGTGCATGCTGGCCGAGAATTACCTCGACCGCGGCTTTCTCGAAATGCTCGCGCCGCTCGACCATCATCAGGTGGCGCCGATCGGATTCCTGTGGATCGAGCTGGCCTTGGTGAAGTTGCTTGGTTTCTCGGAGTGGTCGCTCCGGCTGTTCCCGCTGGTATGCGGGATCGGCGGCCTGATCCTGTTCCGGCATGTGGCAGCCAGATTGCTGACGGGCCTGCCCCTGGTGCTGACAGTTGGCAGCCTGGCTGTTGCCAAGGCGTCGATCGGGCTGAGTGCCGATGCGAAGCCGTATGCCTCGGACCTGTTTGTCGCTGTGGCATTGCTGGCTCTGGCCGTGGAATGGCTGCGGCAGCCAGAACGGACAACCTGGTTGTGGCTCCTGGCGCTGGCCGTTCCGGTGGCCCTGGCGCTGTCGTTCCCGGCGGTGTTCGTGGCAGGCGCCATCAGCGTGGGGCTCGCCGTGCCAGTCATCCGTCGGCCGAATTTGCGCACCCTGATTGCGTTCGCAACTTTCAACGTGACCCTGGGCCTGGCATTTCTTGGGTTGTATCAGTTGTCGACCGGCGAGCAGTCCGCAGCGCACGCGAGCTTCATGGTGAAATACTGGTCGCAGTTCGATGCCTTTCCGCCTTTAGCTGTCGGGAAGCTGGCAGCCTGGCTGGCCAGCGTACACCTCGGTGACAAAGTCTTCGCTGTTCCTTACGGTGCGGAAAACGGCGGCGGACTGATCGCGCTGATCTGCCTGGTCTGCGGCTGCATCACGATGTACCGCAACGGGCAGCGCCCTGTGATGGCGATTTTCCTGGCCACGTTCGGCTTGGCACTCCTGGCCTCGGCAGGACGGCACTACCCGTATGGCGGGCATGCGCGGTTGAATCAGTTTCTCGCCCCGGCGCAGGCCGTGATGTGCAGTCTGGGCGCCGCCGCTCTGCTGGCCAGCATGCGCCACCCCCGTCTGCGTCAGCGCTTGACGACGGGCCTGGTGGCGGGGCTGGCACTCTTCGGCACAGGGATCGCCGGGCGCGCCATTCAGCATCCGTATCACCATCCTTACGACGTCCAGCAGCGGGACTTCGCCCGCCGAGTCTGGTCGGACGACTCGAACGCCATCACCATTTGCGCCCTGACCGACCTGAAACAGAAATTCTGGGCCGACGGCTGGTATCCGTACTATCGCTGCAACCAGCGGATCTATTCCCGGCGACATCACCACGGACTGATGATCGACGCCGGCACGCTCGCGGGACTCGACAGTCCGGTGCAGCTCATCATTTACCGTCCGCCCAACAAGGTCCTCGAGCAAAAGAGCCTGCACGATTGCCTGTGGCGTTTCGAACGGAACCTGGAATGGGCCGGCTGCGAAGTGCTGACGCTCGCGGCCCCTGATCTGGGGCCGGAAACGTCGGACGCGTACGAGATCCACGTGTTCGAGCCCCGCCACGACCTGCGGCGCCGCGATATGGCGACCATGCAGCCGTTGTAACTTCAGCGCGGCCTGCGATAATCTCCGCCAAGGCGTCTCGGGGCAATCATCGGGCAATCCAGACGGAGATCGGGAACATGGAGCCAGCCAGGCTGAACTTGGACGGCAAGGACTACGAGCTGCCGACGCTTGTGGGTTCCGAAGGGGAAGTCGGGGTCGACATCTCGACGCTGCGGACCAAGTCGAACGCGATTACGCTCGATCCGGGATTCGGGAACACCGGTTCCTGCCGCAGCGCCATCACGTTCATCGACGGCGAAAAGGGAATCCTGCGCTATCGGGGCTATCCGATCGAGCAGTTGGCCGAGAATTCTTCATTTTCTGAGGTCAGTTACCTGTTGATCTACGGCGAGCTTCCCAATCGCCAGCAGGTCAACGAGTGGCGGCGGAAGCTCACGTATCACAGCATGATCCATGAAGACATGAAGAAGTTCTTCGAGGGCTTTCCGCCGACGGCGCACCCCATGGCGATCCTGTCGTCGATGGTTTCGTCTTTGTCGACGTACTATGCCGACGATCCGAAATCGGACCCCGATCAGAATATCGTGCGCCTGCTGGCCAAGCTGAAGACGATCGCTGCTTATGCGTACAAGAAGTCGATCGGCCAGCCGATGATCTACCCGCGGAACGAATTGTCGTACGTCGCGAACTTCCTGCACATGCTGTTTGCCGTGCCGGCCGAGCCGTACGAGGTTCCCAAGGTTCTGGAAGACGCGCTCAACGCGCTGCTCATTCGGCCCGCTGCACGGCGGCGCCAACCAGGAGGTGCTGGAGATGCTCGAAAAGATCCGCGACGACGGCGGCGACTACAAGAAATTCGTGGCGCTAGCCAAAGACAAAAAATCGACGTTCAAGCTGATGGGGTTCGGGCACCGCGTGTACAAGAACTACGATCCGCGGGCGATCATCCTGCGGAAAAAATGCGACGAAGTGCTGGGGCTGATGGGGATCAACGATCCGTTGCTGGAAATTGCCAAGCACCTCGAAGAGGTGGCTTTGCACGACGAGTATTTCGTCGAGCGCAAGCTGTACCCGAACGTCGATTTCTACAGCGGGATCATCTACCGGGCGATGGGCATTCCGACGAACATGTTCACCGTGATGTTCGCCCTGGGGCGCCTGCCCGGCTGGATCGCCCACTGGAAAGAGCTGCGAGACGACACGTCGAGCCGCATAAACCGCCCGCGCCAGATCTACACCGGCCCGACCGAACGCAAGTTCGTGCCGATTGAGAAGCGGGCGTAACGTCGCCTTACCCGGTCTCGGCGGAGCGAGACGACTACGTTGCGGGAAATGGAGTTCTCACGCGCGCTTCGCGGCGAGCGCGATGCTGCTGGCGCTGTCTCCGCCGCGCATGCGGCTCGCCGTCATTCGCATCAGCAGCGACATTTCGAAGTACTGAATCCGCCTCGCGGCAAGGGCCAGTTCCGACTCTTCGTCAGCAGCGCATTCTTCGCACAGGTCCACGAACGCGAACGGGTCCCATTTCGCGCCCGGTTGCAGGCGGTCGCGCCAACGGCCGGCGCCGGGGTCTTCCAGATTCGCCAACGTTTCGTCTGCAAATTTTCGCAGGCTGCGAAATGTCTGTTGCTGGCCGATCTGGCGAAACCAGTATTTGGCGTTGGAATAGTCTGGCTCGCGGCGGTGCATCAGGGCGTGCCAGTAATCGCCAAGCTGATCCTCGCCCTCGCCTTCGATGCTCTGCGACAGCCGATGGCTTTCGTCAAGATAGTCATGCCACAGGAACAGGCCGGCGCGGAGGGCCGTCTCGCTGACTGCCGAGTCCGGCACCATCCCGAATTCCTTCGGAGAGAAGTCGTGGAGGTGCCCCAGCAGCCAATCGGACTCCTTCCCCGGCCGGGACGGCGCGAGCAACGGCAGTCGGCAGGTGGTCGATCTTAAATCCAGGTCGATTTCCGTCGAGCCAATCCTTTCGCCCTTTCTGGCGACCCGAATCAGCCAATCCCAGACGGGTTCAATGACCGGCCGGAGCCCCCCAATTTCCTTCAATTTATTACGGCGAAAGACAATCGGACCATGCGCGGCTCGCGGGGCCAGCAGGACGTTGATCCCCACCGAGGGATACTTTGTTAGATCGATCGATTCTTTCCAACTGTCAACCGGGTCGATCATTAACCGGGCAGCCACGTCGGGCCCATTGGCCATGAAGAGTGCCAGCACAGCCGCCGCGCGAATTGACTCAATTCGGTCGTCACACGCGAGCGCCACTAGCTCGCCCTCTCCCTCAGCAAGGCGTTCAGCCCACGGCGTACCCGCAAAATCGGCAAGTTTTCCGACGCCCGTCCGAATGACCTTGGGGGCGACGGGCCAATTCACGCCGTCCATGTCCTCGGACGATTCCGATGGCGGTCCCAAAACGAACACGTCAACCGACGGCTGAATGGTCATGGTGCTTTCGAGAAGCACTCCCAGATTGGCGGGCGAGGCTGCGAGAAAGACGCCGATGCGGGCAGCATCAGCCACGGGCCGATTCGGCATAGCGGGCTGCCCGTTGCACCGAATTATGGCGTGCGTGGTTCAGTGAAGCAAATGCAATCAATTCGATCTCGTGCGTCGCGGCCATTTTCGGGACCTCGGGAAACCGCGACAAAAGAGCAGGTTGTTAAACTGGGTAAGCCTTAGGCGGTCTGCGGATTGGCCCGCCCAACGGGATGGCTTTTTCCCCCGGCAGGCGGTTTTTGCTTGGCGGAGCGACTTTTTGAGGTTAAGGTATGGCTTGGCACATTCCCCAAGAGCTGGGAACTTCAGGGGGATGGCCAGTGCGTTGTGGGTCCTTCTTTGACTGCGCCAGGATACGGAGAGAACGCGCAGCCTTCTCCTTAAGGAAAGGAGCGGGCTTAACCCGGTTTGACGACCGCCGGTCGCGGCGGGGGTCGATCCGGCAGCCCGGATGATGGCCGCATGGATCAGATTCTGAGAGGTTATCACCTCGACGATCCAACGTGGTTCTACCTGTCGTTTCTGCTGATACTCGCCGTCTTTTTCAAATTCAGCCGCTTCTGGTCGATTCGTAACCTCGACCTGGCGCTGCTGTTGTCCATTTCCCCCGGCCTGTTGCTGGTCAAGATGGGCTATGAAGACATCGGGTATCCGTGGTTATTTATTGCCACTCCACTGCTCCTGATTCGCGCCCTGAGCGACGGGTTGATTACGCGCCGTCCGCGACTCGAACAGAATATGAACGCCGCCGGCATGGCTTTCCTTTGTGCCGCGACATTTCTGTTCCTCACGACGAAACTGCTCAAGGACGCCGTCCCGTTCTCCAGCGTCCAGTCGATCCGGTCGGGAACGGAACTGATCGCAGGGGAACAAAAGGCGCCGACCGAATCGGTTGGGACGCCGGCGTCCACCCCCGATCAGGCCCCCGCTCCGACGGCCAAACCCGGACCGGGAACGCCGCTGGTCGCCGCCGGGATGGCCCAGATTTCCAAGGCGGTCACCAAGCAGAATGCCGCGGACTCTCCCTCGTCGATCGAGAGAATGACGGCCCGGTTGATTGCCATCCTGGCACACCTGGCAATCATTTTCGGGCTGGTGCTCATTGGCCGGCATATCTTCGGCGATTCCGAAGTCGGGTTTGCGATGGCCACCCTGTACATGCTGCTTCCCTGCACGGCGTATGATGTCGCTGAGATTAACAACGTGCTGCCGGCCGCCGTCGTCGTCTGGGCGATCTGGGCCTACCGGCGACCCGTTGTGACCGGAATGCTGCTGGGGCTGGCCAGTGCGATGATGTTCTTTCCGGTCTTCCTGCTGCCATTATGGACGTCGTTTTACGGGAAGCGGGGCGGCGTTCGGTTCGGCCTGGCGGTGGTGTTGACCACGACCTGCATCCTGTCGAGTCTGCTGCTGCTGTCGAGCGATTCCCAGGTCTTGGCCAGGCAACTCCTGGGATATGTGCCTCTGGATGAGCTGTGGAATCGCGCCCGCGGAAGCACTCCCGTCGACTCTGCAGTGTCATTCCACGATTTCTGGCGGCGGCACGACCCGGCCTACATCATTCCTGTTTTCGTCACCTATCTCGTGATGCTGGTCGCGCTCACCGTCTGGCCGCGCCGTAAGAGCCTGGCGCATGTCATTCCGCATTCGGCGGCGCTTGTCATCGGGACGCAGCTCTGGTTCCCGCGTCAGGGAGGCGTGTACCTTCTGTGGTATCTGCCGCTGCTCTTGCTGGTCGTGTTCCGGCCGCAGATGACGAACCACTTCGCTCCTGAGTTCAAGCCGTTCACTTTGTTCCGCCGCGCCCCGAAGCAGGCCGAACCGCAGCCTGAACTCGCCGCGGCCGCCTCGGGGCCCTCGTTCGGTTCCGACCGGCCGTGATCGTGTGCCCAGGCTCGGTTCGCCGGCCGCACTGGAACCACAGAAATTTTGACCGCGGATGACGCGGATATGCGCGGATAAACGGAAATCCGAATCACCGGAACATCCGCGGCCATCCGCGTTATCCGCGGTTCAATTCTTTGTTTGTTTTCACAATGCGGATAATGACATGCGATACCGCAGTTACGTCGTGATTGGCCTGTGTCTGGCAGGCGCTGCGTTTTCGCCGATCGAGGTCCGCGCGGAAAATCGCCGGCCGAATATTCTGTTTATCTTTTCCGACGATCACGCCGCGCAGGCGGTGGGCTGCTACGGATCGAAAATCAACCAGACGCCGAACCTCGATCGCATCGCTCGGCAGGGAATGCGGTTCACGAACTGCTTCTGCACAAATGCCTTGTGCGGTCCCAGCCGGGCAGTCGTGATGACCGGCAAATACAGCCATCTGAACGGGTTTCTCAAAAACGGCGACGTCTTCGACGGTTCCCAGCCGACGATGCCGAAATTGCTTCGCCAGGCGGGATACCAGACGGCCGTCGTCGGCAAGTGGCACCTCGAATCGGACCCTGTCGGTTTCGATTACTGGAATGTCCTGATCGGGCAGGGGCCGTATTACAACCCGCCGATGATCGAAAACGGCAAACGAATTCGGCACACGGGGTACACGACCGACATTATCACCGACATCACGCTCGATTTTCTCAAGAACAGGCGCCAGGCCGACAAGCCGTTTCTCGTGATGTACCAGCACAAGGCGCCGCACCGCGAGTGGCAGCCCGACCCGCGGCACTTCACCCTGTACCGGGAAATGACGATCCCCGAGCCGGCCAACCTGTTTGACGATTACGCCGGCCGCGGTTCGCCGGCCCGAAACCAGGAGATGACGATCGCGCGGCACATGAACGAGCTCGATCTCAAGCTCAAGGCGCCGGCGAACCTCAACCCGGACCAGTTGGCAGCGTGGCAGGCCGCCTACAAGGAGGAGAACGACGCTCTCGCCGGGGCGAACCTTCAGGGTAACGAACTCGTTCGCTGGAAATATCAGCGGTACATGAAGGATTACCTGCGCTGCATCGCGGCGGTGAACGACAACGTCGGCCGCGTGCTCGATTATCTCGAAGAGTCGGGCCTGGCAGAGAACACGATCGTCATCTATTCGTCGGACCAGGGATTCTTCCTGGGCGAGCACGGCTGGTTCGACAAAAGGTTCATGTACGAGGAATCGTTGCGGATGCCGCTGATGATTCGCTGGCCGGGCAAGGTCAAACCGGGATCCGTGAGCAGCGATTTCGTTTCGAACCTGGACTTTGCGGAGACGCTGCTGGAAGCCGCCGGAGTCAGCGTACCGGCTGACATGCAGGGACGCAGTCTGGTGTCCGTGCTCGAAGGCCGGACGCCCGCCGATTGGCGTAAGACGCACTACTACCAGTATTACGAGTTTCCGGCCGTGCACAGTGTACCGCGGCACTACGGAGTGAGAACGGCGCGGCACAAGCTGATCCACTTCTATCAGCTTGGCGAATGGGAGCTGTTCGATCTCGAACAGGACCCGCACGAGATGCAAAGCGTTTACGACGATCCCAAAAATGCCGATATCGTCCGCGAGCTGAAGACCGAGCTCGAGCGGATGCGGAAGCAGTACCAGGTACCGGAGGATCGGGCGAAGTGATGCGCGCCGGCGGGAACGGGGTTATCCGCGGTGGCGTGATCTGCCGGGGATGCAGAGGGGGAGACAAGGAAAGAGGGAGAATGAATCCGAATGTCTAATGCCGAACGCCGCAACCTTTGCGCGTCACGCTTTTGACTTCCTCGGCGCCGCGGCTGGCTGATGAAACTCGGGCCAGCGCTGCCAGGCGTAGGTCCATTCCATCCACATCCGCATGAAGGACCACAGGATGCGCAGCCGGCCCAGTTGTTCGGGGGGCAGCGACGAGGGCTGTGAGATTCCACCTCCCAGACTGCTTGCCAGATTCCAGCGAGCAGCCAGTTCGCGGGCCACGCCGTCGCACGACAGGTCGAACTGGCCCCCTTCTTCCAGGAAGCCGGTCGCCTCGGCCATCACGAACAGCTCGAACAGCCTCGCGCGGTGCGGATCGAGCTCGATCGGCTGGTGCTGTTCATGCGAGGCCTGCAGAACGTCGGAAATCTGATCGACAAGGTCGCGCACGAGCGTTGCGCCAGGTGAGTTTGCATTCGATACGTGCTGGGCCTTGGGCATTCAATTTTCCGATGAGAGTACCGGCGACAAATCGTTACAGATCATAATTGCCGACAGAGGAAAGTGCGTCAATGTCCGCCTGGCGGTGGTGCTGCCGTTTGTCGCCTTTCGCTCCGCGAAAGTTGCGTTCTTTCGCAGAGCGAAAGACGACAATGGAGCAAACGGTAGCACCGCCTCCCATTGTCGATGCCGGTAGGTGCATAAGTTACGCAGGAGATGGGGCATCCGGTGGGTGCCCCGGCCCTTGAGTTGCTGCATCGTCTGTCGCTTCAATATCGGGCTCGCCGTTTGTCTCGGTTTTCTCGTCGGCCCCACCGTCGAGGTTGAGCTGTTCGATGCGCCTGAGCAGCCGGGCGCGGTTGATTCCGAGGAGTTCCGCCGCCTTCGATTTGTTGTCGCGGCTCCGCTCCAGGGCCAGCGCAATCAGGCGGGTCTCCACGCGCGTCAGCAGCGGGTCGAGCAGCAATGGCGGCGGCTCCCGGGGCGGAGGAGACGATCGGGCATCGAGCGCCGTGTGAAAACGAAAGGGCAGATCGTCCGGCACGACCAGATTGCCAGTGGCATGGGCGTGGGCATCACGGATGACATCGGCCAGTTCGTCGAGATTCCCCGGCCAGGCGTGCCGCGCCAACAGGGGCCAAACCCGCTCGTCGAACCCGCCCAGTTGCTTGGCACCCTGGCGATTGAGCTCCTCGAGAACGTGCTGAGCGAGCAGGGGCAGGTCGTCGGCGCGCTCGGCCAGCGCGGGAAGCTGAATCGCCAGTGGACTGATCAAAGCCAGAAACTCGGGGAGCAGGCTCCCGCCGGCTTCGAGCGCTGCATAGACTTGCGTCGTCGAAGCGAATAATCGCAGCGGCCGGCCTTCTGCGAAGACGCCCACCAGCCGCTGCTGGAGATCGCGCGGGACGAATTCGACGTCGCCCAGCAGCACGCTGCCTGGCAGGGGACTGGATGCCGACCGCGAGCCCGCCGGCGCCTGATGCGCTTCGAGGATTCGGCCCCAGACGCGGTGCTGCTCGTCGACCCCGAGGCGCCGGCAGTCGAGCGGCACGAACGAAGTCGTTTTTCTCGTCCCGCCCAGGTGAATCACGCGAGCCACGTGCTCTTTGCCGGCTCCCGTCGGTCCCAGCAGCAGCACGCCCGCGTCTGTCGCCTGGGCCAGCGCAATCTGACCCAGAACGCGCTGCATTGGCGCGCTTCGCGCCAAGAGAGTCTGGGGACCGAACCTCGACCGTAGCGTCGACCGCAGGGCCGCAAGCTCGGCGTGCAACAGCCGGGCCGGGGACTGTGCCAGCGGTGCGGTCGCCGGCATTTCCGAAACGACTCCCATCACGGCGACCAGGCCACCCCGTTCATCGCGGAGCGGGAAGAAATGCAGGAGCCGCTGCAGAGCCGGTCCCGATTGATGCACAATGCTGGCTGGAGCCGTCGCCGACATGCCGCCGAAAACTTCGGGGGGCGGGCACAGGCTGGCCGCCAGAGCGCCGGCGCCGGCAATCTCAGAAACGCTTCCGTAGTGGCACGTCTCGCCGATGACTTCGTCGGCGGCCCACCCCGTCAGGGCCTGGCAACCCTGGTTAAAGACCCGCAGCCGGCGTTCGGCATCGATGACAAACACAGGCTGCGCACCTTCCGACAGCCAGTGATCGAGTTCCGCCGTCTTTTTCTTGCGCGTAGCCACGTTGTTTGATTCAGGCGGATGTGCCGCGGATACTGTGATTCAATTCCGACGACTTCTCGCGGTGACACCTGAGTACTCAGTACTCAGTACTTTTTTATTTCAACGTTGCACGCGTCCGGAACCGCCGCCCTTCATCAGGCCTTCGATTTCGGAGCGGGTCGCATAGTTGAAGTCCCCTTTGATGCTATGCTTGAGGCAACTCGCGGCGACGGCATACCGCAGTGCCGTGGCCCCGTCGTCGAGGCCTTTTGTATTGAGGGCAAAGATCAACCCGCCCGCAAATGAATCTCCGGCGCCAACTCGATCCACGATGTTGCGGATTTCGTAGGGCGTGTACCGGCCACCCGCGTCGGTCGGTGCGACGTGTACTGCATCGCCCGCCGCCTCGAACAGCAGAGCGCCCCAGTTATTGTGGCTGGCCGAAATGCTTTCGCGCAGCGTGATGGCGACTCGCGACACGTTGGGAAAATCCCGCACGATCTGCCGTGCGACGTGCGCGTAACCGTCGAGATTGAGCTCACCGGCCTCGACGTTGCTTTCAGGCGCGTGAATGCCCAGGCACATCTCGGCGTCTTCTTCGTTGGCGATCACCAGGTCGACGAGCGGCGCCAGCGACCGCATGGTCTGACGGGCCAACTCGACCGGCGAGACGCCGGCTTTCCAGCGCCACAGCTTTTTGCGGAAATTCAGATCGCACGAGACTGGGATCCCGCGCTCCCGTGCCTGGCGAAGCGCGGTGTTTGCCGCTCCCGCCGACTCTTGAGACAGAGCCGGCGTGATCCCCGTGATATGAAACCATGTCGCGCCGTTGAAAATGCGGTCCCAATCGTAGTTGCCGGACTGCGCCAGCGAGATGCTGCTGTGATCGCGGTCGTACGTGACCGTCCCGGCACGCTGATTGGCGCCAGTCTCCACGAAGTAGATCCCGAACCTCCCCGATTTCGAGCGCTGCACGAGCGACGGATCGACCTTCAGACGCCGCAGTTCCTGCTCGAACGCGTCGGTGATCGCGTTGTCGGGGAGCGCCGTGGCGAATGCCGACTCGCCCCCCTGCTGGGCGACCGAGACGGCGACGTTGACTTCGCCACCGCCGAACGTGGCTTCCAGCCGCCCCGGCAGGACCTGCGCGACGCGCAAGAATTCCTGGGGCGCCAGCCGCAGCATCACCTCGCCGAACGTCACCAGCCGCATGGGAAATTTTACTCCTTTCGAATTGTTGGTGTTACTGTTTCATTCTTGCACGGCATCGGGGATGCCGCAATGGGGCCGCCATACCGATCCCGGTTGGGCTTTTCATCTGGTATCGCAGGCCGTATAAACGAATGGCGATTTGATTTCTCACGCGTTGAATTCAGGGGACCATCGCGATGCCCGTTGCCGCACTGCTTGCTAATACAGCTCTCTGTATTCGTACTCTTGTGCTGGGAAGCTTCTGTGTCCTTGTTACGTCGGCCGCGACAGCCTCTGACTGGCCGCGTTTTCGCGGGCCAAACGGCACTGGTGAATCGAAGGACGAGGGCGTTCCCGTCGAAGTAGGCGAATCGAAGAACCTGCTGTGGAAAGTCGCCATCCCGGGGGCGGGCAATTCGTCTCCGATCGTCGCGAACGGTCGCATCTTTCTGCAGACCGCCAGCGAAGACGGCACGGAACGATTTCTGCTGTGCATTGACCTGGCCGGCGGGAAGACGCTGTGGAGCAAATCGGCGCCGGGTACTACGGCGACGACGCATCCCAAGAATACGCTGGCGTCGTGCTCCGCCGCGGTAGATGGCGTACGCGTCTTCATGCCGTTCTGGGACGGCCAGAAACTTTTTGTCTCAGCATACTACGATTCCGACGGGCGTCATGCCTGGACAAGAGACCTGGGGCCGTTCAAGAGCCAGCATGGGGCCGGGCACTCTCCTGTCGTCGTCGGCAAACACGTGATCATCGCGAACGATCAGGACGGCTTTGCCGAGGTCGTGGCGCTGGACTCCACGACGGGCGCCGTGGTCTGGAGGAAGACGCGCGAGCCGCACAAGGCTTCGTATTCCACGCCCATCGTGGTGGAACGCGAGGGCCACGAACCCGAAGTGCTGATTGCGAGCACTCAGGGCATTTCGGGATACGATCCGGCGAGCGGCGCCGAACATTGGAGCTGGCTCTGGAAAAGCAACAAACTGGAACTGCGCACCGTTGGATCGCCGATTGTCTGCCAGGATTTCGTCTTCTTCAGCGGAGGAAATGGCCCCGGGGATCGCCACGCCGTTGCCGTCAACCTGCACGGAAAAGGCTCCGGGGGCCAGCCTGAATTTGCCTGGGAGACGTTAAAAGACTTTCCGTACGTTCCCTGCATGCTGAGTCGCGGTGAGAATCTGTACTTTATCAACGACAAGGGGATCGCCGGCTGCTTCCATGCGAAAACCGGTCGGAAAGTGTGGCTGAATCGGCTCGAAGGGGGCGACGTCACCGCCTCGCCTGTAATGGTCGGGGACCGCGTCTACGCGTTCACGGAAAACGGAACGATCTTCGTCTTCGCCGCCGATCCGAATTTTAACCTGCTCCATAGCAGCAAACTTGATGAGGGCGTGAAGGCGAGTCCCGCAGTGGCCGACGGGCGCTTGCTCGTCCGTGGCGCCAAGCACCTGTATTGCTTCGGATCCAAAGACGCGACGGCTGCCAAGTAAATCCCGCGCTGCTAGTACCGCCTTCAAGCCGCCCTTGTTTAACCCGGAGCCAGCGGCGACGGTGCGAACTGCGGTGGTCCGACGGTGTGTTTTTCAAGCAACGTGGGGTCTGCATAATCCTACGGCAACAGGCCCCGCTCGCGAAACACCCGGATGTTGTCGGGGGCGCGGCGCATCCCGATCGGCCGCCAGCGAGCCGCGGTGACCCCCCTACCGCGCAATGCCCTCCCCGCGGTGTCAGCCCGACAAACAAGATCGGCGCGGAATTGGTTTCGATCGATCGCGCGTTCGTAGTACCGGCTTCAGCCGGTCGGTGTTCACCCGTCAACTTCCAAGTTGCTCGCAATGAGTGCTCACCCCGGCTGATTCCCCATGTCAACTCCGGGGTCAACTCGCCTGCCACGCCGGACTCGACCTCGTTATCATAAAAATCGTTCGCCCGGAGTTGACACGAACAGAGGTACACACCGATCACAAATCGGGGGATGCAGCGACTGGCGGTCATCGAGAGCCTGGAGACTTTGTCGGTCGGGTACACCGGCATCTCCGACGCCGGGCTGACGTCCATCGGAAACCTGACCCGCCTGACGACACTCGACCTGAGCGGCACAAAAGATCACCGACGCCGGCCTGGGGGACCTGGCGGAGATCAAGAATCTGAAGACGCTCAACCTCGGGGGGCCGACGATCACCGACGCCAGCGTGCCCCACATGGCGGGCCTGACCGGCCTGCGACGTCTGGACCTGTACAACACGAAGGTCACGCTGGCCGGCGTCCGAAAACTGCAAAAAGCCCTGCCGGAGCTGTGGGTCGAGCGGAAGAACGATCGTTCTGGGTGGTGACGCCGGAGGCGCGTTACGTGGGGTTCACAATTTACCTGCACAGGCTAAGACCGTGAAGTGCCCTTCCCCGATAAGACCGCCGACGAATGATGCCATTGCCATTAGCAAAGGCACGACCTCGCGGCACGTTCATGATTAGGGCGACGACTTTGCGCCCGGCGATGCCCTTTCCGAGGATGGGTTCGATTCAGTTGACCCTGTTTCAATCTTGGCGATCGCTTCGAGCACGACTCGTCGAACCGATTTCTCGTGGAAGTGGGGGTCGTCCGTTTGTCCTGGGGAAAGCTCTTCCGAGTCCCCCCAGCGCCCCGATTCGAACCGACTTCGAGGATCGTCGTTCAGCCCCGGCCGCCGCAGGGAACTCTGCGACCGTGCCGTATACAAAGAATTCTCCCATGCATTCAGGGCTTCTCGCAGGTCAGGCAGCGCGTTCCTGGCATTGGGACCGATCTTCCCGAGAGACCACGCCGCTGCCTTTCGGATTTCCGGCGCCCTTTCGGTCAGCAGGGTGGACAGCGGAGCGACTGCCTCCAGTCGCTCGCCGGGAAGCCGACCGATCGCGAGCATCACCTCGATACGGCTGCTCGACCAGCGGTTGTCGCGCAGGCAATTCAAATGATCACTGAGAACCTCGGGGGAATCGGGAGTCATTTGCCTGAGGGCTCTCAACGCCACCAACGAGTCGTTTTCGTTGGCCAAATGCCTGCGCACTGCGACGATCACATCGGGAGCGAAATCTCCGATCCGAATCAGAGCCCGCAGCGCGGCGGAGACCTGACGCTGGCCGGATGAAACAACTGAACGAGCTGTCGTAGCACGATTGCTGGCCGGAGGAGGTGAAAGGCGTGCATTGTTCAACTCCGCGACCAGGTGCGGAACCGCGCTGCGAGCGGCTGGTCCGATCTTTCCGAGCGCCTCGCAAAACGCTGCGCGCGCCGCATCTTTGTCGGCTGCGGGACCCCGCGCAAGCTGCACCAACAGTATCGGGATCGCCGGTTCAGCCTCATGGCCCATGTCGCTGAGTGTCTTAGCCGCGGTCTGTGCGACAATGGGCTGGTTGCTTTCGAGAAGCCGGCATAGCGCCGGGATCGCTTCCTGTGCACACGGCGCCAATCCCCAGACGGCATTCTGGGCTGTCCGATCAAAAACGATTTTCTCCGGGGCCAAGCGCGGGATCAGCAGCGACACTTGTTGCCTGGCGTCTTCCGGGCTGGCAATTGCGCACAACCGCCCCGCACCAAAGGACAGATCGGAATCTTTGTGATGGAGCAGCGGCACTACAATGCGGATGATCTCCTGCGGGTCGGCACCGATTGCCAGAAGTGTCCACCCCAAGTCGAGCCGGCGATAATCCTGATTGTCATTCGCGAGTTGCAGCAGCCGCGGCGCGGCGGGACGAGCCGCGAACTGCATGGCTCGCAGCGCTGCAAGTGCCGAATTCCACACAGGAGCACGCGAGTCCCTGGCGAGGCGCTCTGTGAGCAGGTCCACAACGTCGTTCAGATTCTCGGCAGCGTCCGGTCCGAGCCGAATGATTGCCCGGAGGGCCATTTCGTGAAGATTGGTCTCGCCTGGTGGATTGGTCCCCGGGCCACCTGCCGGTTCCTTGTGATGCAGCATCTCCCTGATGTCCAAGGCAGTGGGGTGGCCCCAGGCTGCTAGCGTCAGCAACGCTTCGACACGCGCTTCGCCATCGTCCAGGCGGGCACGCACGGCGTCTTCGATCGCCATTTGCGATCCGTCCCAGCCGATTTGTCGCAGAGACTTCAAAGCGGGGATGGCGGCTTCACGACCGTCGCTGGTGAGCGCCTCGGCCAGCGGCCCGATTGCCGGCGGCCCGATTGTTTCCAAAACGCTGGCTGTCGCAAACCGGACTTGGGCGTCACGATCACCCAGCAGGGGGGCCACGGCTGCCGCAACATCATCGGGATCACGCCGGATACGCCAATAGGTATCGACCGCGACCGCTCGTACACGTTCATCTTCATCGGTCAGCCGTTCGCGAACATGAGCGAGCGCCTCGCCCGCTTCCGGACCGATCAGTCGCAGAGCCATCAGGGCGTTGCGGCGCATCCGGGGATTCGCATCGGCCAGTGCTGCGACCAGGGCAGGCACGCCGTGGGCGCCGGTGCGGGCGAGAGATTCGAACTCGCGAAGGTTCTCAAAGGCCGCAGTGTTCGGAGCGTATTCAGCCCCGCCCAGGCTCACGGCAGAGTCGGTTCGGGGCCCCCGCAGCTCCCACCAGACGAAACAGGCGGCGCCAAGCGCCGCGGCGATCACCAGCCACTGCCCGAACGTGGGGAGGGGAACTCCGCGCGAGGCACGATTTGCTGGCATGGCCACCCTCGAAACCGGAAATCGTTTCAAGCATCATAAAGCGCTAACCACCCACGGACAAATCAATCTGGGGAACTGCACGCGACAGCACATGTGACTGGGATTTACCCTCCTACGCGCCGGGAGTATCCTGATGCGATGACCGTTTCCGATTCGATCGCACCGGAACCCCGCCGAATTTCGGTCTGTCCCGGCAAAAAGACGGCTGTCGTCGCGCTGCTTGGCGGCGGGCTCGTTTTGCTCTCAATCGTCACTGCCGGATTTTGGCGATCGCTCAACGGGCCGCCATTCCAAATGGTCGTCGAGGCCGAAGACCATCGTGCGACTGTTCAATTCATGCAGACTCGGACCGGCCTCGTCTCGGAGTCTTTTCCGGTCGACATCGATCGCCATTTCGAGGGGCGGCAAGTCGTCGTACTCGATTCCCCGTCGGTTACGATTCCTGGCGGGCGCATCGAGTTCGCGGATACGACACTCATGCCGGGAAGATTCACAATTCGGCTAGGCCAGACGGTTTTCGATCTGATGCCGCGCGGGATTGACGTAGACGGGCAACATTTCGAGTGGCGGCGGGGCGAACCATCACGGTAACCCACAGTCACAGCGAATGATACACGAATCCATCGGAGGATGACCAATGTCGCGAATCGCGCTGGCTGGGTCATTAATCGTGCTGGTCAGTTTTGCGGCAGCGGGCAGCTATATCGGCTTTTCGAACGTCAGCGTCGAAGATTCGCATGCGCAGTTTGGACCCGAATCATGCGCGGTTCGAGCGCCAGCGCAATTGACGACTGATTCTTGGAAGACCGCACGACGCCCTGAAAAAGACGCATTTCAGCGAATCCTCATGCAATCACAGCCGGACGTATGCAGCTCAATCGACAGTACGCAGGGGGCGTCCTTGCAGAGCATTTCGGCAAGAGCACCCCAATCCCCCTTTTCTCTCGTTCTCTGGCAGGCGGACGCGACCGGTGCGAGTCCATTCGGTTTGATTCCTACCGAATGGACGGCGAGGCCGCAATTGCTCCCAAGAACCTGGAAGGTGCAGACCGTGTTCGCGTCGGGCGGGCGCTGATGCTTCCCAATGCGCTGTCCTGCGACTGGTTAATTGGCATTCATTCCGACTCGGCCGCCCGGTAAACTAGCTGACAGCATGGAAACTCTGGCGATTTTCGTAGTTAACAAGCGCCCCATTTTCACTCCCTGGAGATCCGCGATGCGCGCAATTTCTGCAATACTCATCGCCCTTGTGCCCACAGTTGCGTGCTGCAACGAAATGCGGTTCTCCAGCTATGCGTTCGGGAAGACGTATGTGACGCACCTTACCAGTGAGGACCTTGCCAAGACCCCAGAATGGAGCGAAGATACCGACAACCCTCCTCTGCCGGCCCGGAAGGCGATCACGCTCGCCGATAAGATGCGAGCCAAACTTGTCAAAGACGAAAAGGGTTGGAATTGGCGACGCGTTTCTGCGTCGATTCAATTCGAGGATGACCCCAAACGAGCAATGTGGGCGATCACATACGAGTGGAGTGACGGGAACCCGCTGGCCGGAATGCCGCACAGATTGCGAGTGTTCGTTCTAATGGACGGCACCGTTTTGGAACCAACGGTGTCGCTCAAAAAGTTGTAACCAGCGCAGACGGCCGGCTTGTACCCGGTTTCTCGGAAGTCGCGGCAAGCACGGCTCTTTGGCATTTATTCCGACAGATGGGCGTGGTACGGTGAACAATACTCTTCGTGATTTTCGGGCAGATCATGTCAATCGGCACTGAGAAAACGGCACGGGAGCTTTTCAGGCCACAATCGGCCACCTCTGCGCCCGTCGTCTGTGCCCTTCTGATTACTGTTTTTCTGGTCGTGCCCGAATCCAGGGGGCTTCTCCTCATCACGGCTGCGATCGTGTATGGCGTATTTGCCGTAAACGATTTTCTGACAGCGAACTGGTTGCGTCGCTGCGATCCCGACCGACTTCGCGGCGCGCCCTGCGCCTGGTTCTGTGTTTCGCGAGGATGGTGTTCGTCGACAGCCCCTTCGGCTGGCACGCGCCGGTCGACTGGAAAGTCCCGGCCGCGCTGCTGGGAGGAGTTGCCGTCCATTCCGTTTGTTCCCTCGTCGCCTGCCTTGTGGCCCGGCGTCACGGATGCCGAGTCTGGATCGATTCCGGGCTGCACCGCTCACGGCGCCAGAAGATCTGGCCCCCGAAATGTGCCGGGCAGAGCAATGAGGCGGGGGCAGTCTGGCTGCCGATTGGCACCGCCACCTTCATCATACTTTTTCTGGGGATCGATACGTTGGCACAGGTAGCCTACGGCATGGAGATTCCCGCGGGTTTCCTGATCGTCGCGGCTTCGGCTGGCGGGGTCCTGTTCTCCCGCTCCGTTCGGGCCTCGACTCCTGAAGCGTGCTGGTACGGCAGGAAGCCAGTCTGAGCGTCAATCCGGCCGACGTCAGTCGTGTTCGAGTGTTCGGAAGTGACAGCGCAGGTTCGGCTTCCCGCTCCCGCTACGCGGCGGGTAAGATGCCGGGCATGGGTGATCGCTATAGACGCATCCCGGCTTGGGTCCAAATCCTGATCGGCGTGACGGTATTCGCTGTGGCGTATCTGGGCCATGCGATTGCATATATCCGAGACATGCTGCGCATAACATGATGACATTCCTCCTACCCACCCTGGCCGTCGCCTTCGCCGCGTTCTGCATCTGGCTGACGGTGCGGATCATCAACAGGCGGGAGAGGTGGGCGAAGTGGACGCTGGTGGCGGTGATCGGGGTGCCGGTGTTGTATGTCGCGAGTTTCGGGCCGGCGTGCTGGTGGTTCGCGACAGAATTGCCGGTATCTAAGTTAATGGATTGTCCAGAAATCTACCTCCCGGTCGGCCGAGTCTATCGTGCAGCAGGAGGGCGCGACTCATGGATCGGGCAAGCGATCAACTGGTATGCCACCCGGCGGCACGCGCATGTGTGTGTTCTGTATGGGCCACGATTCGAGCTTGTCCTCTTCCAACGACAGGACTGAGAATACGGACTTACGTCGCCATCCCAGACTTTCCGTCGATCCGCCAATCTGTCAGGTTGTTCTGGAACCAGCGGGCTTCGTCAGGCGTGTTCGGAAGTCACAGCGCAGGTTCGCCTTCTCGCCCCTGATCCACGGCGGTATTATGCCCGCGTCATGGACGAACGACTGAAAAAGCAAGTCGGACCGCTTTACTGGGTGGGGTGCCGGTCGCGACGATTCTGGATTACCACGGTAGCGCTACTGCCGCTGCTTTATGCGCTGAGTTTCATGGTGGCCTGTGGGATTGCGGTTCGCTGCGAGCTGATTGACGATGCAACCGAAATGCCGACAGTTCCGAGGATTTATATCCCGATCGGATGGACCATGAAACGATCGGAGAAGTGTCGCGAAGTGATCCGCACATTCGGCAATCTGTTCATGCCCCACAGGTGTATCGTCTTTGTCCCATGCGGAGATGATCGTCACGACCAGATGTTCGGAACATACTGAGCACCGGCGTTGCCGCCATTTTGACCGTCCACTTGCGTCTCGATCCCAGACATTCCGTCGATTTCAAAGTCACCGAATGATCCTCCTCCCCACCCTGGCCGTCTCCTTCGCCGCCGTCTGCATCTGGCTGACGGTGCGGATCGTGAACCGGCGGGAGCGGTGGGCGAAGTGGACCGCGGTGACGGTGGTCGGGCTGCCGGTGCTGTATGTCGCGAGTTTCGGGCCTGTTTATTGGCTCCTGTTTTCAAGCGGGTACGTTCCAGCAAGAGCCGCTGGTCGCATCCACGACCTGTACGACCCACTGTATGCAGCTCAGGCCAGATCGCCGACCATTGAGCACGCGTGTGTCTGGTATGGAAATCTATGGCTTGATACGCTTCGGCCGTTTTGCCGGCCGGACGACGGAATGCATCAATAGCTACTTGCGTCGCCATCCCAGACATTCCGTCAACTTTCCCATGAACATCCTCCTCCCCGCCCTGGCCGTCGCCTTCGCCGCGTTCTGCGTCTGGCTGACGGTGCGGATTGTGAACCGGTGGGAGCGGTGGGCGAAGTGGACGCTGGCGGGGGTGGTCGCAATATCGGTCCTGATTGGATATCCACTGTCAATCGGGGCCTGTATGCTGGATACTCGATCACGATAAGCCGGCCGTGAAAGCGCCGCGCATCTACGGTCCACTTGGCTGGATAGCCCGGAGCATGCCGGGTGGATACGTCGCGACTGGACGATATTTGAGATGGTGGCTCCCTAAGGCGGTTGTCATCGTGGTGCCGGTCGGGCGCTATTCCAATTTCTCATTTGTCAAATCGGAGAGATAGCAACGCAGGCTCGCTCACGTCGCCCTCCCAGCCATTCTGCCGAGTTCAAGCCGTTCACAACCCCGCCACGACGTTCAGGTGCAGGGCAACGTGCCTGCCTCTAGCGCCCTGGCCCATCCCGCCGCCGCCGTCCTGGTCCTGGGCGCCGTGCAGGCCACACTCACCACGTGAAGGCCCCGGCGGCCTGCGTTCGACGGGGCTGTTGCAGGCGAATGCAGCCTGTCGCCGTCGAAGGATGCGTGCCGGGCCGGGGCTGGGAACGGAGCCATGTTCGGCGAAGGGCCTTAGATTCGGATTCATTCCGGCAGCCCGCCGCGGTAAACTGACAGCATGACGACCCAGACAGGCCCGACGACCGACACGACGACCGACACGCCGCCGCGGCGCCGGCGCTGTATACCGGTGTCGCTACGGATGTTCGTCGCGATGTTGGCGGTTCTTGGATTCGTGTGCGCATGGCGAGGGGCAACTGGATACCAGCAATTGTCTGCGATTCGGCATATTGAAGGTCTGGGTGGAAAAGTCGCGACAACGCCATGCAAGCCAGATTGGTTGCGCCACAATATTGGGTCCGAATGGACGAAGCTGTTTGATGTCGTGGAATCAGTTGAGCTGGCGGGAACGGACTGTACAGACGCAGATCTGGCCTTCGTCGCATTGTTGCGGCCGAAGCGCCTCGACCTCGGTCGAGAGATGATCGGGTATGTCAGTCGGGGCCCTGAGCACTACAAAGCGTTTATCCCGCTCCATGCGGTCTACCTTGAGGGCTGTCCGCCGATCACGGATGCCGGATTGGCGAATCTTTCGAGGATGACAAGCTTACAACACCTGGATCTAAATGGCTCACAAATCTCGGATGCGGGCCTTGAGCACGCTGGGAAACTTGTTCGACTTCACAATCTCGATCTAAGTAATACTCAAGTGACCGATGCCGGGTTGGCGTCGCTTCGCCCCCTGCAAAGTCTGCGGGAGCTAAGCCTTCGTGGTACACAAATAACCGGCGCGGGACTCGTGCACTTGCGCACCCTGCCGAATCTCGAACGGCTCGATCTCCGCCTAACGAGGGTCGGGGACCCAGAGTTGTCGCACCTGGTTGGCTTGACAGGACTCAAGGCCCTCGGCCTCAACGGAACGCAGGTCACGGATTCGTCCTTGCCGAACCTAAAGTCCTTCGTCAACCTGGAATTCGCCGATGCAACTCAAGTCACTGCGACCGGCTGGACCGAACTCGTGCGTTCCTTGCCGAAATTGTTCAATCGGCGGCACGAGCTTGAACAAAAAATCGTTGAACTTGAGTCGCAGCCGGAGTATAACGGCCGCACTCAGATGTTGCGGGTGCTTCGGAAGCAGCTGGCATTGCAGAAGCAGTTGGAATTGGAGAAGCAGCTGGCATTGGAGGAATAGCAAGCGGGTATCGTGGGAATGCTCTGTCCTGCTATTCGGAAAGCGACCTGTCAGCGTGTTCGGAAGTCACTCGCTGAGCGGGCGAAACCTGTTTGACGTGCAATTCGCCTTCCCTCCCCCGCTCCACCGCGGGTAAAATGCCGGGCATGCAGCCGAAGCCCCCCAACAAGAAGCCAAACGGAATAGTACGCGTATTTTTGGCAACTGCAGTTGCTCTGCTCGTAATTGGAATTTCTTACGTGGGGGCGTACTTCGCCCTCGCCAAACCAGAACCGGGGCTTTGGGCGCATTGCTTGGAACGCAGAATGGACGGCAGCGTAGGGTTTTGCGCCGTAGACGTGACCGTGCTCACGTATTCGTATGGAGGCGACGCCGCGAAGTGGTTGTTTCGCCCGATTCACCGGCTCGACCGGAAGTGGCGACCGCAGGTCTGGGGACATGTGAAATATAGTTTCGCCAATGGCCAGGTCGTTGAAATCCGAGTGCCGCCGAATTGACGGGCTGGCGATTCCAAAACAGAACTTCTCGTCATGACCATCCTCCTCCCCACCCTGGCCGTCGCGTTTGCCGCGTTCTGCGTCTGGCTGACGGTACGGATCGTGAACCGGCGGGAGCGGTGGGCGAAGTGGACGCTGGTGGGGCTGGCAGCAATGCTGCTTGTGGTGTATCCGCTGAGCTTCGGGCCGGCCGTTTGGTACAACGGCAGATACGGAGAACTCAACGGCCCGCCAGTCCAGAGATTCTATTCGCCGATTTTCCGTTCGACGGCGTTTGTGCCAGATTCGTGGAGATCAGCGATAAACTGGTACGCGAATCTAGGACTCGGCAAAGGACCGAACGACTTTCGGGCCGATGTCGGCCCTGACGGAATCGCCTGGTGGAACTGAAGTGCTGTCAGGCCAGCTCATCGCTCGCGGCCACTTACGTCGCCATCCCAGACATTCCGTCGATTTCAGAGCGAACGCATGTTCGGAAGTCACATGCTGGCAGGCCACCGATGTTGGGATTCCACTCCCGGAATGCGTCATTCTTTGGTAAAAATCCCGCGCGACGCTTGAATCGTCTGCTGCAAAGACCGGACCTACGGCAGCAGCCCGCGCTCGCGGAGTTCCTGGATGTTGTCGGGGACGCTGCGCATCATCCGCTCGGCGGCGTAGCGGAATGCGGCGAATCCCGCCAGGCTGGCCGGGGCGCAGAGGATGGCGACCCGGTCTTCTTCGTCCTGGTCGAGCTGGCGGTTGAGCTTGGCCACGGCTTCGTCGACGCTGTCGGTGACGATCCTGGCCGGTCCGTGCTGGTTCTCGAACTGCAAGTTGGAAAAGGCGGCCGTCCGCTGGATGAAAAACTCGGCCAGCAGTCCTTCGTCGTCGTTCTCGAAGAAATTGCGGAATTCAGGGTGGACGTTGTCGGGTGTAATGATCAGCGGGCGAGTGATCCGCACGTCGCCGCGGGTGATCGTCACCGTCTGCTGCGGCGGCCGTGCGTCACACACCAGAAAATAAGGTAGATCGGACGTGCCGAATGTGAACAGCGAGTATTCCACCGCGCGGGCAATGCGCACCGCTTCCCAGGCCTGCTGAAATCGGCGCCGGTCTTCGAATTCGGAAAAGTTCATGCGCTGCTCCGCGTGTCACAGACTGTAATCGCCGGCGGGGCGTTCGGGCAAGCCGTTTGTGGCGCGGGTGGTGTCGACATTTGACGGTGGCAGCGCAAGAGTGCCCTCCCGGCCGCTTGGCTGATCGCATCGCTTTCCAAAAGACGGCCCGCAACAATAATCCTGTTCCCCTCTCCCCTGGCGGGAGAGGGGTTAGGGGTGAGGGGGA
>JACQFH010000182.1 GCA_016200145.1 Planctomycetia bacterium | reverse complement strand
TCCCGGCGCGCCGGGACTCGGAGCCAGTCCCAGTTTTGTCAGAGCTTCTTAATACTCGAAGGCCCGGCTGACGATGAATATCCGACGCGTCTTTCTGGCCTGCGGAGTGGTCTTGCTCTGTGCCGCAGTTCCCATACGGGCTGACGGGACGGATCCGCAGCAGATCGAATTCTTCGAGCAGAAGATTCGACCGGTGCTGGTTCAGCACTGCTACGCCTGTCATTCCGAAAAAGCGGCTGCCGGCGGCAAGCTCAAAGCGAAATTGATGCTCGACACGCGCGAAGGCGTGGCGAAAGGCGGCGAGACCGGCCCCGTCGTCGTCGCCGGCAAGTCGGGCGAGAGCCTGCTCATGAAGGCCCTGCGCTACGACGGGCTCGAAATGCCGCCGGCCGGAAAGCTCCCCGAGAACGTCATCGCCGATTTCGCGCGCTGGATCGATACGGGCCTTGCCGATCCGCGCGATGGGAAGGCGGCGCAACCGAAGCCTCGCGAGATCGACCTCGCCGCCGGTCGCCGCTTCTGGTCCTTTCAGCCGCTCAAGGAAAGCGCTCCGCCCGAAGTCCCGGCGAGCCCCTGGGCAAAAACACCCATCGACCGCTTCATTCTCGCAAGATATGCTGAGCACGGGCTGACGGCCAATGGACCGGCAAGCAGAGAGAAGCTGATCCGGCGCGTTTATTTCGATCTCATCGGGCTCCCCCCCACGCCCGAGCAGGCTGCGGACTTCCTCGCCGACACGTCGCCCGACGCATTCGACAGGCTGGTGGACAGGTTGCTGGCGAGCGAACGGCACGGCGAACGCTGGGCGCGGCACTGGCTCGACGCCGCACGCTTCGCCGAAAGCGGCGGCTACGAATTCGACGGCTTTCGGCCGGGGGCATATCACTACCGCGACTGGGTGATTCGGGCCATCAATGGCGATCTGCCCTACGACGAATTCGTGCGGATGCAGATTGCAGGAGACAAGCTGCAGCCGGGTCTGCACGGCGCCGCCGCCACCGGCTATCTCGTCGCCGGGCCGTTTCCCGGCCAGATCACCGCCAAAACCGAAGAACGCATTCGTTACGACCAGCTCGACGACATGATCATGACGATCGGCGGCTCAATGCTCGGCGTCACGCTGGGATGCGTTCGTTGCCACGACCACAAATACGACCCCATCCCTCAACAGGACTATTACGGAATCGCCGCGGCGCTGGGACGAACCGCGCACGGCCCGCTGACGTTCGACCCGGATCCCGCGGCGACCCAGCGTGCCCTTAACCTGCACGCCGCCGAACACGAAATCCGTCTGGCTGCCTGGCGGAAATTCGCAGTCGAAGAACTTCCGGCACGATTGGCCCGCTGGCAGCAGGAATCACTTCCAAAATTACCCCCGCAGCCACGCTGGCAGGTCCTGACGCCGCAAAATGTCTCGGCCGACGACACGTGGCTGTCGACGACGGACCAGGGAGTGGTGGTCTTCGTCGGTCCGCGGCGTAAAAACGCCGACACGTATGTCGTCACGACCCACACCTGGCAGAAAAACCTCGTTGCGCTGCGGCTCGACGCCTTCACCGACAATTCCATGCCGCGCAAGGGACCGGGTTTCGGCGGCGACGGCAGTTTCACGCTCGGCGACTTCAAAGTCACGGCGAGTCCCCTCGATCCGAAGAGCACAGAGCCCCCCGTCACGCTCAAGCTCAAGGCGATCCTGGCGGCTTTCGAAGAACCCGGGCAACCGCTGAAGAACGTCGTGGATGACAATCCGGCGTCGTTCTGGCGGGCGAATGCCGACGGCGGGAAAGACAATGCCGCGCTGTTTGAAATCGAGGGGGGATTTCAGGGTTTCGCGGCGGGGACGCAGCTCACGTTCTCGCTCAAGTTTGTCAGCGACGGGCTGGGGCGTTTCCGTCTGGCGGCGAGCACCGAGCCGGGCGCTCCGACGTGGGCGGGAGAGGTCGCGCCGCAGCATGCGGGTGAAATCAAGTCCATCCTCGCGGCGAACGGCAACCTCCTTCCCGAGTCGCTCCGCGAACCCATGGTCCGCTGGTTCGGACCGTTCGACGAGACGGCGGGGCGGCTGTGCCAGGCCGTGGACGACCACGCCCGCGCCAAACCACGAGCGCCGCTCACCGACGTGTATACGGCTGTCGCCGGCGGGCGTGATGTCTTTTTTCTGCGCCGCGGCGAAGTCGACAGCAAGCTGGGCCAGGCCCAGCCGGCATTCCTGCAGGTCCTGTCGGCGACTCCGAACACCCGGGAGAAGTGGCTGCCGACGCCGCCCGAGGGTCAACCGGCACTCGATCCCCGCGTGGGGCTGGCGAACTGGATCACCGACGCCCAAGACGGCGCGGGCGCCCTCTTGGCCCGCGTCATCGTGAATCGCCTCTGGCAGCACCATTTCGGGAGAGGACTGGTCAACACTCCCAACGATTTCGGCGCGCAGGGGGAACGGCCCACGCATCCCGAGCTGCTCGATTGGCTGGCCCGCGAGCTCATCCGGGGAGGCTGGAAACTCAAGCCGATCCACAAGCTCATCGTCCACAGCGCGGTCTATCAGCAGGCCAACGAGGTGTCGCCGGCGAACCTCAAGGCCGACCCGCTCAATCAGTACTTGTGGCATTACCGCCCGCGGCGCCTGGAAGCAGAAGTCATCCGCGATTCGCTGCTCGCCGCGGGAGCGTCGCTCGACACGACGATGTACGGCCCGAGCATTCTCGACAACGTCCCCCGCCGGAGCATCTATCTGCGCGTGAAACGCAGCGAACTGATTCCCTTCATGACGATGTTCGACGCCCCGGAGCCGGCCCAGAGCATTGGCGAACGAATCAGCACGACCGTGCCGACGCAGGCGCTGGCGATGATGAACTCGCCATTCGTCAGGCAGCAGGCCGAACGCCTGTCACGGCGCATCCGGTCGACCCCCGAAGTCCCGATTCCCGCCGCGATCGACAATGCCTATCAGATTGCTTTCTGCCGGCCTCCCACCGCCGCCGAACGTGAGCGGATGCTGGCCTTCATCGAGCGACAGGCGACAGGCGGCGCCGCGCCACAGACGGAAACGCCACAGACGGAAACGGCGCTCGTCGAATTCGCCCAGGTGCTCTTGTGTTTGAATGAGTTTGTTTATGTCGATTGACGCAGTGCCCCGGCCGCTCGAAGAGATCGTCTCTCTTTGCGACGACGCTCTCCACGAAAATCTCCCCTCTCCCC
>JACQFH010000244.1 GCA_016200145.1 Planctomycetia bacterium | reverse complement strand
GAGCCAAGCGTTATTCGATCGTTTCACGGCGACCCGCAAACGGCTGCGATAATCCCGCGAATCGCTGGGACGAAAACTCGCTGGAATCACGACTTCCTGAACTGCGTCCAATAGATTGCAAAGCCTGCGCCGGCGACAACGATCAGCACGACGATGCCGATCGCGATCTGCCCGGCAATCTGCTGGGGCGTCTTGATCGGGGTACCCCACTTGTCGACCTTGACCTCTTTCCGCTTGTACACCTTCTCTTCCACGAACACGACGAGATCGAGCGTGTCTTTGAAGTACAGCGCGAGCAGGCCCAGTACCCGAGCCATGAAGACCCGGACAAATCCAGTCACGACGCAGGACACGACGCCCAGAAAAATCACAACCGATGCGATGATCCAATCGGTCTGGCCGGAAATGGGTTGCTGCGCCAGTCGATCCCTGTAGTACTGGATGATCTTCGGTCCTCCGTAGGCCAGAGTCAGCGAAAGATATCCCAGGAGCCAGACACCCACAACAATGGCATGCAACGCGAACCAGATCATCCAGTAATACATGGCTGCCCCCGCGTTCTTCGCGAACGTCGAGAACATCTGAACGAAGATCCAGCCTCGCTTTGTGACCGGCATGGCCATGTGGATCATCGCCAGCGGGTACATCACGATCGGCACGACTAACCAGCAGCAGAATACCACGTTCCACACGAACCACTTGATCCCCAGGGCCATGCACAGGAATACGTCGAAGTGAATGGAATGGATATTGCTCTTGCGTGCAACGGTGGCTTTGATCGTTTCGATATTCAGGTGCCACGGCCAGCCCCAGACGGCCAGATAGATGGTGGCCGCCAGGAACGCCCAGAAGACTTGCGGCGGCCACGTATCGCAATAATTAATGGCAGCATTGCAAACTCCGACGGCAAGATCGGCAATAATCAGGTACAAAGCCGTGCGCCAGGCCACCCGCTTATTTTCCATCGTGAAGGCCCAGGAATCGGACCAGGCCAGCCTGTAGAACAGGGCCGGGTCGGCCCCCTTCCGGCTCATCCGCTTCTGGGTTTTTTTGCTGATCTGCCCGGTTTCGGGGTCGACGCCACACTTGGGGCACTCGCTCGCGTCTTCGGGAATCAATGCGCCGCACTTGGGGCACATCGCCTGGCTGCTGTCGGCAGCCGCGTCGATATCGAGTCTGGCCAGGAAATCGCTGCTGTCTTCCTCTTTTTTCTTCGCAGCGATCTTGGTCCCCGTTTTGCGGGTCGTGGCAGCGCCACCCCCCTCGGCGTCTCCGGCGGGAACCTTGACCTTCGTTTCGCAGCCCGGACATTTGACCGCTTTGCCTCGAGCCGAATCGGGCGCATTCAGGACTTTTTCACACGTCGGGCACTTGACTTTAACCGCCATGAAAGACCTTCGCCTGTCGAAACTGCAATTCAGTCGTGGAGACACTCCAGTCTAACAATTCCGCGACGCAAAGCACGGGAAAAAGGGGGTCGAAAAGTCGAAGAGTCTGAGAGTCGAAGGGTGCATGAGTTGCGAATCAGGCGTGGTTTTCGCGGGGTGTCACCGGCAGCGGACCAACCTAAAGAGGTTGGTGCCCCAGCCGCCGCTCTCCACCTCAAGCCTAATCCTCAAGTGTCGCCTTGCGACGCAGGAGGTGGTGGTAGTGCTGGGCAAAGCGGTGGGCTTCGTCACGGATGTACTGCAACAGCCGCAGCGCGTACGAATGCCGGCTCAGACGCCGCGGCTCGGGTTCACCGGGCACGTAGATCTCTTCCTCCTGTTTGGCAAGTGATATCGTCAGCGGGGGCGCGACGCCGATTGCCTGCATGGCTTCCAGCGCGGCGTTCAACTGGCCGATCCCGCCGTCGATCAGCAGGATGTCGGGAAAAGACTCTCCTTCCCGCGCCAAGCGCGACATCCGCCGCCCGACCACTTCGCGGATCGACGCGAAGTCGTCGACCCCTTCCACGCCGCGAATTCTGAACCGCTTGTAGCCGTGCTTGAACGGCAGGCCATCGATGAACTGCACCAGGCTGGCGACGGTATCGGTCCCGCCGAGATGGGCGATGTCGACTCCTTCGATCCGCCGCGGCGGATTCGCCAGCTTGAAGATCTTCTGCAATCCCGCCAGCCCTTTGCGCGGATCGACGAAGAACACCTCGGGCTGCACGTGCTCGTCGAGGTTGCCGCGCAACGACAGGTTTTCGAGCAGCTTGAGCTGGTCGCGGATGCGCCCCGCTTTTTCGAATTTCAGGTCGCGCGAAGCGTCGCGCATCTCACTGCGCAACTCTTCGAGCAGCCTGTCTTTCTTGCCGTCCAGGAACAGTTTCAGGCGTTCGATGTCGCGGCGGTACTCGTCTTTGCTGATCCGCAGGTTGCACGGCGCCGTGCACTGGTTGATGCTGGCCAGCAGGCACGGCCGAAACCAGCGCCACCGTTCGTCGGATTCGTCGATATCGAGCGAACAGGTGCGGAAGCGGAAGATTTTCTGCAAGGCGGCGATCGCCCCTCGCAGCTTCTTCGCGCTGGTGAACGGGCCGTACAGCTTCGTTCCGCGGGATTGCGGCTTGCGCGTGAACTCCACGCGTGGAAAATCCTCGCGCAGCGTGAGCTCGAGGTACGGGAACGTCTTGTCGTCCTTGAGCTCCTGGTTGAACGGGGGCTGGATGTCCTTGACGAGCCGGGCCTCCATGAGCAGCGCGTCGACTTCGCTGTCGGCGGGAATGAAGTCGACGTCGCAGATTTCGCGGACGAGATCGGCCGTGCGACGGTCGCAGGCGGCGGCTTTGGTGAAATAGCTCCCCGCGCGGCTGCGCAGGTTGACCGCCTTGCCCACATACAGAACGCGCCCCCGGCCGTCTTTCATCAGGTACACGCCCGGCGTCGTCGGGAACTGCCGCACTTTGTCGCGGGCCGCAGAATCTTTGGACATCGCGTTCAAAAATATCTGACGGCGCGTCGTTCGTGCAAGCTGAATGTTGCGCTAGTTTCTGCCTGCCGGCCCCGGCACGATGGCGAACACGCGGGCCGGGCCGCCGGAGCCGGTTTCGATCTTGATCGGAGCGGCAACGAGGAAAAAGCCTTTGGCCGGCAGCTTGTCGAGGCGCGCGAGGTTTTCGAGGCCGTAACGGCCGGCGCCGTTGACGATGTGGTGCACGACAAAATCCTTCGACGGGCCGTGGTCGATGCTCAGCGTGTCGATTCCCAGCCCCTTCGCTTTGCGTTCGACCACCAGAAACTTCGCCGCTTCCGCCGAATAGCCGGGAAAGTGCAGTTTGCCTGTCGTGTCCTGGTTCTTGTAGCGCGGATAGTTGTTCCAGTGGCGTGACCAGCCGGTTTCGAGCAGCACGACGACGCCGTCGGGAATCCGGCCGTGTGACTTTTCCCATTCGTCAATGTCGGCCCGCGTCAGGCGGTAGTCGGCGTCGGCATCGGCCTGCATGGTGACATCGATTTTCACGCCCCGCGCGAACAGTTGGGCCGGGTCGATCTGATCGACGGCGGGTTGATTCTTTTCGAAATGGTTGGGGGCATCGAGGTGCGTTCCCAGATGCTCGGGGCAATAGAAGGCTTTCGAGAGAACTCCGTTCTTTTCGAGCGTGGCAATCGTCGTCAGCCGGAAGGGTAGGTAGTTTTCGGCGGGCCAGTAGGGACTGGTGTCATTGAGCGGCCAGCCCAGATCGACGACCGGCAGCCGGCCCGAGGCGAGCTGGTCGAGGGTTGGCGCGGCGGGCGGGGCCTCGTCGCCACCGGCGTCATGAGCCAACGGAGAATCTCGAAAAATGCCGGCGGCGGTCAGTCCCGCCAGCAGGAACAACAGAAATGCGAATCGTCGATTGGCGAACATGAATGAATCTCCGCAATGCCATTTCGGTCAGGTCGTGTCTCCGATTGTAGCCCGGGAATTCGGAATTGGGATTTCGGATTTCGGATTTTTCAGGTTGCACCATCCCCGCGTTCAGCAAGGAAGCGCACGTGGGAAAGCTCGCTGCCGCGTTGATGCCGCGGGCGATCACCTATTGACGCCCCGAACGGCAGGCATCAAACTGATAGAGAGAAAGTGACTTCCCACCCTGCCGGTGCAGTTGCAAGTTGACCTACCCCCCTGCCCCCGCTTGCTAAGGGGGGAGACTTCATCGCCGGCAATGTTCGCGAATCGGTTTGTGCATGCCGTTCCGGTCCTGCCTGGCATTTCTGGTTCTCTGTATCGCCGCCGTCGTTGGGCTGCGCGCAGGGGAACCGTCTGCCGACAAGCCGGCAGCCGCCAAGCCGACCCCCGAACAGGAAGCCTATTTCGAGAAGACGATCCGGCCGATCCTGGTGGCCCGGTGCCTCGAATGTCATGGCGACAAGAAACAGGAAGGGGACTTGCGGCTCGATTCGGGGGCGGGCGTCCTCAAGGGGAACGACTCGGGACCGGCGGTCGTAGCAGGCAGACCCGAAGAGAGCCGGCTGATCGAAGTGATCGGATACAAAGATCCGATCCGCATGCCCCCCAAACAGAAACTGACCGACGACGAAATTGCCGCGATCACAAACTGGGTTAAGATCGGCGCTCCGTATCCTCAGCCGGCGGTCGCGGCGGCCCCCGCGCTGGGAGAAGCGGCGACTCCCGTCGGCATCGCCAAAGCGCGAGCCGGGCACTGGTCTTATCAGCCCCTTCGCCGCGCCGAACCGCCGGCCGTCAAAGACGGCACGTGGGGCGCGGCGACGATTGATCGCTTCGTGCTGGCCGACCTGGAGAAGAACAACCTCAGCCCCTCGTCGCGGGCTGATCGGCGGACACTGCTGCGCCGCGCGTCGTTCGATCTCGTGGGCCTGCCGCCAACCGCCGCCGAAGTCGCCGCCTTTGAGCAGGATTCTGCCGACGACGCGTTCGCGCGCGTGGTCGATCGGCTGCTGGCCTCGCCGCAGTACGGCGAGCGCTGGGGCCGGCACTGGCTCGACGTGGCCCGCTACGCCGACACGAAGGGCTACGTCTTCACCGAAGAGCGCAAGTACCCCTTCTCGTACACGTATCGTGATTACGTGATTCGTGCGTTCAACAACGACCTGCCGTTCGACCGCTTCATCATCGAGCAACTGGCCGCCGACCAGTTGCCGATGGGCGACGACAAGACTTACCTGGCGGCGATGGGCTTTCTGACGGTCGGCCGCCGTTTTGGAAACAACCAGCTCGACATCATCGACGACCGCATCGACGTGGTAACGCGGGGCCTGCTGGGGCTGACGGTGGCCTGCGCCCGCTGCCACGACCACAAGTACGACCCGATTCCAACCGACGATTATTATTCGCTGTCGGGCGTGTTCGCCAGCTCGGTCGAGCCGGGCGACCTGCCGCAGATCGGCGCCCCCGCGATGAACGACGCCTACCGCGAATACGAACGCGAGCTGGGCAAACTGGAAGGGGAAACGAACGCATTCATCGGCGAGAACCTGGCCGCGCTGGTCGACGAGCTGCGCACTCGCACCGCCGATGCGCTGGCCGTCGTCGCCGACAAAGACGCCCGGGCGCTGCCCGACGCCGTAAAGCTGACGGTGGGTTCCGACGAGGCGCGGCGCATGCTGGTGACTCGCTGGAGAGATTACCTCGCAGAGACCGCCAAACAGCCGCACCCGGTATTCGGCCCCTGGCACGAGCTCGCGCGGCACTCGGGCGAAGAGTTTGCTCCTGCCGCTGCCAAAATGATCGAGGGCCTGAACGACGCGGCCGACGCACAGCCGCGGACGAATGCCCTGGTCAAGCAGGCGCTCGCGGCGTCGCCCCCGAAATCGATGGCCGACGTGGCGGGAGTTTACGGAAAGCTGCTCGCCGACGTGCACCAGCAGTGGGTCAAGCAACAGGCCGAGAAACCCGCCGACGGTAAGGCCCCCGCCGCGGCGCTGCCCGACGCAGCGGCTGAAGAGCTGCGGCAGGTGCTGTACGCTGAGAAAAATCCCACGGCCATCTCGCGCGACGAGTTCCGCCGTTTCGTCAACCGGGCGGTGAGGGACAAACTGAACGAGAAGCGCCGCGCGGTGGAGAGCTTCAAGGCGAATTCCCCCGCCGCCCCGCCGCGGGCGATGGTGATGAACGACGCGCCGCAGCCGGCGCAACCGCACGTGCTGATCCGTGGCAATGCGGGGCGTCCCGGGAAGGAAGTGCCACGCAGGTTTTTGCAGGTGCTCGCCGGAGTCGACGGGCCGGCATTCCAGAAAGGGAGCGGGCGGCTGGAACTCGCGCAGGCGATTGCCAGCCCGTCGAATCCGCTCACGGCGCGGGTCATCGTCAACCGCGTGTGGATGCACCACTTCGGCAAGGGGCTGGTGGCGACTCCCAGCGATTTCGGTTTCCGCGGAAGCGAGCCGTCGCACCCCGAGCTGCTCGACCACCTGGCCGCTGCATTCATCGACGAAGGCTGGTCGCTGAAGAAGCTGCACCGCCGGATCCTGCTGTCAAACGCCTGGCAGCAGGCGAGCGACGACCGGCCCGAGTGTGTCGCTGCCGATCCCGAGAACCGGCTGATCTGGAAGATGAACCGCCAGCGGCTGGAATTCGAGCCGATGCGCGACGCGCTGCTGGCCGTCGCCGGGCGGCTCGATGCGACTCCGGGAGGACGTCCGGTTGATCTGTTCGCCAGCCCGTTCAGCGCCCGCCGCGCGGTGTACGGCTTCATCGACCGTCAGGACCTGCCGGGCACATTCCGCGTGTTCGACTTCGCCAGCCCCGACGTGAGCACCCCGATGCGGCCGCAGACGACGGTCCCGCAGCAGGCGCTGTTCGGGATGAACTCGCCGCTGGTGGTCGAGCAGGCGCGGGCGCTCGCCGCGCGGCCGGAAGTCCAGCAGGCGGCCGATCCCGCCGCACGCGTTGACGCGCTGCACCGCCTGATCTATGCGCGCGCGGCCGACGCTGAAGAAACGGCCGCCGCGCTCAAGTTCCTGAGTCAGCCGCAAGAGAGCGAGCGGCCGTTGCCTTCGGTGTGGCAGTACGGGTACGGCGAGTACGACGAAGGCGCGCATCAGGTGCGCAACTTCACCGCGCTGCCGCATTTTCAGGAAGGGATGTGGCGCGGCGGAGCGCAACTGCCCGACCCGAAGTTGGGGTGGCTGCTGCTGACGGCACAGGGAGGGCACCCGGGAGGCAACAAAAGTCACGTGATTGTGCGCCGCTGGCGCGCCAAGCAGGCCGGCCGGGTCAGCATCGAAGCGATGCTGTCGCATCCCGCCGAGCAGGGAGACGGCGTGCGAGGACGGGTGATTTCAAGCCGCGCGGGGGAGCTGGGCGGCTGGACCGTTCACCACGGCGAGGCGCCGACGAAGCTCGACGGAGTGGAAGTGCAGGAAGGGGAGACGCTCGATTTCGTCGTTGACTGCCTGGCGAACGAATCGAACGACAGCTTCGCGTGGTCGCCGGCGATTGTCCTGACGGGGACCGACGGGCAGACGACGCTGCGGTACAATGCCGCGAGCGATTTCCGCGGCCCGGCACCGTCGCAGAAGCGTCTTTCCCCGCTCGAACAATATGCCCAGGCGCTGCTCCTGGCGAACGAGTTTCTGTTCGTGGACTAGCGAGTGGTGTGGTAGAATTGACAGTCGTTAACCGTCTACGACTTAGGCCAGGATTTGGAGCGTGGCATGAGCACGATCGTAATTGCCGACACCGGCTCAATCCCTGATTGGGTCAGCGATTTGGAGGCATTTCGGCGCTGGGCCCGCTCGGATGATTTTCCCGAGTCCGGGACGATCTCGTACCTCGACGGCGCAATCTGGGTGGACAACAGCATGGAGCAGCTCTTTACGCACAATCAGGTGAAGGCTGCGATTACGGCTCCCCTCGTTCTTCTCGTCCAGCAAATGCAAAGCGGTCGGTTTGTGCCCGACCGGATGTTGTATTCAAACGTCGCCGTTGGTTTTTCGACGGAGCCCGACGGCTTGTATTTCAATTGGTCGACGGTGCAATCCGGGCGCCTGAAGCTCATCGAAGGCGCTGATGGCGGGTTTGTCGAGCTGGAAGGCATTCCGGACATGGTCCTCGAAGTTGTGAGCCGTACGTCAGTGCGGAAAGATACGGTCGTCCTTCGCAAGTCGTACTGGGAAGCGGGAATCTCCGAATACTGGCTCGTTGATGCGCGCGGGGCCAATCCTGCGTTCGAAATCCTGCGCCATACAAGTGAAGGTTATGTTTCCACAGAAACTGGCGCGGCAGGAATCTTTTCAAGCGTCTTTGGCAAGTCCTTCCGTATGCTGAAGCGGACAGACCCGCTTGGCAATCCGGAATTTCTCGTCGAACATTCGTGAATCGAAATTGATGCAATCCCGGATGAATCAAATTCGAAACTTAGATCCGCTGGGCGATCTGCCACTCTCGCGGCGAGAATTGCTCGCGCGATCGGGGATGGGCCTGGCGGCGTGCGGACTCGCCGGCGTCCTGGCCGATCAGGGGGCGCTCGTCTCGTCCGCAGAGGCGGCGGGGGCGTACGTTAATCCGATGACTCCCAGGGCCTCGCATTTTCCGGGGAAGGCGAAGCACGTCATTCACTTCTTCCTGAACGGCGGGCCGTCGCACGTCGACACGTTCGATCCCAAGCCGTCGCTCGAAAAATACGCCGGCAAGAACCTGCCGAATGAAAACCTGCGCACCGAGCGTAAGACCGGCGCTGCGTTCCCCTCGCCGTACAAATTCAAGAAATATGGCCAGAGCGGAATCGAAGTCTCTGAAATCTTTCCGCACGTGGCCGAGTCCGCCGACGAGCTGTGCATCATCCGTTCGATGCACGCCAACGTACCGAATCACGAGCCGTCGCTGATGCTCATGAACTGCGGCGACCAGACGCAGGTGCGTCCCAGCGTGGGCTCGTGGATCACGTACGGGCTGGGGACCGACAACCAGAACCTGCCGGGCTTCATCGCCATGTGCCCCAGCGGTTATCCGATCAAAGATGCCGAGAACTGGCAGGCGGCATTTCTGCCCGGCGCCTACCAGGGGACATACATCGATTCGCAACACACGGCAATCGACAAGCTGATCGCCAACATCCGCAATGCCGACCTGTCTCCCGGCCAGCAGCGCCGGCAGCTCGACCTGGTGCAGGAGCTGAACCGCCGGCACGCCGAGAAACGCCGCAACGACGCGGCCCTCGAAGCTCGCATCCACTCGCTCGAGCTGGCGTACCGCATGCAAATCGAAGCGACTGATGCTTTCGACATCCAGCAGGAGCCGAAGCACATTCTGGACATGTACGGCCCGGGCACGCACGCTCGGCAGACGCTGATCGCCCGCCGGCTCGTCGAACGCGGCGTGCGCTACGTGCAGCTCTGGCACGGGGCCGGCCAGCCCTGGGACCAGCACGACGACCTGGAAGTCAATCACCGCAAGCTGGCCAAAGAATGCGACCAGGCGATCGGCGCCCTGATCAAGGATCTCAAGCAGCGCGGGCTGCTCGATGAGACGCTGATCGTGTGGGGAGGCGAATTCGGTCGCACGCCGACGGTCGAACTGCCGACCCCCGGCTCGAATGCCGGGAAAATCAACGGCCGCGACCACAACCACCACGGGTTCACGATGTGGCTGGCGGGAGGCGGCGTCAAAGGGGGGCAGGTGTACGGGGCGACCGACGAGTTCGGCTTCGCCGCGGTCGAGAACAAGGTGCATGTGCACGACCTGCACGCGACGATGCTGCACCTCCTGGGGTTCGACCACACGCGGCTCACGTACCGCTATGCCGGGCGCGATTTCCGCCTGACCGACGTGGAGGGGAACGTCGTGCGGGAGTTGCTGGCGTGAAGCGCTAGCTTCAGTACCAATCCACGACACCCCCCCTTACGAAGGGGGGAAAAGTCTTGGTTCCCCTCCCATGCGCGGTGTGTCACCGGCGGACTGACGTCCGCCGCTCGCCGGGCCGATCACCGCATTTCGTGAACGGGCGGGCGGGACGCGGGGACGTGGGAGTCGTCTGAGCGGGAGACGAATGTCAGTTCCGGCTGCCGCGGCAAGAGGAGCTTCGCGACGAGGCCCGTCCACCCGGTCTGGTGCGACGCGCCCAGTCCCGCGCCGCTGTC
>JACQFH010000243.1 GCA_016200145.1 Planctomycetia bacterium | reverse complement strand
CTTCCTGCCCCCCGGCGGCACAAAAGAAGACGCGATGCGGATGAACTTCGAAAACCTGCGGGAGCTGATTCTCAAGTCGGCCACGTAACGGTGGCTCTGTCACTTTCCGGTGACTTCGAGCTGCACGCCCTGCGAGGCACTCTTGTCGAGAAACAGGGCGCGCTTGCCCTGCGTGCCCTGGTGCGGCGCCGGGGCCGCGGCGGGAAGGCCCAGCGGGGGCAGTTCGACGAGCGCCTGGCCGACGTCGTCCACGCGGAAGCAGAGGTGATGCAGTCCGGGACCGTGCTGCGCCAGCCAGGCGTGCAGCGGATGCTCGGCGGAGAGCGGCTGAACGAGCTGCAGGTGCGTGTTTCCCAGATCGAGGTGCGTCAGGCGAATCGCGCCGTTGTTGACGACTTCGCTGAGGAGCACCGTCAGGCCGACGCGGTCGCGCCACACCTTCAGCGCCTCTTCGGTGTCGGGCACGACGATCGCCACGTGATCGAGCGAACGAAAGACAGGATGTTCCATAGTCGCCTCAAAAGGAAGATTTCCGGCCCGGCTTCAGGATCGCATCGAGCAGTACCAGGGGCTCGCCGCCGGTTTCGCGAATCGTCGCGGCGACGCCCGAGGGAATGCCGAAGTGGTCGTGCGGCGTGATCTCGCGCTCTTCGCCAGCCATCGCGACCACTCCGCGGCCGCGCACGACCGACACCGCGCAGAATCGGCCAGGGCGCAATTCCAGACCGCGCGAGCTGGCGCGCGAGATCGACAGTTCGATCCCCCCCGTGCCGCCGCGATCGGTGACTGCCGCCGCGATCAGTGGATATCGGAGCGACGCGAATTTTTCGCCGGCCTTCTGGATTTCCCGCTCGAGAAAGATCGTGTGGTTCATTCTGTGGCTCAAGAGCGGCGTCGATTCCAATCGTTCCAGCTCGATCGGCTGCGGCTCGACGTCGAGAAACACGCCCCAGCCGCCGCAAGTCATCGACCCGAAAATGAACGGCACATGATGCGCCTGCGGACCGATGTTGGTGTACCCGTGCCGCGTGTTGGGGGGAATCGGCATGGCGTAGCCTTCCGCGATTTCCGCCTTGGCGTCGCCCAGCACCGTGTATCCGTGCAGCGGACCATATCCCAGGTGGATCTCGACCCCTTCGCGGTGCAGGTGATACGGAACATCCGAGCGCTCGCCGGCGAGCCAGGCGAGGTTCCACGAATGGTGATCGCCATACACGAGCGGCACGATCGTGATCCCCAGGCTGGGGACGACGAAACTCGCCTGCTCCGGCGCGCCGGTGTCGCGGGTCAGGTGAATTCCATTGCCGGCTGTGATGGCCTCGATGTGCCCCACGAACAGGTCCCTGATGCGGGCGAGGTCTGCGCGGTTCAGCAGCCCGCACACCGTGTCGAGGGCCTCGACGGCGCGGGCCACGTGGGTGCAATAGTGGTGAAACGTCGAGATCAGGGCCCGCGCGTCGTCGCCGACGACGTCCATCGAACGGTTGGCGAGATCGGTCAGCAGCTCGGCCGCCCGCGCCAGGTGGGCTGCCGCCAACCGGTCGTCGGTTGCAATCTTCCCCAGCGCCTCGCGCGTGGCGTGAAACGCGCCGATCACCTGTCCGCGAAAGGCGTGGCTGTAGAGGCGCGCCAGCACGACGTCGCGCTCGTCGATGCCCGACGGCGCCCGGCCCCGCGCGTGGCTGGCGCAGGCCACGTCGGCGAGCCGTTCGTAATTCGGATGCATCCGCACCCGCGATGTCTTACAGATTTCAGTCATGATTCAGCAGTCCGCCGGAATGGCGGTCACATGATAGCCCAGTGGATCGCCGTGTGGTACGGACTTTGGTGGAGACGCGGGCCGTTCACTGCTACTCTGATCGGGTATGAATCCGACCCTCCCGACTGCCGCAGACGCTGTCGCTGTTCCCGACGAACTGATCGCGGTCATCCGCCGGCACTGGGGGTTCGATACGCTGCGTCCCTTGCAGGCCGCGGCGATGCGGACGGTCCTCGACGGGCGCGATTCGCTGCTGGTCCTGCCGACCGGCGGCGGCAAGTCGCTGTGCTACCAGGCCCCCGCCCTCGTCCGCGGCGACACCACCGTCGTCGTCTCGCCGCTGATCGCATTGATGAAAGACCAGGTCGACGGCCTGCGCGCGTGCGGCGTCCCGGCGATCCAGCTCAACAGCTCGCTGTCGACCGAAGAGGTGCGCGCCGGCGAACGGGCCGTGATCGACGGGTCGATCCGGCTTTTGTTCGCCTCGCCCGAGCGCCTGGCGACCGGCGCGTTTCGATCGCTGCTCAAACAGGTCGGCGTGCGGCGGTTCGCAATCGACGAGGCGCATTGCATCAGCCACTGGGGGCACGATTTTCGCCCTGAATATCGCCAGTTGGGAGAGCTCAAGAAGCTCTTTCCGCAGGCGTCGGTCCACGGCTTCACCGCCACGGCCACGACCCAGGTGCGGGCCGACATCGCGGCCCAGCTCGGACTGCACGAACCGGAGATCATGGTCGGCAACTTCGACCGCCCCAATTTGATGTACAGCGTCATCCCCCGCTACGATGTCTACGACCAGGCGTTCGAAGTCTTGCGCCGCCATCCCGGTGAGGCGGGCATCATCTACTGCATGCGCCGCCGCGACGTCGACGAAATGTCCCAGTGGCTGAAGGGCAAGGGGATCAATGCCGTCCCGTATCACGCGGGGATGGAAGCCGCCGAACGGAAGCGGGTGCACGACCTGTTCTCGGAAGAACAATGCGACGTGGTGGTCGCCACGATCGCGTTCGGCATGGGGATCGACCGCTCGAACATCCGCTACGTGCTGCACACCGGCATGCCCAAGTCGATCGAGCACTACCAGCAGGAGACGGGGCGCGCCGGCCGCGACGGCCTGGAGGCCGAGTGTGTGCTGCTGTATTCGGCGGGGGATTCCGTTTTGTGGAAGAAGATCGTGCAGAAATCGGTCGCCGAGTCAGGGAACCCGGTCGACAACGATTATCTGGACAACGTGTTCCGGCATCTGGCCGACATGGAAAATTATTGCCGCCCCGTGACCTGCCGGCATCGCTCGCTCGTCGAATATTTCGGGCAGGAATTTGCCGGCGAGAACTGCGGCGCGTGTGACCTGTGCACCGGCGAGAGCGAAGCGCTGCCCGATGCCGACACGATCGCCAAGAAGATTCTGTCGTGCGTGTACCGCGTGAATGAGAGCTTCGGCATCGCCCATGTGGCGTCGATCCTGCGCGGCGCAAACACCGCCCCGATCCGCGAGCGCGGGCACGACAAGCTCACCACGTACGGCCTGCTCAAAGAGCATTCGCAGCGCGAGCTGGCCGACTGGATCGGCCAGCTCGTCGGCCTGGGGCTCGTCGATCAGGTCGGCAACGAATACCCGATCCTCAAGCTCAACGCGGCGTCGTGGGAGGTGATGAAAGACCTGCGGACCGCCCGACTGCGATACATTCCCGCCGCCAGGGCCGCCGGGGCTGCCGACGGCGCGGGAAAGTCGTCCCGCGCGTCGCGGGCCGAGGCGGTGTCGTGGGAGGGGGTCGATCGCGACCTGTTCGAACGGCTCCGCAAACTGCGGCACGAACAGGCCGCGGCGCGCGGCGTGCCTCCGTATCTTATCTTCGGCGATGCGACGCTTCGCGAGCTGGCGCGCGTCAGGCCTGCGGCGCTTGAAGGGCTGTCGAAGATCTACGGCATCGGCGAGGCGAAATTCCGCGATTTTGGCCAGATGTTCTTCGAGGCGCTCGATGCCGAGTGCCAGGCGCGCGAGCTGTCGCGCAACGAGGCGCCGGTCGCGAAACCGCAAGCAACGGGGAGCGCGTCAGCACGCTCGGGATCGACGACGCAGGCCGGGACAGACCTGTTCCGACGCGGCGCAACGATCGAAGAAGTGATGCAGGCCACCGGCCGCGCGCGGAGCACGGTCTCTCAGTACCTGGCCGATTTCCTGAAGGCCGAACCGCAGACATCAGTCGACGCCTGGGTGCCACGAGAAATCTACCAGCGCGTGGCCGACGCTGCCCGCGACGTCGGCATCGAAAAAATGAAGCCGATCTACGAAGCGCTGGACGGAACCGTTTCGTACGACGACATCCGGGTCGTCGTCGCCCACCTGGCCGCAAGTGGCGGGTGATCAAAATGCGGAGTGCGGAGTTCGGAATAGGAAATCGGGCGTAGAGCACGCGCCAGCGCGTATTCCGCACTCCGAATTCCGAATTCCGCATTTGGCTCAACCAGAGCCAACATGTCTCCAGGCGCGGCCGAGGTAGCACGGCAAATCCGACGCGATCATTCCCGGTTTACCGACCTCGGCGGCGGCCAGGTCGCCGGCCAGGCCGTGCAGGTGGACCGCCAGATGGGCCGCGTCGAACGGGGCCATTTCCTGGGCCAGGAGCGCGGCGATCAGGCCGGTGAGCACGTCTCCCGTGCCGCCGGTCGCCATGCCGCTGTTCCCCGTCGTGTTGATCGCCGCCTTCGTGCCGTCGGTGATCACCGTCCCCTGTCCTTTGAGCACGACGACCACCTTATGCTTGAGCGCGAATTCGGCGGCGAGCGTCTGTCGGTCGTTCTGGATCGTCTGCGTGTCGGTCCCCGTGAGGCGTGCAAATTCCCCGGGGTGCGGCGTCAGGATCCGCGGGGCCCGCACAGCGGGTGAGGGGATGCCGCCAGAAGACGCAGCCAGGGCATTGAGCGCGTCGGCATCGACGATCAACGGTTTGTCGACGTGGGTGTAGATGATCTGTGCCAGGTCCATCAGGTCGCCTGACTTGCCCCAGCCCGGGCCGATGGCGACTGCCGTCACGTTCTTCGAAAGATTGAGGATCTCGGTCGCAGCGAGGCGGCCGAATCGCCCGTCGTCATCTTCGGTCAAACCCGCCGTCAGGTACGACGGTTCGATGGCAGCGACAATGGGCTGCACACCGATTGGAACGGCCACTGTGACCAAACCGGCTCCCCCCCGCAAAGCGCCCCGCCCGGCCAGGGCCGCCGCGCCGCTCATCCCCCGGCTCCCCGCGACGATCAGCACGCTGCCGAACGACCCCTTGTGGCTGTCATCCGGCCGCGCAGGCAGGCTGGGGAGCGTGATGTTCATCGGCAGTTGCATGTCAGTCGTCCTCAGTGCGTGCGGCGAAAGTTAGCGAGATTTGCGGCCCGCAAGACATCGCTCGCCCCGAAGCATACCGGCGGCACGCGCGCTTTGGCAATCACGTTGCGTCCGTGTGGCGCCCGGGTCGGTGCCTCTTAGGGCAAGTTGTGTTCCGTTCGTGTAAAGATCATCTCGGTCCCAGGCTCTGCCTGGGGCCGCACTGCCGTCGAGGCTCTGCCTCGCTTCACTGAAGTCCGTCGAGGCAGAGCCTCTGAAGCATGGCGTTCCCAGGCAGGGCCTGGGAACGAGCGAGCAAAAGGACTCGGACGGCCTGGAAGGCCATCCTACGGGCTCCCTTTCGGCGATGGCCCGACCGGAGTATCGTGAAGCGCGCGGCGGCCTCTCGATCCTCATTCACAATCCGCGGCGCAATTGCCATGGCAAGAATCTCGTGCATATTCCTCGCGGCGTTCGTGTCGGTCCGCATCTGGTCATCGCCGCTGACCGCGGCAGAGCCGGGCCGGGTCGACGTCGAGGTGCGCGAAAAGGGACAGCTTGTCCCTTGCCGCATTCATCTTTACGATGCGGAGGGCAAGACGCCCAAAATCCCCCGCTGGCCGGCGTGGAACGATCACATTGTGTGCGACGCCGGAGCGCAGCTCGAAATTCCGGCGGGTGAATATCGCTACGAGATCGAACGGGGCCCGGAATTCACCTCGGTTTCCGGCAAGCTGACCGTTGCAGCCGGCACGCCGACCAAAATCGCGGCCGACATCGCCCGCATTGCCGATCTGAAATCCGAGGGCTGGTGGTCGGGCGAGTTGCACGTCCACCGACCTGTCGACGATGTGCCGCTCCTGATGAAATCCGAGGACCTGCACGTCTCGCCGGTGATCACCTGGTGGAACAAGCGAAACGTGTGGTCCGACCGCGCGCCGCCTGCCGAGCTGCTCGTGCGGTTCGACGGCAACCGCTTCTACCACGTCATGGGGGGCGAGGACGAACGCGAAGGCGGGGCGCTGCTCTACTTTGGTCTCGTGGCGCCAATCGCCATTGCCGACGCCGATCGTGAATATCCTTCGCCCATGCGGTTTCTCGATCAGGCCCGCCGGCACGCGGGCGTGCACGTCGACATCGAAAAGCCGTTCTGGTGGGACGTGCCGGCGTGGCTGGCGAGCGGCCAGGTCGACACCGTGGGCATCGCCAACAACCACATGGCCCGCAGCAAAATGTATCCGGGAGAGGCGTGGGGCAAGCCCCGCGATGACAAGCGCCTTCCCTCCCCCGCCGGCAACGGCTACTGGACTCAGGAACTGTACTACCACATTCTGAACTGCGGACTGCGCATCGCCCCCAGCGCCGGCAGCGCGTCGGGGGTGCTTCCGAATCCGGTTGGCTACAACCGGGTGTACGTGCATCTCGACGGCGACCTCACGCACGACCGCTGGTTCGATGGGCTGCGGGCCGGGCGGTCGTTCGTAACGAATGGTCCGCTGTTGCGAGTGCGCGCCGCGGGCCAGTACCCCGGTCACGTCTTCACCTCGCCGGACCAGATTGAAATCGAGCTGTCCGGCGTGCTGGAAGGTCGCGACCGCGTCGACTCGCTCGAGATCATCCGCGACGGACGGGTCGAGAAAAAAGTGCCCACCGCCGAATTCACGAAATCCGGCACACTCGGCAAGCTGAAGTTCACATCAAGCGGATGGTTCCTGGTTCGCGTCATCGCCGACAATCCCCAGACGTTTCGGTTCGCGTCGGCGGCCCCCTGGTACGTCGAAGTGGGACCGGTCACGCGGCGCGTGAGCCGAGCGTCGGCGCAGTTCTTCCGAGACTGGACGGACGAGCGCATCGGCCGCGTCAAAGTCGCCGATCCGCTGCAGAAAGCCGAAGTTCTCGAACCGCACTACCGGGCGCGAGACTACTGGAGCGCGCTGGTCGAAAAGGCGAATGCTGATTGATCCGAAAGTTGAACTGCAATTCGCGGTTCACGACTTTCGCAGCGCATAGCGCCCGGTCTTTTTGCCGCCGGTTTTTTCGACCAGTCCTGCCGCCAGCAGCGGGTGCAGCAGGTCCATCGCGCCCTGGCGAGAAACGTCCAGAGCCTTCCAGATTTCCGACGGCGCCATGCTCCCCTGGTCGCGCAACAGGTGCAGCAACTTCTCTTGCCGGGGACGCAGAACCAGCTTTTGCCGCGATTCCCCCTGAAACGCCTGGATCCGCAACCACGCGCGGTCCAATGCCAGACGTAATCCCTCGGCACAATAGGCCAGCCAGTTCGTCAGGTCGTCCCCCGCGCGGCGGACTTCATTCAGCGCCGCGTAATACCGTGGCCGGTCTTCCCAGTAATACTCGTCGACGGCAAATACGTGGTGCGTGTCGAAGCCGCGCCGATAGAGCTCCCACAGCGCCAGAGCCCGGCCGGTTCGTCCGTTGCCGTCGGCAAACGGATGAATCGCCTCAAAATGATAATGCAGGATGGAGGAGCTCAGCACCGGTGAGAGGCGCGCGGCTCGAGCATTCCACCACTCCAGCAACTCGAATATCAATCCCGAAACATCGGCTGGCGGAGGAGGTCGATAGCTCCCCACCCGGACGGCGATGGTGCGATACCGTCCCGCCTCACCCTGGTCCATGACCGAATCGGCCAGAATGCGATGCAGCGAGAGAACGTCTTCGTGGCAGATTTTCTTCTTTGCCGAATGCTTTTCGATGTAACGCAGGCCGGCGAAATAATTGAGCACTTCCCGCTGGGGCCGCGCCTCGGCTGATGAAAGCTCGCGCCCCTCTTCCAGGGCGCGCACCTGAGTCAGGGTCAGCGGATTGCCTTCGATGGCCGTGGACGCGTGCACATTGCGGGAACGGGCGTCTTTCTGAAGGGCCGGAACCCAGGCGACGTCAACGAGCGCGCTCTGAATCTGTTCTCGGAGCACGGCAATCTGCTCCACTTGCGTGAGCAGCGCCGGCGTGATCGTGAATTGCGGGACATAGGCCACAAAACCAGCTTATCATAAGTCAAGTATAAGTCAAGTTGTAAGTCAAGTCGACATGCCGGCTGCCGCAATGACGACAAGGGGCGACCGCCATTCGTAGCCCAGTGATCCCTTAACCGCGAATCGGATCGGGCTGTCGCCAGGGGGGCGGGCAGACGGCGTCGGCCTTTTGGATGAGCTCGGACGCAAGCCGCACGTCCGCGGCCGCGACGGCGTCTTCGACCTGCTCGCGGCGCTTCGCCCCCACGATCAGCGAGCTCATCGCTGGCTGTGTCAGGGCCCACGACAGCGCGAAGCGCGTCATCGAGACGCCGGCCTCGGCGGCCAGGCGTTCGATGCCCTCCAGCCGGTCGAACAGGCCCTCGTCGGTCTTCCACATCCAGTCGGGCTTTTCCGCGGCGCGTGAGTCGGCTGGCGGCGCCTGGCCCCGCCGGTACTTGCCGGTCAAGAGCCCCCCTTGCAGCGCCTGGTACGGCGTAACACCGATTCCGTGCTGCTGGCAGAAATTCAGATCGTGCTGAAATTCACGGCGCAGGAGACTGAAGGGGATTTGCGAGCTGATGACCGGCGGTCGCGCGTGCCGGTCAGCCAGCCACAGCATTTCGCACAGTTGCCAGGCCGCGTGGTTCGACGCGCCGAAGTACCGCACCTTGCCCTGGCGGACGATCGTGTCGATGGCTTCGAGCGTAACGTCGAGCGGCACTTGTTTGTCGGGCCAATGGATGATGTACAGGTCGATCACGTCGGTCTGCAGGCGGCGCAGGCTGCGCTCGACTTCGCGCAGGATGTGCACGGCCGACAACCCGCGATCCTGCGGCCCTGGCCCGAGCGGCGCGCCCACTTTCGTTGCCACGATCATCTTGTCGCGTCGGTCGCGCAGCGCCTTGCCGACGATTTCTTCTGCGACGCCCCCGGCGCTCCCCAGGAACCGGCGATATCCCTCGTACACGTTAGCCGTGTCGATGAAGTTGATTCCCAGGTCGATCGCCGCGTGAATCAGACTGATCGAATCGGCTTCCGACACGGGCGTGCCGAACGTCATCGTTCCCAGGCACACGGGAGTGACCAGAAGTCCGCTGGAACCCAAAGGACGCATTTGCATGGTTGTTCCCCGAAGTAGGTCAGGCTTTCCAGCCTGACAGCAATGCGCCACCGACCTGAATTCAGGGTCTCCGGCACCAAAACGGACCTGACGTCGAAATCGCTGGCAATTTGAATTGGCTCGCCACCCGCCGTTTCCGACGTTAGCCCAGCGCTGTCAGGCTGGAAAGCCTGACCTGCATTTTTTTCCGCGCTCCTCGAAGAAGTGGACGAAACGAACCGGGCTGCCCTGCTGCACTTCGCCTCGCGGCGTGCCGATTCCCTGGGACTCGCTTCCTAGCCTGCCTCACGGATCAGCTTGCCCAGGACCGAACGATGACAGCGGGATTCCTCTTCGCAGTAACAGCCCACAGAAAGCGGCGTGTGCCGCGCGAGGGCCGCCAGCAACTGGATCACCTGCCGCGGGTCGGTCTCGGCCATCTCGCGGCGGAATCGCTGGAAGAACCGCGACGCGGAGATTTTTCCGGCGCGAAACGCGCTGAACAATTCCCGGCTGGGGGCCAGGATCGGAAGCCATAGATCAAACAGGTCGCGCTCCGCGTACTTCGATTTCGGAACGCCGCGCGGCAGAAACCGGATGGTTCCGATGCGCAGCCCTTCGCCCGGCTTTCGAGGCGCACCGATCTGGACGGTCTGGAATTTGAGGGACATCGTCAGGGTGCTCCTGTGCGGCGACGCGACATTCAATAGAGTCGCAGACTTTGCGTAGGGGGGACTTTAGTCCCCGCGTGACCGTTTTTCGCGTGGACTAAAGTCCACCCTACGCTTCGCAGCGACACGCGAATTCTACCGGGGCTCGATCCTGCGAGATACAATCGGCTTCGCGTTCCATTTCGGAGGCGTTCCTCTCGGAGAACGGTGCGATGCGAGTTGCTGTGGTACTCGCGGCGCTTGGTCTGCTCGCGGTGACGGCCAGCGCCGTCATCGCCGACGAAAAGAAACCGGGGGACTCGCAGGCCCAGGCCGAGCGTGCGGCCCGCATGGTTCCCACGAAGATCGAAGGGAAATTCCGCGGAGGCGAGCTTGTCGAGCTGAAAGTGCACGATCGCATGGCGTACGTCGTCAGGCCCACCGGCGCTGTCGACGCGCAGAAGCGCTGGCTGTGGGAATTTCCGTTCTGGCTCGGGATCAACGACGGGTTCGGCAATCTGCAGCACCGCAATTACGTAGAGAAACTGCTAAGCGCCGGGTTTCATATTGCGGGAATCGACGTCGGTCCGTCGTGCGCCAGCCCGGCGGCGGCCAAAGTGTGTCAGGAATTCTACGAACGGGTCGTGGCCGATTACGGACTGAACAAGCGGGCCCGCATCATGGGGCAGAGCCACGGCGGGTTGATCGCGTACGGCTGGGCGTTCCGCAATCCGACCTGCGTCGACCGCGTCGCGGGCATCTGTCCGGCGACCGACTTTCGGACGTGGCCCACGCTGGCCAACGTCATCCCGTTTTCCAAGCAGGGCCTGGGATACGACATTACGCTGGATGAGCTCACGCGCCGCAGCGCCGAGTTCAATCCGGTCGACAATCTCGCCCCGCTGGCGAAAGCCGGCGTAAAAGTGCTGCACATTCACGGCGACAAAGACGAGCTCGTGCCGATGAGCGCCAATTCAACCGAACTGGCCCGCCGCTACCGGGAGTTCGGCGGCACGGCCCAGATCGTGGTGCTGGAAGGGCTGGGACACGGCGGCCAGTTGCTGTACGAATCCGAGCCGCTTGTGCAGTTCCTGCTGGCGGATTGAACTCCGCCCGCATGGAAGCCCGACGCGTGAGCGAGGGGGCGGTGGTGTTTTCCCTCGCGGACGCGTCGGGCTACCGCCTGAAGGCGTTTCTACGAACGGTTACGCCTTCGGCTCTTCGACGCGGATGCTGAGCTCGCGGAGTTGTTTGGGGTCGACGGTCGACGGGGCGCCCGACAGCAGGTCGGCGGCTTTCTGCGTCTTGGGGAATGCGATCACGTCGCGGATGTTGTCGCAGCCGGTGAACAGCATCACCCAGCGGTCGAGCCCGAGCGCGATTCCCGCGTGCGGCGGGGCGCCGTAGCGCAGCGCTTCCAGCAGAAAGCTAAAACGCTTCTCGGCTTCTTCCGCCGGAATGCCTAAGAGGTCGAACACCTTCTGCTGCACGGCGGGGTCGTGTATACGCACGCTCCCCGACGCCCCCTCCGAGCCGTTGATCACCAGGTCGTACGACGTGGCGCGGATCTTCCCCGGGTCGCTGTCGAAGTACGGCACGTCTTCGGAAACCGGGTTGCAGAAGGGATGGTGCTCGGCGTCCCAGCGCTTCTCTTCTTCGTTCCACGAGAACAGCGGAAAGTCGAGAATCCAGGCGAAGTGCATCTGGTTGGGGTCGAACAGCGCCAGCTCTTTCCCCAGGCGCGCGCGCAGGGCGCCCAGCGCGCTTGACGTCACCTTGGGCTGATCGGCGACGAGGAAAATCAGGTCCCCCGGCGTCGATTCGAATCGCTGGATAATCGACTGCTGTTCGGCGGGACCGAAGAATTTGGCGATCGGCGAATCGAGCCCGGTTTCGGTGACACGGAAGAACGCCAGCCCCTTCGCCTTGAAGTCGCCGACGAACACCGTGAGCTCGTCGATCTGCTTGCGGCTGTACTTCGCCGCGGCCGCCGGCGCGTTGATCCCGCGGACACGCCCGCCGCCGGCCACCGCGTTCTTGAACACGCCGAACCCGCACGCAGCGGCAATGTCGCTGATGTCCTTGAGCTCCATCCCGTACCGCAGGTCGGGCTTGTCTGAGCCGAACCGCTCCATCGCTTCGGCGTAGCTCAGTCGCGGCAGCGGAAGCGGTAACTTCTCGCCGCGCAGCTCCTGCATCAGAAACGCAACCAGCCCGTCGACCGTCTGCAGGATGTCTTCGCGCTCGACGAAGGCCATCTCGATGTCGACCTGGGTGAACTCGGGCTGCCGGTCGGCCCGCAGGTCTTCGTCGCGAAAGCAGCGCGCGATCTGCATGTAGCGGTCGAAGCCGGCGACCATCAGAATCTGTTTGTAGATCTGCGGCGACTGCGGCAGAGCGTAAAAGCAACCGGGGTGCACACGGCTGGGGACAAGATAGTCGCGCGCCCCTTCCGGCGTGCTGCGCCCCAGCATGGGGGTTTCGATGTCGAGAAAACCGTGGCGGTCGAAATAGTCGCGCACCAGTTTCGTCAGCCGATGGCGGAACACCATCAGCTCCTGCAGGCGCGGGCGGCGCAGGTCGAGGAAGCGGTATTTCAGTCGCAGCTCTTCGTTGGGCGGAGTGAGCGTCCCCGGTTCGAACGGCACGACGCGGCTCTTGTTGAGGACTTCCAGGTGCGTCGAGCGAACGTCGATCTCGCCGGTCGGCAGCTTGGGGTTGATGTCTTTCTCGGCCCGGCGGACGACGGTTCCCGTCACGCGCAGCACGTCTTCGTTGCGAACCGAACCCGCCAGATCGTGTAATTCATCCCCCTGCGACGGGTCGATAACGATCTGCACCTTGCCGTACCGGTCGCGCAGATCGATGAACACCAGGCCCCCGTGATCGCGGCGGCTGTCGACCCATCCGCAGACGGTGACAGTCTGATTGACATGCTCCGGCCGCAACTGGCCGCAGGTGTGTGTACGCAGCAAATGAATGTCCTCTCGCGAAATCGGGCCATTTTTCCGGCAATTTGTGGTGATTCCCGACCGGAAATTTCGTTTAGAAGATAGAGAATCGGGAGGAGACTGACAAGACGGGTGGGGTTCGCGCGGCATTCAGGCCAGAAAACCGAACTTTTGGTCGGTTGGACGTGTCTCAGAATAGGTGCAAAGCGTCTTTCGAACCGGTGTTGTGGCAAATCCTTACAAAATGTATGAAATCCGCGGCGGGAAATGGGCCTTCGAGGCAACTGAGTATTTAGAGCAATAGACGGTGGTTCTGAAATCAGGGTGGCAGGGCAGGAAGAGAGAACGATCATGACAACGATTCTCGCGTACTTCGATCCGGGTTCTGGAAGCTTGCTGGTGCAGGCGGTCGTCGGTGGCACAGCGGGGCTGCTGGTTTTCGGAAAGTACATGTGGGAAACGCTGTCGATCAAGCTCCGCGGTTCTCATGGACGCGCGTTCGGCCCCGATGTCAACGCCCTCTCAGCAGCATCGTCCGGCGAGATTCCGATCAGCCAGTGGTAACCGCTTCGCGCCAGTTTTGAGTCGCGCTGTTCTGCCCGCATTTGCATCTGTGTTCGCCCGCTTCGGCTGGAACCGGATGCCGCGAGTGCCCGTTCCTGATTGTGAATGGTCTCGTGCCAGTTATCTCCGATCGCTGACGGCGATGTCGCGTTCGGGTTTCGTGCCAGCCATCTCCGCTCACTGACCGCGATGTCGCGTTCCGCCCGCACTGCGGCAGCTGCGCATCAGTCCCGAACCGGCCGATATTCCTGACATTCGCCAGGCGGCATCAAACTTGGCGGTTCGCGGTCGCCTGCCACGGCCGCTGGAAAATTAGCCACGGATGAAACACGGATAAGACACGGATCAACGAAAACCAGTTCGTATCCGTGTTTCATCCGTGGCCATTCTTGATGGACACATGGCACCACGGCACCGCTTCCTGACGGGCGCGGCTCGGCGGTGTGATGGCATGCGCATCGTCTTCGCCCGCACAATCGGCGCAGGCGGACTCACCTGCACGCCTGCCGGGCTGCTGGCGAATGTCTCGTCTTGCCCGCGCGTGCGGGCCATTCCCACGATGAAGAGAGCCACGAGATTCGGTCGCGGCCGGCGTGCAATTCGGGGGAGCATTCGAGGGGCATCTCATGCGGATTCCATTGCGCACGGAGCTGACGTACGCGTTGTGCCTGGCGGGGCTGGTGTTCGCCGCCTTCTGGCCGGCGCTGCGCTCCGAATTCGTCAACTTCGACGATCCCACATACGTCCTCGAGAATCCCTTCCTCAAAGATGGGCCCCCGATCAATCGCTGGCTGGGGGCCTGGACGACGTTCTACTTTGCAAACTGGCATCCGTTGACCGTGAACTCGCTGATGCTCGACGCGACGCTGTTCGGCGACCGGCCGGCCGGGTACCACCTGACGAACCTCGTGCTGCATTTCCTGACGACCTGGACGCTGTTTCTGGCGCTCCGCAAGATGACGGGCGACGTGGCGGGCAGCCTGCTGATCGCCGCGGTGTTCGCCGTTCACCCCCTGCACGTCGAAGCCGTGGCCTGGGTCTCGGAACGCAAGGACGTGCTGGCCGGACTGCTCTGGATGCTGGGGATTCTGGCTTACGTCGGCTACGTGCGGCGCCCATCGATCGCCGGTTACCTCGGAGTGACAGTGGTCTTCGCTCTGGGCCTCGCGGCGAAGCCGATGAACGTTACGTTTCCATGTGTTCTGTTCCTGCTCGATTTCTGGCCGCTGCGCCGGCATGCGCCGTCGGCTGAACTGCAACCGGCCGCCGCGTCGGTGCCGGCCGCCGTGTCGCCCTCGCGGCTGGCGGTCGAGAAGGTCCCCTGGCTGATGATCGCCGCGGCGTGCGGCCTGGCGACCATGCTCGCCCAGCGGGCCGATGGCGCTGTTCGCACGCTCGAAGAATGTCCCCTCGAGCAGCGCCTGATCCAGCCGATCATTGCCTGCGTCATGTATCTCTGGAAATCGGTCTGGCCGACGCAGCTTTCCGTCTTTTATCCGGACGAAGCGTATGTCTGGCCCCTGCCGGGCGTGCTGGCCGGGCTGTGCCTGCTTGTTGCTGTGTCGGCCGTCTGCTGGAAGACTCGCGCGACGCGCCCCGCGGCACTCATCGGCTGGCTCTGGTTTCTGGGAATGCTGATTCCGGTGCTGGGAATGGTCAAAGTCGGCAAAGCGGCGTTCGCCGATCGCTATCTGTACGTGCCGCAAGTGGGCCTGTTAATCATGGTCGTCTGGGGTTGGCGGCGAGGTCCCATCACAGCCCCGGCCGGTGTGCCGACGACCAGCGCGTGGCGGCTTGGTGTCGCGACGCTCGTCGTCTGCGTCCTGACAGCGGCATCGAATCTGCAGACGCGGCATTGGCGAAACAGTTTCACGCTGTTTGATCATGCCCTGGCGTGCAATCCGCAGAACTGGTTGGCGCACTACAACCTGGGCGTCGCGCACACGACGGCCGGCCGGCACTCACTGGCGACGCCGTATTACGAGATGGCGCTGCGGCTGCGTCCCGCGCATCCCCACGTGCGCAACTCGCTGGGATATTCCTACGCGCGCGAAGGACGGCTCGACGAAGCGATCGCCATCTACCGCGAAGGGCTCGAACGGGACCCGAATTACGGCGGCTTACGATTTAATCTGGCCAGCGCCCTGGCCCAGGCGAAACAGTTCGACGCCGCGCTTCAGGAATACCGCGAGGCCGATCGGTTGATGCCCAATAACCCCAGGCTGCTGCTCGGGCTGGCAAATTGCGAGGCCGAATCCGGTCGCCCGGCGGAGGCCCTGGTCGCCGCGCGGCAGGCCCTGGAGGCCGCCCGGCGCAACAGCTCACAACGTCTGGTCTCCGACATCCGCTCGCGCATCTCAGACCTCGAACAGGCGGCGCGATCCGGCGGCGGGATGTGAAAACGCCCGTTCGATCGGCATGACCAATCGAACGGGCGGAATTGTCAAACCGTCTCGAAACGTAATCAGGCCTCAACACCCAGCAGCTTGCAGGCTTCTTCGTAGCCGGCGGCGCGGAAGCCGTGCTTGTCTTCGCGGTTGTAGCCATAGGCGCTGGCCGTGACGCGTCCCAGAGCCACGAGCTGCCGCCAGCGGAATGCCGGGCGGATCGCACCGAACTCTTCGCGCACGGTATGGAAGTACTTTTCGCCATGCAGCCGGCCGTCTTCGCTGACGGCGAACTTCAGCAGCATGTTGTACGCAGCCTCGGGCGAATTGCCGCGTTCGCCGTAGATCGCAATCGCGGCGGCCGCGCGACCCTGGTCGTTGTGCCTGACGGCGTCTTCCGCCACCGCCAGAAGACCCGCTGCATCGATCGCCTTGATTTCGGCGCGATGCTCGTCGGTCGGATACGCCGGGGTCGTGAACGGCGTATGGATGGCGCTGTGGTAGGCGGCCACGATCAGGCCGGCGATCGCATGCCGGCTGTCGGTGACGCGCGCCATGTTCCGCCAGGCGTTTGTCGCGTCTGACGAATGCACGCCCGCCGAATCGCCATGCGTCCGCCACTTGTCGGGCCCCTGGCGCAGAGCCAGCAGGTTCGACGCCAGCGAGATCGACTCGCCCACCGCTTCCAGGCTGATCCCTTCAGCGATGGCCGCCGCGACCGCTTCGGCCGAACGTTCCGGCGGCCCGCTGTAGATCGCGTTGCACAGGGCTTCGATCGCCGCGTCCCCCGGATCGCGCTTGCCCGGCGTGGCGCCCGCCAGCTTGTACTGGTCGAGCAGCTTCGGCAGGACGGTGCGGATTGCCGACGGAGCATGCTTGTGTTCGACCCGCATCCGCTCGTGATCGGCGCAGAAGTGCACGCACTGCCGCAGACAGGTTTGCGCGAAGCCCTTGCCGAGCAGTCCGGCCAGGCCGTACGTGCGATACGCGAACACGAAACGGTGCACGTTGATGTCGTCCACAATCGCCGGCATGACGGCGTTGAGGGCCGCGACAGCCGAATCGCCGGTCGTCGCCAGCAGACCTTCGGCCTTCTTGATGTCCTGTTCGCGACAGGCATCCCGAATCGAAACGCCGAGATCTCCGTCGCTGGCGTGTTCGGCTTCGTGCAGCGCTTGCAGAGTCTTCTTCGAAGCGCCCCCCACCGACTGAATCTGCTGCGAATTGCGGTACAGCACTTTGAAGACCGGCAGCGGCTGACGGTCAGCCGGAAGCAGCTTTGCCATTTCCAGCGAGGGGAGCATGGCCATCGCCGTGTGGAAACCGACGTAATCGCAGCCGCCGAAGGTCTCGGCGTTCGCCAGGGCGGCGGCGCCAATGAGCTGCCGCATGTTCGTTTCGCCGCGGCGGAGCTTTTCGGCGAGAATCGGTTGCAGCTTATCGGCCGGCGTGCTTTCGAGCAGCCCCACCAGAGACGCGTATTCCCCCAGAACGAGGGCATTCGACCCCTGTTCGGCGAAGGCGGTGGAGAACCCCAGATCGTTGGCCAGCGACGCTCCAAGGCCGGCGACCAGCATGCCGCGGCTGACATCTGACAGGAATTCGCGACGATTCGAAGGTTTCATGGGCTGCTCCATGCGGTAAGGAAAGAAAACGGCTCTTTGACCGGTCGGCCGGCCGCCCTGCATTATACAAGAACGGGGCCGTGTTACACCCGCTCGCCGGACCGCCCCGTTCGTAGTACCGCCTTCAGGCGGTTGTTAATGCAGGGCAGCCGCGAATGAACGCAAATGAACGCGAATGTTCGAGGCTGTTGAGTAGACGTCGCATTCAGCACCCCGAATAGGGGTGCCAGCGATTAGCCGGGGGTTGTCGCGAAGCGACCACCCCCGGAAAGCGAAAACAACAATCTGCACCCTGAAGGGGTGCCAGAGCCGTTCTGCGACCCCTCTGGGGTCGACTCGATCAACTTGTACTCGTTCCGGGGGTGTCGCTGCGCTCAACCCCCGGCTAATTGCTTTGACCCCTACCGGGGTCGATCAATGCGAGCAGCGACTCCGGAAAGCTAGACGATCCCTCTCCCACGATGGGAGAGGGGAGAAGTGTTGAAGGGAGTGACCCGCGTGAAACTTTATTCGCGTTCATCCGCGTTCATTTGCGGCTCAAGTCCCGCCGCTTCATCAAGAGCCGCCCGTTTCGCCCGCCGGTCGCGCCACACCCACGCCTGCACGAGCAGCGTGGCGGTCAGCATGCTGCCGACAGTGAACAAGGCCGGCGGAACCTGCGCGTCGGGCAGGTCGCGGTAGAGCTGCTGGGCCAGGGCCACCCCCAGCCCGGCGTTTTGCATACCGATCTCGATCGTCAGCGCGCGGCGGACTCCTTCGGGAAACTTCAGCGCGGCGCCGCCCCAGTATCCGACGAGATAGCCAAGCAGATTGATCCCGGCCAGCGCGGCGATCACCGGCGCGACCCCCTTGCCCAGGCTCTCCCGGTTGGCGCCCACGACGCCGGCGATGATCCACAAAATCGTCAGCGGCGCGAGGATCGGCGCCACGACCTCCATCCACTTTTCAATTCGCGGCACCAGCGAGCAGAGAATCTTGCCGACGATCACAGGTCCCACCACAACCAGAAACAACTGCACGGCAATGTCTTTCAGGTCCACCGGGGCCGAGCTGTGCAGGCAGATGTACATGGCGATCGGCACGACGACAGGAGAGACGATTGTCGACACAGTTGTCAGGCTCACCGAATAGCTGACATTTCCGCCAGCGATCATCGTGAGCACGTTCGACGCCATCGCACCGGGAACACAGCCGACGATAATCACGCCGACCAGGTGCCCGCCCGTCAGTCCGAACAGATGTCCGAAGCCCCAGGCCATGAGCGGCGTGGCGACGTACTGGATGATCGTCCCCGCCAGGACCGACCGCCAGTCGCGCACGACCTCGCGGAATTCGTCGCGGCGCATCAGGCAGCCGACCGAGAACATCGTGACGGCGATCAGCACGGGCACGACCGGCTTGCTGGCGACGAATGGATCGCGCATCCCCGGAAACAGTGCAGGCCAGAAGTACGCCAGCCCCGAGAGCAGACTCAGCCAGACGATCAGAAATCGATCCAGCATGTCACTTAAGCGAGCTTGAGTTTCTCGATGCGCCCGTTCGTGGCGGCGATCTCCTTCTCGAGGCGTGCGACTTCCTCAGGGTCGTCGAGCTGCTTCTTGGCGCCCGCGAGCTGCAACTGGAGCTGGTGCAGCTTTTTATGCTCCACGTCGAGCTGCTTCTTCTGTTTCTTGTTGAGCGACATGCCCCTGATTACCCCTCCAGTTCCGGCGTGATCTCTGCCATAGGCTCCTAGGCTACCAGAAACGAATGGTGACGGCATCGATGGGATCTGCTCTGAGCAGGTCACTTCGGCCGGCGGATGAACAGAAAGCGTTCGTCGGGGTCTTTCCAGCCGACGTTAATGATTTCAAGGCCGTGGACCGAACCTGCGGGGCCCAGGTCGAATTTCACCAGCCAGTCGAGGAATGGTTCAATCACGGCGTGTCCGTAGAACGAATCATTTTCCCAATGTTCGAGGGTGGCCGTGTACGCGCCGAATTTCACGCGCAGGCGGCCGTTGACGGCCGTCACGTCGAGGTCGCTGTACAGCGCCGACCGGTACGCGCCGGCGTACTCGGCGAGCGGGCGTGACGGCTGCGTTTCCGTCTTGCGGTCCTTTTTCAGTTGAGCAAACTGATCCTTCAGGTCGCGCCCCATCGCTTCGGGCCCGCCGAGCTTGAGCCAGCGCTCCCATTTTTTGTCTTTCGACCACGCCTGATCCGGCCCGACGACATACACGTCGATCACATCGTAGATCAGCATCCACGCTAGGCCGTTCCAGTCGCGATTCGAGAGAATGACGACGCCCAGGTTTTCTTCGGGGACGAAGGCCATCTCGGCTCCCCAGGCGCCGCCATGTGTAACCACTTTGCGGCCGCGGTAATCGCGCACATACCAGCCCAGGCCGGTGCCGACGAAATGGGCGTCGTAGACGTCGGCATCAGGCCGCCGCTTCAGGGGAATCGACTGCTGCAGCGCGTGCATCTCGCGCACGAGGCCGGGCGCGATCAGCCGGCGACCGTTCGCCTCACCTTCGCGCAGGTGAAAACTCAGCCAGCGGGCCATGTCGCCGACGGTCGAATGGATGGCCCCCGCGGGCGCCATCGTGTCGGCATTCGGCGTCCGCAGCGGCGCGAGCTGGCCGTCGTAGATGCGGTGCCGCGTCGCAAGGCGTTCGGCGGCCACTGTTCTCCGACCGGCCATCGTCGACGTCATCTCCAGCGGCCCGAACAACCGCTGAGAGACAAACTCATTCCAACTCGCGCCGGATTTCTTTTCGATCAGTTCGCCCAGCACGGTGTACATCAGGTTGTTGTATGTCACCTTCGTGCGAAACGGCTCCGCCTGCGGTAGGAAACGCAATTGGCCCAGCATCTCGGCGTGACCAAATCCCCCGCTCATGCCCAGCAGGTCGCCACGCACGAGTCCCGTGCGGTGGCACACGAGATCGCGAATCGTGACGTGCTCCGTGACATAATCATCTGCGACCCGGAAGTCGGGCAAGTGGCGGCGCACCGGGTCGTCCCACTGGACTTTGCCTTCTTCGACCAGCATCGCAATGCAGGCGGCGGTGAACGACTTCGTACATGACGCGATGGGAAATACAGTCTCGGCCATGACCGGCGCGTCCTGGCCCATGTGCCGCACGCCATACCCGCGGGCGATCACGGTCTTGCCGTCCTTGACGACGGCAATCGCTAGGCCGGGCACCTGCCACCGCGGCATGGCGTCGTGGACGTAATCATCGAGACCGTCGAACGGGGGCTGGGCGCGGGCCGCGGTGACGAGGAGTGCCGACAGGCAGCAGGCACCGGCAAGCATTCGCGCCGCGTCGCGTTTCATTGATTAACAACCACGAATGAGTGGAATGACCCGAACGATCAATTGCAAAAACGCTTCCTAGGATGGCCTTCTCAGGTTGTCCGCGATTCGACATCCGCCTCCTGTCTCGCCAGCGTAATCAGCATGGTGTCGGGCAGCTTCTCGATGCCGGCGTGACGGAGCATGTTGACGATCTGAGCGGTCGTGTATTGGGCATGGGTGCAGACGTGCAGCAGTACGTCGGCCCGGCGGGTGCCCAGTCGCCGGCCGAAGCCAGAGCTGGTGCTCACTTTGTAGACAACCTCGTCGAGGGACTTCTCCGACAGGTCGGCCAGGTAAAGCGCCCACCGCTCGTCGAGCTTCGCCCACTTCTGCGCCAATTCGGGCAGCGAGGCGATCGCGCCCTCTCCCTCCTGGTTTCCCGGAAGCCGGCCCGGCATGTCGCCCGGCGTCAGTGGGTTTTCGTCTCCCCAGAGCGCCTCCAGCCAGACGAACTCGCCGGCGTACAGATGCAGCAGCGATTTCCAGATCGAGCCCTGACCGATTTGGAATGACCGGTGGAGCTGCTCATTGCTGAGTGACTTGGCCGTGGCGAGCAGGTTCTCGTTCACCCAGCGCCGATGCTGGTGCAGCCGTTGAATCAATGCGACGGATGTCATGGTCGCTCCTGTTTTCTCACAAACTCTCCGAGGTCGTCGCGATCGTCGTACCACTGCGGTGCCCAGGGAGCCTCCTGCACTTTCAGCGAAGCGACGCGTCCGTCAGATATCGCGAACGCGACCTGCCAGTCGTCCAGTCGCGGGTTCGGGAAGAACGCACGAAACGTCTCGCCGTGCCACGGTTTCAGATCGCCGTGAAAATGGGTTCCGAACTTGAGTTTAAGCTGCCCCTCGCCTGCGATCACGTGGATCGTCCCGTAGAGCCGGCTTTCATAGTCTCCGGCGTATTCCGCCAGGGGCCGCGAGGGGGGCAAGTCTGCCGGACGCCGGGCGTCGAATTCGGCCCTCGCCTCGCGCAGCAATCTCCGCCAGCCCTGCGATTGATCGGCTCGAATGGCGCTGATCCAGTCATATTCGGGGCGCCGCAGCAGCCGGTCGAAGATCCACGATCGCAACGCATAGTTGAGCCCTGTCTGATGATGATTGCTGAGGATCACGACACCCAGCCTCTTTTTCGGCATCAGTGCCATCCACGACACAAATCCGGTTTGGGTGCCGGAATGCTCGACGACAGTTTCGGCTGCGTGTTCGTTCACGAACCAGCCCAGTCCATAACGGCTGATCGGCGCTTTCGGGCCCCCCTTTGAGGAGAGTTCTGCCTGTGTCGGCTCGACGGGTGCGTGCATTTCGTCCACTCGGGCCGCAGACAACAGTTCGCGTCCCCCCAGACGTCCGCGATCGAGGTGCAGGATCAGCCACCGGGCCATGTCGACGGCCGTCGAATGGATGGTGCCAGCGGGCCCGAGGACGTCGGGGCAGTACCGCGTAATCGGCTGAACCTTGCCTTCGATCGGGGCGTGGGGCGCGGCGAGATTGTCGAATGTCGCAAGCTGCGTGCTGTCGGTCACCGTGCTGGTCATGCCCAGCGGGGCAAAGAACTCGGCCCTGAGAAAATCTCCCCACGGCATTCCGCAGGCGTGTTCGGCCGCCTTTCCGGCCGCCAGGTACATCACGTTGTTGTAAACCATCCGCGCGCCGGGCGCGGCCATCGGCGTCAGCCAGCGCACGCGGCGCAAGATTTCGTCGGCGCCGAACTCTCCGCTTCTCCACAGCATATTAGCGGTCGGAAGGCCGGTGCGGTGCTGAAGCGCATGTCGAATCGAAGGCTCCAGCCCGGGGGCTGTGGTTGGCAGGATGATTTCAGGCAGGTGTTTCCTGAGGGGATCGTCCCATCCTAGCTGCCCCGTGTCGACGAGCCGGGCCAGCATCGCCGCCGTAAACGACTTGGTGCAGGAGGCGATCGAAAAGACCGTGTCCTCGGTGACCGGCGCGCCTTTACCCAATTCACGGACGCCGTACCCGCGCGCCAATTGCAGTTTTCCGTCGCCGATCACGGCGAGCGCCAACCCGGGGACTTGCCATTCGGCGATCGCCTTCCGGCAGAATTCGTCGAGCCCCGCCAGCGCCTCTGCGCCGCGGGCATGGCGCGCTGCCTCCGACAAGCCTCCCGCAGCCAGCGCGGCCCCGCCGGCTACCGTCACGAATTCCCGGCGAGTGAGGCGGTGTGACATGGTCACCCTTCAAAGTAACCCAGCGAGCGCAGGTATTGTACGCTCTCGACGACGCGTGCATGATAATCCTCCAGGGGCAGATCGGGCTCGTCGCCGATGCCTTCGATCTCGATCGAATACGGGCCACGAAAGCCGCAGTCGCGCATGATCTGGTACACCCGCAAAAAGTCCACCGCTCCGCCGCGCCCCAGCGCGGGGAAGTTCCAGTCGCCCAGCCGGCCCTGCGAGTCTTTGAGGTGCAGGTGTTTCACCAGGTGGCACGCCTTGGCCAGTGCCACTTCGCCCTGGATCTGCTCATTGTAGTAGAGGATGTTGCCCGTATCGAAATTCAACCGCAGGGCCGGGTGCGCGAGGTCGGCCATCGTCTTCAGCATCTCGCGATGGTTGACGCACAGCCCGCGGTGCGTCTCGAAACAGATGACAATTCCCAGCCGGGCGGCGTGGTCGCCGATCTGGCGCAGGTGGGAATAGATCATCGACCGCTGCCCCTCGTCGTCGGCGATTCCCGCGTCGGCGACCACGCGCTGCACCCCGAAATGCGAGGCCAGGTCGAGCTTCCGCAGCATGATGGCGACGTTCGCCGGGTCGAGGGGATTGCCCGACTGGCACGTGAAGCTGCTGACCGAGACCCCTTCGCTGGCGAGCAGCCGCTCGAGGTCCTTCAGGTCCGCGAGAGTCGAATCGGTCGTGAGCAGCGGCGGGTCGTCGCGGCGCGAGCGAAATCCGACGTTGCGAATCGGGATTTCGACGTGTTCCAGCCCTGCCGACCGGACGCTGCGAATGGCCGCCGGCCCTCCCAGATGGCCGTAACTATTTGTGTGGCAGGCGATGACGGAGGGCATGTTCGCATGGTAGAGAACGAGTGCACCCTTTACAATTCGGGCGTCACGGCGTCATGGAGGATCCGCACGATGAAACCGCAAAACGACTTGCCCGACGGCGCGCCGGAAGACGTGCCCGCCGATCTGCTCTCAGAAGCGCTCTCGCGCCACGCCGAGGGTGACCTGGAACAGGCCGCGCCGCTGTACGAGCGGGTGCTGCGAGTCGACCCCAGTCATGCCGACGCCCTCTATCATCTGGGGAAGCTCGAACTGTCGCGCGAGACCGCCGCGGGGGGGGCCGATCGGCGGCGCCGCGCGGCGCAGGGCCGGCCCGAGGCCGCTGAGGTGCAGCTCAATCTGGGGATTGCCTGCAAGCGGCTGTCGCAGTGGGGCGACGCCGCGCAGGCCTTCGAGCGGGCGCTGCGGGTCGATCCGACGTCGGCCCCCACGTACTTCGAGCTGGGGGACCTGTCGCAGACGCTGGGGCGGATCGACGCAGCCATCGACTTCTACCTGCGCACAATCAACCTCGATGCCCACCACATCGAATCGTTTCGCCGCCTGGGGGAACTGCTGTACGCCCGCGGCAACTGGGTCGGCGCCGAAAACTGTTTCGCGCGAATCGTCGATTCGGGAGCGCTGAATGGCGATGTCGATGCGCTGCTGGGCCTGTTGAGCAAATTGGGAATCACCCTCATCCGGCAGAACAAGCTCGACGGGGCCGAGGCCGTCTTTCGCAAGATCCTGGCGATCGCTCCCGCGATCGGCGAGATTCATGCGAACCTGGCCTACATCTACGAGCTTCAGGGACGGCTGAAAGACGCTTTGGCGTCTGGATTGCGCGCCATCGAATTAGCGCCCGAGTATCCGGAAGGACACAACAATCTCGGCATCGTGTATCGCGCGCTGCACCAGTTAGATGACGCCTGCCGCTGTTTCGAGCGGGCTGTCGCGCTCAAACCCGATTTTCCCCTCGCGCATTTCAATCGGGGGGCGGTCGAGCTGTTGCGCGGGAACTACGCCGCCGGGTGGCGCGGTT
>JACQFH010000242.1 GCA_016200145.1 Planctomycetia bacterium | reverse complement strand
GTCGGCGAGTTTCCCGGGGTATGCTCCCCCCTCCGTGCCGCCGCAATAGAGGTGTTTGAGCCCGCTCAACGCTCGCACCGGCGCAATTCTCGAAACCTTGTCAGTGGAGAATGCAAAATCCGTGACCCGATCGGCCCAGATATCGATCTTGTGCGTTACTTTCCCGTCAAACCCCGGATTCAGCTCCCGCAACTTCTTGACGACCGCCGGAACCTGCGCCTCCGCTGGCAAGGCGGCGACGTGTTTCCTCCATTTTTCAAACGTGGGCTGCTGCCACGGCTCAGAAGTCTCGTTTGTCCGGGCAAGATCAGGTCGGTCATTCTGTAGTGCTGCCTGCACGGCGGTCGAATTCTTGCCGGCCGTGACACCTGGCGTTCGGTCGTTCGATCTCAGGCTGAAGAAGAAGCCCGTCACCAGAAGAAACGCTCCGCCAACGGCACCGCCGACCAACACGTTTCGTTTCCGGCGGTTGCCGATTCCCAGATCGGACGACTTGGTCTGTAAAACCGGCGCGGCGTTCGCGAGCGAAATGTCATGGAGGAAATTCGACAATCCTTCGTCCGCGGAGGAACCAAACAACGGCTGCGCGCGGATCGCGGGTGACTGCCCGTTCGTCACCCGCTCCAGATCGGCGATCACGTCGGCCATCGTCTGGTAGCGGTCCTCCACGTTCTTCGCCACCATCTTGTAGAAAATCACCTCCACCTGATCCGACACGTCGGACCGCTGGGCGCGCAGCGAGGGAATGGGCTGTTCCCGGTGCGCCAGCAGCTTTTTCATCAATGTATCGCCGTCATACGTCGCCTTCCCGGTCAGCAAGTAGTACAGGGTGCACCCCAGGCTGTAGATGTCGGCCCGAGCGTCGGCCGTCTTCGTATCCAGGGCCTGCTCGGGGGACATGTAATCGACCGTTCCCATCACGTTTCCGGTGTTCGTCAAATCGGCCGGCTGTCCCGACTCGCCCTCCGCGGTCAACCGGGCCAGCCCCATGTCCAGGATCTTGACTGTTCCTGCCTGGTCCAGCAGCAGGTTCGCCGGCTTGATGTCGCGGTGTACGATCCCGTGCTGGTGAGCCGAGTCCAGTCCCCGGGCGGCTTGCAGGATGTAATTCAACACCGTCTCGACCGGCAGCGGCCCGTTCTTTTTTACAGTGACCGCCAGGTCGCTCCCCGCGACGTACTCCATGACCAGAAAGTGCACCCCGTCCGCCCGGCCGGCGTCGAAGGCGGCGACGATGTTGGGATGGCTGATGCGGGCGACGGCCTGCACCTCCCGCTCGAAGCGGGCGACAATCGCCGGCGTCTTCATGACATTTGCGGGGAGCACCTTGAGCGCCACGATGCGATTGATGCGGCGGTGCCGGGCTTTGAAGACAATGCCCATGCCCCCTTCGCCGATTTTTTCGAGCAGCAGGTAATTATCGAGAACAAGCGACTTCCCTTTTCCCTGCCAGACCTGCTCGGCCTGGAACCTGGTCAGCTTCTCGTGTTCGAGCAGATCGCGGAGCAGCCTTTCGGCATCCTGGGGGTCGCTCTTTGGGGGTAGAAAGTCCCGCAGAGTCTCGCCGGCGAGAATCCCGCTGTCTTCAAGCTGCCTGACAAGCTGTTCGAGGGGAACTGCCATGCAATCGTCTTGCCCAAGCCGGAGTACGACCAAATTCCACGGACCACCACAGGCCCGCGTCCAACCAGAATCAAAGCTTGCCCATCTTCGCCCGCTCCTGCAAGGGAAAGCGAGATGCGAATGCGCATTACAGAATTAGAGAATTCCACGCAGAGCCAAAAATGACTCACAAATGTCGGCCCGAGAAAACACCGAGAAAGCACCATCCGATCCCGCCCCTGACCCACAGCTTGCTCCGGCCGCATCCTACGAATAGACTGGCTCCTTCGGGCCAATAACAAACACGTCATGCGAATAAAGGTCCGTCACACATGGCGAAACGAGCACCAGGCGTCAAGAGTCTGGCAATCAGCGAATACCTGGCTGAGCACAAAGACGCCAGTCCCCCGCAAATCGTCGAGGCCCTCAAGGAAAAGGGAATCGAAGTCAGCCTTGGACT
>JACQFH010000238.1 GCA_016200145.1 Planctomycetia bacterium | reverse complement strand
ACATCGTCGGGGATCTTCACGAACACCGTCACGGGCGTGCAGACCAGCAAGGGCGATATCACGGCGGCCACGGGGGGCAGCTTCACCCTGAATCAGACCATCAGCACCAGCGCCGGCGACTCGAAGACGGTGCGCTTGCAGGCCTCCGGAGACATTACGCAGGCCGCCGCCGGAATCATCACCGGCCTCAACCTCGGCGTGTACAACGCCGCGGGCATCGTCAACCTGAATCAGGCGAACGTCATCGGGACGGCGGGCACTCCGGGAACGATTGCGGCGCAAAACACGGCGGCCGGCGGCGCGATTCGATTTCAGGATTCAACGACGGGAACTCTGCAGGTGGGCGCCGTCGCGTCGGCAAGCATTTTCAGCCAGACGGTGACCGGACTCTCGACGCAGGCCGGAAACATTACGGTCGACACGGCCGGCGGCCTGACATTGAACAACACGGTCAACGCCGGCGTGGGCGGCGGTGAAGTGCGGTATCAGACGCAGGGGACCGTGACCGGCGCCGCGGCGACGACGGGCCTCGATCTGGGCGTCATCACGACGACAGGCAGCGTCAACCTCCAGGCTGCCAATAATGTCGGCGTTTTTGCCGCGAATACCTTGGCTGCCGCAGGACAGGTCGTGTTCAATAACTCGGCGAATCTGGCCGTGGGAACGGTCGGCGCCGATGGCGCGCTGTTTGCCGGCGTCGCGGGCGTGACGACCAGCAGCGGCGATGCGACCCTGGCCGCCGGCGGATCGCTGACCTTGAACAATGCCGTCAATGCCGGCGTCGGCGGTGGTATCGTGAGGTACAATGCGGCCGGGGCCGTCACCGGCGCCGCGACAACAACCGGGCTGGCGCTCGGCATCGCCACGACCTCGGGCGATATCAGCCTGACGGCCGCAAACAACGTGGCAACTCTCGCCGCAACGAATTCCGCCGGCAACGGCGGCATTGCCTTTTTGAACAATGCCAGCCTGACGGTGGGGACCGTTTCCGCAGCGGCCCTGTTCGCCGGGGCAACCGGACTGACGACTGCCAACGGCAACGTCGCGCTGCAGACGACAGCAGGCGGGGGTCTGACGATTATCACCCCGGTCGTCGTCGGCACGAGCGGCTCGACGACGGCAACGGACATGAAGTTCACGGCCGTCGTCGCCGGCAGCGTCACGTTCGGGGCTGCGGATCCTGCGGCGACTTCGAATGCCAGCAATTTTGCCCTGCAGTCGGCCGCGAGCGCGGCCCTATCGGCCGGAGGGAGCATAACGACGACCAGTCACTTCCTGGCGTCCCCCGTGGTCTCCACAACGACCGGGCCCAGCCCCCTGTTGAACAACTTGACGATTTCCACGAACGGCGCCGTCAACGTGAGCGCCGATGGTCTGGTGACCCTGACGTTCAATGTTGGACGGTCGTCGGAAAAGGGATACCTTGCCACGATCGACTGGCGCGATGGGACTGTGCAGACCGTCGCAATTCCCAATGTGCAGTCGCCCTTTACGGTGCCGCACACGTACACCCAGGACTTCGCGCTGACGCGCCCGGATCAGACCGGAACGAAAGATCAGTCGGCCCCCGTGACTGTGTTCGTCGGCCTGACGACTCCGAACATTCATTTCACCGCGGCCAACGTCACGACGCCAACTCTGTTCGACACGGCGGTCGGCAGCAACCCGACCGTGCAGATTGAAACGTCGCCCGTGGTGAATCCCAATGCATCGAATACGACTCAAATCTCGCTCGATGTGCTGGTCAACACGGTTGGCTTCCCTCCGCTGGACCTGGCCCTATTCGGTTCGCGCGAGACGCCAATCACCCCGCTGCAATTGACGACTCCGGGGGCGAACGTTGTCGTGCTGCCCCCGCCGGTCGACCAGTTCTTCATGACCGTGCAGGCCGCCACCGGTCAGACCGCCGTCTCTGGAACCAACACCCTCGGGATTCCGTACCTGCGGGCGGTGCTGCCCAACGGCAATACCGACTACGAGGTCCGGATCCCCGAAGTCATCCTGAAAGATATCGACCTGCTTTACGAATTCTTCAGCAGGCTCAACGACGGCCATTACCAGATCCTGCTGCGCCCTTCGGAAGATTCGACGACCGAACGCCTGGTCATGGACGTCTACGTCCGCCAGGGCCAGGTCATCGATTTCGCCGACATTGTGGAAGACCAGTCGGGCCGGCAGACCGACGTCGACAACGAAGAGCCCGCGCCCGATGCCGGCCAGCAGGGGCGACTCGACGGACTGCGTGATCCGGCGGCGGCCGGCGACGACGGCCGCGACGTGTTGCACCTCCCGGGCGGCTGGACGCCGGCGGTTGAAGACCAGACCGCGGCGCCGCACGAAGTCGCTGTGGTCGGCGGTCCAGAGTCGACTGGGACGGGCCGTTCGCGGGTGGCGCGCGGTGTGCCCCTGGTCGGCGCCGCTCTGGCCTACGCGGGTTTGCGGGAACGGTGGCAGCAGCAGCTCGCAGCCGGTCGCGCAGGCGGCGGACTGCTCACGAAATCGGGCAGGCTGTATTCCCGTTTGCGCCGCACGGCCGAGAATGCCGTGAACTCAGTCACCGAATAACGCATGAGCTGTTCTGATACGTAACTTCCGGTCAACCATCGTTCGACGAGGCACAGATCATGGCCAAGTGTCCCAGTTGCCAGCAGAAGATCACCAAGGCCGATCGCCAGAGCGGCAAGTGCCCGCAGTGCGGTGCCGCATTGCCCGAGATTCTGGAAACGGCCACGCCTCCGTTCGATCCCTCGAAGGAGCTGACGCAGGCCCCCTTGCCGGGGGAGATCCCGGACGGGAAATCCGATTTTCACCCGGAGAAGACGCGGCCCCTGTCTTCGACGGCAGCGCCTGACGTCGACACGCGGCCCACCGAAGCGCCCCGTGACCTGGGCACCGCGTCGCCACTGCCGGCGGGCACCGCCTCCCCCCCTGTCCCGCTGCCTGCCGCCGAGGGGAGCGATCCGACCGACATCGGGACGGCCGTTCCGCCGCCCCCTGCACCAGAAGGCGACGACAAGAATTTCGATCCCAACCGCACCGTCAATCCGCGTACGGATGCGGAAAAGACCCTGGTTGAGCTGGCGCTGACGGCCTCCCCCGATGCTACCGAATTTGCCGCTACGCTCAACGCGAGCGTGACGACACCGCTCGACAAACCGGGCGCCACGCTGGCCGAAGGGCAACCGCCCTCGAAGTCGGGCCGCAAGAAAACGGGCACCGCCCTGGAAGACTCGCTGGTCATCCAGCCCCGCGACGTGCACCGCGGTCCCGGCGAGCTGGCGGCCCCCTGTGACTATGACGTCTCGAAGCTGATCGGCGAAGGGGGCATGGGCATGGTGTACCAGGCCCGCCAGTCCTCGCTCGATCGCGACGTGGCGCTGAAGATGATCAAACCCCGCGAGCTCGACGACTCGGCCCGCGCGCGGTACACCGCCAACGAACTGGCGCGCGTCGAGCAGACTCTGCAGCGCCGCGATCGCGAGTGGTTTCTGTCCGAGGCGATGGTCACCGCCAACCTCGAACACCCGTACATCGTTCCGGTGTACGACGTCATCAAGGACCAGAAGAATTCGCTGTTCTATGCGATGAAGTGGGTCCGCGGGACCCCCTGGAACAAGTTGCTGCGCGATAAGACCGAGGCCGAGAACCTCGAAATTCTGATGAAAGTGGCCGACGCCGTCGCCTTTGCCCACGATAAGGGGATCATTCACCGCGACCTGAAGCCCGAAAACGTGATGGTCGGCGCGCACGGCGAAGTGTACGTCATGGACTGGGGTGCGGCCCTGGTGACTCCCGACTTCGAGCGGTCGACCAGCCTGACGCAGTCGAGCAGCGGGTTCGGGTCTCCCCTGTATGCTGCTCCCGAGCTGTTTCTGGGGACGGTCGAGCAGATCGGCGTCCGCAGCGACGTGTACCTGCTGGGCGCGGTGCTGTTCGAAGTGATCACCGGCAATCCGCCGCACCCGTATCCCAGCAGCCGGTCGGAAGTGCTCAGCATTCTGCGGAGCAACGAAATTCGCCACACCGACTACAAGGGCGAACTGCTCGACATCGCGAAGAAGGCGATGGCCACGAACCAGGCCGATCGCTACCCGAACGTGCAGGAGTTACAGGTTGCGATCCGTGAATACCAGCAGCACGCGAACAGCCGCACGCTGTCGAAGCGGGCCCGTGCCAACCTCGTCAAGGCCGAACAGACCGGCGACTACACCGACTACCAGCGCGCCGTGTTCGCCTACGACGAAGCGTTCGAATTGTGGCACGGCAATGAAGACGCACACGAAGGCGTGGGCCAGGCCAAGCTGGCCTACGCCGGCGCGGCCCTCAAGAAGGGAGACTTCGATCTCGGACTGGAAGTCGCGGACCAAAAGGATCCCGCTCACCGCGAAGTCATCGTCAGGCTGCAGAAAGCCCAGGAAGAGCGAAACTCGCGGCAGAAGCGGCTGAAAAAAATGCGGCGGGTGCTGGGCGCGATGGCGGCCGTGATGGTCATCGGGGCGTCGCTGCTCTCGACCTGGATTTATCTGGAGAAAGTCGAAGCCGACAAGCAGCGCGGAATTGCCGAAACGAATGCCGCTGAAGCGATAAAACAGACTAAGATCGCCCAGGATAATGAGAAAGAAGCGGTCAAACAAACGGGGATTGCTGACGATCAGCGGACAATTGCCCAGACAAAACAACAGGAAGCCGAAATCGCTCAAATGAAGGCGGAAAAAGCCGCCGAGGATGAAAAGAAGGCCAAGGAGGACGAAAAGATCGCGCGCATGGACGCCGACAAGAACGCCATGGAAGCGGTCAAGCAGCAGAAGATCGCCCAGGCCAACGAGAAAAAGGCCGTCGCCGCCAAGGCGGCCCAGGATTACGAAGCCTACGTCGCCGAGATCGGTCTGGCCGATTCGAAGATCAAAACGTCGGCCTTCGACGACGTCCGCCGCGTCCTCACCGAGATTCGCACAGAAGACGAGAATCGCCGCAAAGCCGCGGCTGAACCGGATAAAGTCACGTCGCTGCAGGGCTGGGAGTTCGCCCGGCTGGAATACCTGGCCGGGCAGGCCGCGCCCCTCGTCGACGGCACAAAAGAAGAGGGTGCGCAAGACCGGCGAGTTGAGGCGCTGGCTGTCGATCGCACCGGCAGCCGGTTCGTCGCCGGGCGCCGCGACGGGACGGCGATCATCGGATCGACGATGCCCGACGACAAGGCCCCTCACACGATCATCCAGACGGGACGCCCGGTTCTGGCCGTGGCCATCTCCGCCGACGGCAACCTCATCGCGACCGCGGGCGAACCGGGCAAAGACGGCAGCGTGCAGCTCTGGTCCACGGATGGCAAGCCGGTTGGCAAGCCGTTCGGCGGCGCCAAGACCGTGTTCAGCGTTCAGTTCGGGCAGCACAAGGGCAAGACGTGGCTCCTCACCGCAGGGGCCGATGGAAGCGCCTTCGTCTGGGAACTCGGTGGCGCCGCTCCGCAACTGGTGAGCCCCGCGCTGACGGGCCATTACGGCGCTGCGCGGAGCGCGATCTTCTCGCCCGACGCGAGCCAGATCGTCACCGTGGGAGACGACTTCCGGACTGTGCTGTGGACGATCTCCGACGGTCCGAACGGCCCCGCGTTTGAAATGAAGCCCGCCATCCGTTTCCACGACAGCGCCGTGCTCGCGGCCGCCTGGTCGCCCGATGGCAGGAAGGTCGTTTCGGCCGATGAAGACGGCCGGCTGATCGTCTGGGACCCCGCCCTGCTTGCAGCCGCGAAGGCGGTCGGCACGGGGACTGACGCGACGAAGGGGGAGAAAGACAACCGCGGCGCTTCGGCCGTCCTCTCCAGCAATCTGATCGGGCACGATAAGGCGGTGCGCGCCGTTGCCTTTTCAAGCGACGGCAACTTCGTGCTCAGCGGCGGAGACGACAACGCTGTCAAACTGCAGCGCCTGCGCGCCCGCGGCGAACCCGGAAAATCCGACGACGTCAAAACGTTTCGGGGACACGGCGGGCACGTTCACGCCTGCGTCTTGGCCTCACTGGAAGGCAAGGCCGATGCCGGACGAGCCAGCCTCTTCAACGGGTTCGTGCTCTCGGGCGGCCACGACAGCACCGTGATGCGCTGGAATGTGGTGGCCTACAAGGAAGAGCAGGTGTTTCAGGATCCGGTCCTGGCCGGCACGACCGGCCCCGATCGCGACGTGCTTTCGGCAGCGTTTTCGCCCGATGGCGCGAGCGTCATCACCGGCAGCCGCGACCATAAGGCGTATCAGTGGGATGTGCGGACCGGCGAGAGGCGCGACTTCGACCTGGCGCCTGCCGCCCGCAGGCTCGAAGAAGGGCACGCCCTCCCCATCTGGACGGCCGCCTACGCGCCCGACGGCTCGTGGTACCTGACGGCCGGCATGGACGACACCTCGCTGCTGTGGGATTCCTCGACCGGTTCCCAATGGGCCCGCTTGCCCAGGACAGGCATTCCGGCGGTGGTCGCCATTTCGCCTGACGGGAAATGGATCGCCACGTCGGCCAGCGAATCGTCGCGGCATGCGCCGGGGACGTTTTCGCCCCGCGTGCAGTTCTGGAACGTCGCCGAGGGAGTTGCGGCAGGTGGGCGGTTACCCGCAATGGGAAATCGTCGGCTCGCTGCCGGCACGCACGCAAATCAATGCGGCTGCCTTTTTGCCCGACGGCCGCCGCCTGATCACCGCGCGCGACGACGGCAACGTGTCCGTCGACGACGTCTCGGGCGAAGCGCCCGCCCAGGTTGCCAGCCTGGCGCACGGCGTCCCTGTGCGATTCGTGGCAATGCATCCGGACGGCAAGGCGGCGTTCACCGTCAGCGCGGCAAAGCAGGCTGCGTCGCCCGCCGGGAAGAAATCCGCTGCCGACACGACCTATGTGATTCACCGCTGGGACGTCGATGCGGCCCGCGAGCTCGATCAGCAGGCGATTCGCGTCGATACGCCGAACGTCTTCTCGCTGTCGGTGGCGCCCCAGGGTGATGAGGCGGCGGTCGTCGCCGCCGCGCCTGCCGGGCAACCGGGAACGGTCGTCCGTCGCTACAACCTCGATACGGGCGCCGAACTGACGGTGAAGGGCAAACGCCCCTATCGCGAATCGAAAAAGGACGTTCGCCAGTACTGGGGCGCCGTGTACGCGCCGCAGGCCGCCGGCGCTGACCGGCAGATTCTGGCGCTGCACGGATCGCGAGCCGAATTGTACGACGGCGCCGCGCGCCTCGTCACGCGAACCAACCCGCACGGCCAGGTTCGCGCAGTGGGATATTCGAGCGACGGCAAGTTCATGCTGACGGCCGGCGACGACGGCACGATCAAGGTCTGGGATGCCGCCTCACGGAAGAAGGTCTGCCAGATCGTCAATCCGCACGGCGAAATGCCGGCGTCGATCCAGTCGGCCGTCTTCTCGCCGGTCAAACAGTCGTATGAGATTCTCTCGGCGGGCCGCGACAACTGGGCACGCCTCTGGTCCTGGGACGGGAAGGCGGCCGAGCCCACGGCAGCGAAGAAATGGAAGCACGATTCTATCGTGCGCAGCGCGACGTTCTCGCACGACGGCCAACGCGTCGTCTGCGCCTGCGAAGACGGAACGGCCTGGATCTGGAAAGCCGACGACGACCAGCAGCCGATCGGAAAAACCCCCAAGTGGGACCCGGACAAGGCCGCTCAAGGGGGCCACCAGGGGCCGGTGCTGACGGCCGCTTTCTCGCAGACCACGGCCGACTGGATCGTGACAGGCGGCGAAGACAGCCTGGCCTACGTCTGGTCGGTGGGCAATCAACTTACGTTGCACTCGATCCTCAAGGGACATGCCGCCGCGGTGCGCTGTGCTGCGTTCTCCCCCGATGATCGGCGAATCGTCACCGGCAGCGGAGATACCTTCGCCAAACTGTGGGATCCACGCCTGCCGAACGGCGGCGGAGCTGCCGCCAACGCCAACGACCGCAACGCGCGTGAGCTGCTCAACTTGAGCCGTCACGTTCGTGCCGTGACAAGCGTGGCCTTCTCGCCGGGCGTCGGCGACACCGTCCTCACCGCCAGCAGCGACGGCGACACCGTCCTGTGGCTGTCGAAACCCGCCCCGGCCGGCAATTAGCGCGCACCCTCCCCCCCTTCGTAAGGGGGGGCTCGGGGGGGGGTTCATTCCCCGCCATCGACTACCCATGCGAAATTGTGATTCGCCGGGGGGCTTGGGGGGTATTCCTCGCCATCCGGCGCACATCATGTGGCACGCCCTGAGTGAGGAACGAACGAAGGGCGTGGTGCATGTCTCGCGACATACCTTGCATGACGACCAGGAACGGGATGGCTGAACAACAACGAAAACGAAACACGCCTCCCGCCAGCATGCCGGCATCCAGAGACGCGCACCACGCCCTTCCCGCTGATCAGGACGTGCCACTCGTCCGTGCTAATCATCTGAGTCGCTGTCGCAACGCTGGGAACAGTGCCGCAACGCTCACGTCAATGTCCTGGCGGCTTGATTTCGATTCCATACTTCGGCGCAATCGCCAGCAGCTTTTCGATCTCTTCCTTGGTCGGCGGCAAAGCGGAATTCGCACCGTCGGCCAGCGTGATCCCGGCCTCGATGAACATCTTCTCCAGGCCGGCGGGAGCAACCGAAATCAGCATCTTCGCCGGTTTACTGCCTTCGTTCTTGAAGCTGTGCGGCGTTCCGACCGGCACGTTGGCGAACATCCCCGCCGTCGCCACAATCCGCTCGCCGTTGACGGTCAACGTAATCTCGCCCTCGAGAATGTAAAAGCCTTCCTCTTCCCGGCTATGGACATGCGTGGGAGGCCCGCCGCCAGGCCCCACCAGCGCTTCGAACATGGCATATTTGCCGTTCGTTTCTTCGCCTGTTGCCAGAAATCGGTAGACGTCACCCACGAAGGCGACGGTGCGGCCCTGGTTCGTGGATCGAATGGTCGGTTTCATTGAGTTGATGTTCTTTCTATTTCGCGGACAGCCCCCGTCTCATAAAGACCCCTGCCGGTTCATCCGGCCGGTGAATGAGATTCCTCAGCGAGACAACGCCTCCCGCCGCCAGCAGGTTCCCCCAGTATCGGACGTCATCATCCACAAGGGCCTCCTGGTCACCCAACAGGTATTCGATCGCCGAAGTGGGTTAGGACTGTGCCGCGTTGTCGCGACTGCCACCGGGTCATCAATTTCGCCGTGTCTGGTCGTAAAGGACTTACGCGAACGCCTGCAGTCTACCACGCCGCAGCCGGCCGAGCGACCGCATTCGCCTTCGCGCCCGCATGCCACCGCGGGTATCCTTGATCGTCAAACGCATGACGGCGGTGACCGACGCACGCCGCCTTGAGATTTGCCTGCGCACCTCGGAGGAAGAGACTCGAATGGAAGCGGTAGAGCACCAGGTGCGGCAGTGGCTGGAACAGGTTGTCATCGGGCTGAATCTCTGTCCGTTCGCGGGGACACCTTATCGAAACGGTCAAATTCGGATCTCAGTCAGTCAGGCCGCGACCGAAGAGACACTGCTTGCTCATCTGCAGAGTGAGTTGGAGTTGATCGACGGGACTCCGGTGGCCACGGTAGAAACAACGTTGCTCGTCATTTCAGGCATGCTGGCCGACTTCGATGCGTACAACCAGTTTCTGGCTGAAGTTGAGACCCTGCTGCGGCAGGGCGGCTGGGAAGGCAGGTACCAGGTCGCGAGCTTTCATCCGCGGTACAGATTTCGCGGAACGAAAGAAGATGACGCCTGCAATCTGACCAATCGTTCGCCCTGGCCGATCCTGCATGTCATTCGCGAAGCGAGCATCGACAAGGCTCTGTCAGACCACTCAGAGCCTGAGGCCATCCCGGAGAGAAACATTCGGAAGATGAGGTCGTTGAGCCCGGAAGAGAGACGCGAATACTTCCCGTGGTTGCTGAAGGCGCCATAATCGAACGATACCGCTCCGCGGAAGACGATCGCCTGCAACCCATTTGCCGATTAGCCCGGCGAAAGGGTATAATCGACCCAGCCAACGGAAGGCTTCCATCCATGAACTTTCTCCGGGAATGCACAAATGCCAGAAGGCACGATCAAGAGGTTGACGGACAGGGGCTTCGGATTCATCAATACGGGAACGGAAAAAGATCTGTTTTTCCACTCGTCGAGCGTTCAAGGGGGCAGTTTCGATGATCTGAAGGAAGGCCAGAAGGTGACGTACACGGAAGGCAAGGGTCCGAAAGGCCCGTGTGCCGAGAACGTCAAGGCAGTTTAGTTCTGCCGTTTTCTGGTCGGTGCTGAGTCGGCAAATCGCATCGATGGTGGCAATTCGTTTCCGCAAGAAACTGTGTTTGGCCGTGGATGCTTCGTCGACGCCGGTTGTCTGGCTGCCGAAGACAGTACCATCGAAATGATTGATGGCCTGACCACGTTGCGGCTCGGCGTCGCGACCGATGTCGTCGTCCGGATGAGCATGAAACGCGATTCTTCGACCGTTGGTCGATCAGCGGAATCAGGTTAGCGGTCCGCCCCATCGACCGAGGCGCACAGCTGACTGTGGGTCACGATATCGCCCCCAGTATTGTCCGCTGCGGAAGGCCCTCTCTCCGATCAAAATCCTGTCATCCGGCGAGTACGTCATGGTCGTCGTCGCGTAAGCCAGCGCCGCGTTGCACTGAGGCGTTTCCGTCGCCGCCGGTTGCGGCGTGCCGCACGTAACGGAACCGGCTCTACCGCCGGCCGTGCAGGCACGGGTGGCCAGATCACACGGATCATTTCCGCAGGCCGCGCCGGGACAGGATAATCCTCCCGCGAATGCGCCGCTGCGGGAACCGGAATAGCCGATTCTGGCAACCCGGCCAGACCGACCGAACCCGCGAGACCCCTGGGCCAGCGCCAGGTGAGAGTTGCTCAAGACCACGGGCACAACCAAGGCAACGCACAGGGATCGAATTCGCTTCCGCATGGCTCAACCCGACCTTTCTCTGATCCCAATCGTGGGGCGCCTGACGACGTTTGAACTCTTCGTTGCGAGCCTGATTCCATCATACCGGGGAACAGGGCGGGAGCGCGTTTCTTACGAGTTATTCACGAAATCGTGTACTTCCGCGCCGACCAGTGGACGGGCACGGGGCTTCCATCGGATTTCAATGAGAAATTCGACGATTTCGGCGCAGACGGATGGAAGTTGGTCGGGACGGAGGCGATCGTTCGCCGCGTATTTTTTGGTTACGGCAGCAACACAGTCGGAATCATCGCATTCTTCAAACGTCTCCTGCGACGTTGAAGGTACCGAGCGTTAATCCTGTTGCCATTCGTTCCCGCCATTATCTTGATGAAACCACTTCGTCGAGTTAGCCGCACGCCGAGTTGGTGCAATTACTTACGTCGCAAATCGAGCGAGAGTCTCGGCGAGGCCTTTTTCGAACCGGGCCAGGCTGCTCGGCGTTTCAAACGCTTGAGCACCTTCCATGAACGCCCGGGCCACAATCAAAGCAAATAATTTGCCTGTCGCAGCGCCCGTCATGCTGTGATCGCGGACTTCTTTCACCTGCGATAAACGAAGGAGCTTCTGCGCATCTGTGGCAGCTGATGTTTCTACGATGAACACGCTGAATTGCTGGCTGTCATGCTGTCCGTGCTCACCCGGACGCAGCCTCGCCGATATCGACGCGCCTCCGCGCACTCGCGCGAGGACCTGTTCCAACTCGGGATTCTCCCCGCGGGACAGCCAAAAGGGGGGGAGCTCTGCGGCCACAGAGACACTGTCGGGCTGATATTTGTCGGCGGCAATCAGTCGGGACACCTGAAGTGCAACAGACTTCAGGTCGACGTCGGGCGCGTATTCTGCAAATTCCCATCCGATGAACCCAACGCCGTTCTCGGTTTGAATTTCATCGTATCCCCACGACGACTGCAGGTTCCGGTATTCGGCCGTCTGCCGGGTGAATTCAACGAATAATTTACCAACCTCGCGCTTGGCCAATCTGGCGGTCTGACGGAACAGGCTGTCCGCATTGGCTCCCACGCGGTTCGCGGCATGATAAAGCAAACTGAGGCAGACCAGGATGTCGCGGTAGTCCACCCGCTCCTGGCTGATCATCGCGACTGCGGTCAGGCCATCGCGGATAAGGTCAGCCCGTTGCGACCGCATGGCTGACACAACTGATCGCCGCGCGAACGTCATCAATGTGTAAAAGCCATCCATGCTGATGGAATCTCGAAAGTCCGACCGCTGCTCGGGGTCGCTCTCGGCATATCGCCGGGCAACGTTCCGCAACGCGTCATCCAGCGAATTTGGCGCCGGATCGATCAGGCTGAAATCTCCCCGCCAGAAGTCGTAGTCGTCTGCCGGCAAAGGGGATTCGTGCACCACCCCGCTGTGCCGCCGGCGCTGCTCTGCCGCAGCCGCTGCGGCCATCTCGGAACCGAGGACAACGGCCCATCGTTCGGAGTCACTCGCAGCAGCAAACGACGCGGGACTCTGCGTGTTCGCGGAGAGCATGCCGTACGCGATGGGAAGTGTTGTCACAAGCCAATCTGACAATGCCGGCTCATCAATGCCATCGATTGGGAAACGGATCGCTGGCGAGCGCAGGCGGCCTCCGTTCGGACATTTCACTTCACATGTGATCTCGATTCCCAGTTGCTCACTGTCCCCGCTGATTCGCAGAACCAACTCCCCCCGACTCGCGACGACCGGTGACGGATCCCGTTTGGAAGGTCCGAGCAGACGCCGAAGAATCCTGGAAAGGAACGGCTGCAGCGACGGGCCTCGTGTTGTTGGCGAGGCAGCAGACGGAATGAAATGGCTCGCTGCGAAGAACTCATCGGCGCCATCAGCCCGCGGCTCATTTCGTTCCGCCGGGGCCGACAATTGCGGAGCTGACGGCGGAAGAGAGTCCGCAAATCCGCTAAGGGTCGGCATCAAAAAAACCCTGCGCAAGTATGACGCGACTTCAACGTACGTTTGCTTAAATTCCGCCGACATCCGGCAATTCTCCCAGAAGAGGTGGACCGTGATCAAAAAAGCCCTGCGAACAGCCGATAGCGGACCTTCTGGGCGTACTCCGCGTAACCGGGCAACTCCTGCTGGAGCAGCCGATCCTCCAGAAGGGTGCGGCGGATAAAGCAGCCAAAGAACACCAACAGCGGTAGCAGCGCGACAAGCGAACTCAGAGCCATTCCACCACTCAACATGGCGAACACCGTGGCGGCGTAGCCGGGATGACCGCCCTATGGAAGCAAAAATGATCACTCCCACGGCGGCCGGGACGGCAAGCGGCAGTATTGCGGTTGTGAACCTCGACATCGCCGCGACTCCGGACCGACGACCGTTGTCCGAATGAAAATGACCGACGCAAACGTCGGTCATTCTATCACGTCGGCCGCTGTGAGGCTCGGCCGCTCGTAGTACTGCCTTCAGGCGGTTGCGTCTGAATGTTCCCGTCGCGACTTTTCGAGCAGTTTGGGCCAGGTCAGAACACCACCGACGCATACAATTCGTTGCATGCGCTCCACAGATGCACGATGATAGGTATCTGAACCAATTGCACGCGTCCTCGGACGCGCTGGAACTGTCCCTGACCTGATTGATGTAAGAATGCTGCAACGCCCCATTTCGCGCCGGCAGGTGCTCGAGCGCTCGGCGGCCGGATTCGGCTCGCTGGCGCTGGCGTCGCTATTGGGCCAGACGTCGCTGGCCGATCAGTCGTCGCCGGCCGATCCGCTGACGGCGCGGGCCCCGCATTTCTTGCCGCGCGCGAAACGAATCATCTTCCTGTTCATGAGCGGCGGCCCCTCGCAGGTCGACACGTTCGATCCCAAGCCGCTGCTGACGCGCGACGACGGCAAGCCCTTTCCGTTCGCCAAGCCGCGCGTGCAGTTTAACGGCACCGGCAACCTGCTGAAGTCGCCGTGGGAGTTCAAGCAGTACGGCGAAAGCGGCATCGCCGTCAGCGAGCTGTTTCCGAAGCTGGCCGAGCGCGTCGACGACCTGTGTCTCATCCATTCGGTGCACGGAACGAACCCGGCACACGGCGGGGCGGTGATGAAGCTGCACACCGGCAGCGACAATTTTGTCCGCCCGAGCATGGGTTCGTGGGTCAGTTACGGACTGGGGACCGAGAATGCCAGCCTGCCGGCGTTCGTGACGATCTGCCCCACGCTGGCGTTCGGCGGCATCAACAACTGGAGCAGCGCGTTTTTGCCCGCGGTGTACCAGGGGACGCCGCTGGGCAACGCCAGCGTGCCTTCCGACAAAGCACGCGTGAAATACATTGCCAACGGCCGGCTGTCGCCCGAGGTGCAGCGCTTGCAGCTCGAGCGGCTCGACCGCCTCAATCGCGAGCACCAGTTGGAATCGGGGCCCGCCGCGGCGCTCGAAGCCCGCATCGGTTCGTTCGAGCTGGCGTTCCGCATGCAGTCTGAGCTGCCGCGAGTTGAAGACCTGTCGGGTGAATCCGCCGCGACGCAGAAGCTGTACGGCCTGGACGATCCCGCGACGGCGAATTTCGGTCGGATGTGCCTGATGGCCCGCCGGTTCGCCGAGGCTGGCGTGCGGTTCATCCAGGTGACGCACAACGACGATAAGGTCCAGTGGGACCAGCACGCCGACCTGAAGAACGGACACGAGAAGAACGCGCGCGAGGTCGACCTGCCGATCGCCGGGTTGCTGTACGACCTCAAGGCGCGGGGCCTGCTGGAGGACACGCTCGTGTGGTGGGGGGGCGAATTCGGCCGCACGCCGACCGCCGAAACGACGAACGGCCGCGACCACAACCCGGAAGGCTTTACGATGTGGTTGGCCGGCGGGTGCGTCAAAGGGGGCTTGCGCTATGGAGCTACCGACGACTATGGGTATTTCGCCGCGGAGAACAAGGTGCACATCCACGACCTGCACGCGACGATTCTGCACCTCTTGGGGCTGGATCACGAGCGGCTCACCTACCGCTACGCCGGCCGCGACTTCCGGCTGACGGATGTGGAGGGCAACGTCGTGACGGGCTTGTTCGCGTAGAGTAGAAGCGGCATCCTGCCGCTTCCGCCCTGTGCAATCATCGGAACTCACGGGTTGCAGGCCGGTGGCTTCGACGATCGGCGTGGAGTCGGACCTGGTGCTGGTGGCCGTGAAGATCATTAGCCGGCACATTGCTGTCAGGTTGGAAAACCTGACCTACGTTGCGGCAACGTCTCGCGCCGGTTCCGGGTCGATCCACAGCCAGAAGACGGCCCCCAGGCCGCAGATGCAGCAGGCGACGGCGACGGCAACGCCCCACCCAAATTCTTCGCCAATCCAGGGAGTGATCAGGGGTGACACGAGGCCTCCGGCATTTCCGATGAAATTGAGAAACGCCCCTGCCAGTCCTCCACCGCGTTTGTGAAGCAGCGGAGCGGTGGTCCAGAAGACCCCTTCGCACGAACCCAGGGCAAAAAACGCCAGCGCAAAGCACAAGACGACGAGATTGGCATCTGTCGTGGAAATGCCAGCCCAGGCAAACGCGGCGCTGAATCCCATGCCGGCGATCGCCACAGTTCGATATCCATACCGGCGTCCGAACAACCCCGCGAAGATGTCAGTCAGATATCCGCCGCAGGCCATTCCAAACGCCATCGCCATGTTCACTTCAAATGCCGCCTGGCGGCTGTCGGGCACGCTCATCTTGATCACGTTGGCGAAATAGTACTTGCTCCAGTAGAAGAACATGTACTGCAGATAGCTGAGAGCCGCGTAGCTGAGAGTCAGGAACACGAGTCCTCGATTTTGCACAAGCTCCAGGAGATTGTGCAGCGGCGCGAATTGAGCCGGCGGGGTTGCCGGAAAATCCGTCAGCATCCGCTCACTCGAGTTGATCCAGGGATGGTCCGCCGGAGTGTCAGTCGCCAGGCGGCTCCACACCAGGGCAAACAGCATGTACGTGGCCCCGGACACCACGAACGCCAGCGGCCAGTCCAGCTTGTCCATGAGCCAGCCGAACGCCGGATTCGTGGCGGCGACGCCCAGCACAGCGCCCGCCGTCACCAGCCCATTGGCCATCACGCGCCGTGGAAGCGGGATCCACAGCGAGACGACCCGCGCGGCGGCAGGGTGCAGGGGGGCACTGAGTGCGCCAGCTGTTCCGCGGATCGCGATCAGTGGGCCCAGCAGTGCCGCAATCGGCCACGAAAACCAGCCCAGCGCCCCCGTCAATACGACGCAAAATCCTAATCCCAGGCCCGTGCACGTCAGCGCTCTCCGGGGCCCGATCCGGTCGATGAGCCATCCGCCTGGAACCATCATCGCGGTATAGACAATCAGGAACGAGGTATAAACCGCGCCCATCTGCGTTGCACTGATCTCTCCCGACTTAATGAATTTCTCGTCGCCGGCGACAGAGATCCCAACCCGATTGAAATGTCCCTGAAAAGCAAACCCCATCAGCAGGAGCACGATCAGCCAGCGGACGTTGGTGGGCCGGTCGTGCATGAGAATTGATCTCGCGCTGTGGGGACTGAGGTCAGGTTGTGGAACGTCCGCTCTTGGCCGCAGTGCCCCGGCCGCTTGGGAGTGGCCGGGGCACTATCCGCGCTGTGCGACTCAAATCCGGATGACGCCGGAACGTCGCCAGAATAGCCGGGCCACTGGTGCCCGTCTACAATGTCGCCGACATGTCAAAGCACGATTTCTCCGCCGCTGAATTCGCCTCGCGCCGGGCGCGGGTGCGCGAGGCGATCGGTAAGGCGGGCCTCGACTGGCTCGTCGTCATTCATCCGGTGTCGATTCACTGGCTCACCGGGTCGGACGCCAAGAGCTACCAGGAATTTCAGTGCCTCCTGGTCTCCGCGGCTTCTGAGCCGCTGGTGATCCTCACTCGCGAAGGGGAGCGCAACGAATTCCAGGACGACGCCTTGGTCGACGAAATCCGAAGTTACGGAGGGAATGAAAACGAAGATCCGCTCGTCCCGTTCGGCCGGCTGGCCAATGCGCTGGGCTTGCGTCAGGCGCGGGTTGGCATGGAAGTCCCGGCGTATTACCTGCACCCGCACCATTACGTGCGCCTCAAAGAGTTTCTCGGTGCGGCGCTCGTCGCCGAGCCAAACAACTTGATTCATGATCTCAAGCTGGTGAAATCGGCGACCGAGATCGAGTACATCCGCGAGGCGGCCCGAATTGCCGATGTGGCCATGGCCGTGTTCGCCAAATCACTGGCGGCCGGCCGCAGCGAGCTCGAAGTGGCCGGCGACGTGTACCATTCGCTGCTGACGTCGGGGAGCGGGCTGGCAGCCAGCCCGATCAACCTGGTGTCGGGCGAGCGGTCCAGCTTCAGCCACGGGGCGCCCACGCACCGCCGATTGCGCACCGGCGATTTCGGCAGCGTCGAATTCGGTTCGGCGTACAGGCGCTATACGTCGACGATCGGCCGGCAGTTTTGCCTCGGAGCTCCCACGCCCAGGATGCTGGAATTGTATGACGTTGTGCGTCGTGCGTCGGATGCCTGCATCGCCGAAATTCGCGCCGGCGTTCCCGCCGTCGTTCCGCACGAAGCCGCCCGGCGCGTCATTGCCGAGGCGGGATGCGAACGCTATCGCGTCCACACCTCCGGGTACGGCCTGGCGCCGGGCTTCCCGCCGACGTGGGGGGAACCGATGCACATGCTGCGGGGCAGCACGTACATGCTGGAGGCGGGAATGGTCGTGTCAGTCGAGCCTCCCGTGTTCATTGGCGACGAACACCTGGGAGCCCGGATCATCGACAACGTGCTCGTTACCGCCGACGGCTGCGAGCTGCTGTCGCAGTTCAGCCGCGATCTGATCGTCGTGGAAAATCCAATCCCTTGACGGTCCGGAGCGGCGCTGTTAGCTTTCGTACTGGCCTGTCGCCGGCCGTACGCGAGCAGATCGGCGCTGCGGCATGACGTGATGCAAGGCCTTTCGCGCCAATTGGTTGCGTCGGGCGGCCCCGGCGGATGGTCGGGGTTATTTTGGTTCTTTCAAGGCGGCCGGTTCCTGGGTCAGCGATATCAGGTCGGTCGGAGGAAAACGAGATGGCAGACTCTGGTCACAAGTATGTGTATTTCTTCGGCAAGGGGAAGGCTGACGGCAAGTCAGAAATGCGAGCACTGCTGGGGGGCAAAGGAGCCAATCTGGCGGAAATGACGAATATCGGATTGCCGGTTCCGGCCGGATTTACGATTACGACGGAAGTCTGCACCTATTTCTATGCCAACGATCGACAGTATCCGCCGGAGCTGAAGAACCAGGTTGCCAAGGCGCTGTCCGGCGTCGAAGAGGTCATGGGCGCCAAGTTTGGCTCGACGACGAACCCGCTGCTCGTCTCGTGCCGCTCGGGCGCCCGCGACTCGATGCCCGGCATGATGGATACGGTCCTCAACATCGGGCTCAACGACCAGACGGTCGAAGCGCTTGCGAAGCAAACTGGCAACGAGCGCTTCGCCTGGGACAGCTATCGCCGCTTCGTGCAGATGTACGGCGACGTCGTACTCGACCTCAAGCCGAAAGACAAGAAAGACGCCGATCCCTTCGAAGAGCTGCTGCATCACAAGAAAGAGAAGGCCCGCGCCAAGTTCGACTCGGAGTTGACGGCCGCGCACCTGAAAGAGCTGGTCGCCGAGTTCAAGAAGGCGATCAAAGAGAAAACGGGGCACGATTTTCCGACCGACCCCATGGAGCAGGTGTGGGGCGCGATTGGCGCCGTGTTCCGCAGTTGGATGAACGACCGGGCCATGGTCTACCGGCGGACGTACGGCATTCCGCACGAATGGGGGACGGCCGTCAACGTGCAGGCGATGGTGTTTGGAAACCTGGGTGACGACTGCGCCACGGGCGTGGGGCTGACCCGCGACTGCGCATTGGGCCTCCCGGGATTCTGCGGCGACTACCTGATCAACGCCCAGGGGGAAGACGTCGTCGCCGGCATCCGTTCACCCCAGCGCATCGAGGCCAGCCTGCGAAAAGACATGCCGGCGGCATTCGACCAGCTTAACGACATCGGCAAGATTCTCGAGAAGCACTACAAGGAAGTGCAGGACATCGAATTCACGGTGCAGAAGGGGAAGGTCTGGATGCTGCAGACCCGCAACGCCAAGCGCACCGGGTTCGCTGCTGTCCGCATCGCCGTCGACCTCGTCAACGAGGGACTGATTACCTCGGACGAAGCGCTGAGCGCAAAGCGCATCCCCGCCGACGATCTGAACCAGCTCTTGCAACCGATTTTCGATCCGAAGGGTAAAAAAGCAGCGCAGGCCGAAGGGCGGCTTCTGGCCAAAGGGATCAACGCGGGCCCCGGCGCCGCGACGGGCAAAATCTGCTTCCACGCGTCGGATGCCGAAGCGCAATGGAACGCCAACCCCGCTGTTGAGCTGATTCTCGTCCGCCGCGAAACCAGCCCCGAAGACCTGCGCGGGATGAAAGTGGCTAAGGGAATTCTGACGGCATTCGGCGGCGCGAGCTCGCATGCGGCGCTCGTCAGCCGGCAGATGGGGAAAGTCTGCATCGTGGGCTGCGGAGATCTGGTGATCGACTACCACGCGGGCACTGTGGGCTGCGCAGGCAAGACGCTGAAGGAAGGGGATTACATCAGCATCGACGGCTTCACGGGGGAAGTCTTCGCCGGCCAGGTGAAGACGCAGGCCAGTGAAGTGATCCAGGTGATCCTGCAGAAGTCGTTGATGCCCGAGCAGTCGGAAACTTACCAGCGTTACGCGCAGTTGATGAAATGGGTCGATGCGGCGCGGCGGCTGAAAGTTCGAACCAATGCCGATCAGCCCGACCAGGCTGCCGAAGCCATTGCCTTCGGGGCCGAGGGAATCGGACTGTGCCGCACCGAGCACATGTTCTTCGACCACATCGACGAATTCCGTGAGATGATTCTGGCGGCGGACCTGCCGGCGCGCGAGGCGGCGCTGAAGAAGCTGCTGCCGTTCCAGCGGAAAGACTTCGCCGGCCTGTTCCGCGAAATGGCAGGCCGTCCGGTGACGATTCGGCTGCTCGATCCGCCGCTGCACGAATTTCTGCCGCATGAACCGAGCGCGCAGAAAGACCTGGCGGCGAAGCTGGGCCTCAAACCCGAAGTCGTCGCCGAGCGGGTCAGCGAGCTGCACGAGAGCAACCCCATGCTGGGCCACCGCGGGTGCCGGCTGGGAATCGTGTATCCCGAGATCACGGCGATGCAGGCCCGCGCGATTTTCGAGGCGGCCGTCGAAGTGCAGAAGTCGGGCGTGAAAGTCTTCCCCGAAGTCATGATTCCGCTGGTGGGCTTCCTGGCCGAGTTCAAGAACCAGGAGAAGATCATCCGTGCGCAGGCCGAAGCGGTGTTCAAGGAACAGGGGACTCGGGTGGAGTACCTGGTCGGCACGATGATCGAAGTTCCGCGGGCGGCCATCTGTGCCGACCAGATCGCCCAGGGGGCCGAGTTCTTCAGTTTCGGCACCAACGACCTGACGCAGACCGGGCTGGGGACCAGCCGCGACGATTACGGTTCGTTCATCGGCTACTACCGAGAGAACGACGTGATCGGCAACGATCCCTTCCAGACGATCGACCAGGACGGAATCGGGGGCCTGATGAAGATCGGTGTGGCAGGGGGGAGAAAGACGCGCGAAAAACTGAAGATCGGAATTTGCGGTGAGCATGGCGGCGATCCGTCCAGCGTGATGTTCTGCCATCAGATCGGACTGGATTACGTGAGCTGTTCGCCTTACCGCGTGCCGATTGCACGGCTTGCGGCGGCGCAGGCGGCCGTGTCGGAGAAGCAGGCCAGGTAGCCCACGTTACGCGTACAATGGCTGTCAATGACGATAGTGTTCAGCCTTCCCCGACGCCGGATGAAGAAACGGCCCTGACGGAGGTTCTGGGATATCTGAACTTTTCCAGTGGAGCGGCCGACTCGCGGTTTCAGAAAAACCTCGATCGGCTGCATCGCTGGTTCGCGCCTGCCGGCGGGCAACCGGCCCTGCGCGGGTTGCTCGATCGCCGGCTCGAAGCGCTGTCGGGCAGTTCGCCGGCCTTTCGCGACACCGATCAGGCGCGGCGTGTGCTGGCGCTGGTCTTCGACGAGGCGCTGCCGGCCTACCGCCAGCACCATGCCGACCTGTTGTTCCACGTTTTGCCTGAAGATTTCTGGCAGCCGTTTTTTATGGCCCGCGTCGTCGAGGCGGTGCTGTTGCAGGGCTCGCCGTGGAGCGAGTCGGCGCGGATCGTTTCGGGGGCGATGCGGCACCTGAACGACTTTCTCGGCCATCGCCCCGTGGCGGTGCTCGAAACCGGCCAGCAGATGCAGCCGTATCCGCACGAACGGTACCGGCCGGTTCCGCTGTACATCAAGGGAGCGGGGGCCGCCAGCGGCCGGTATTACGACCTGGTCGTCAACGCACTGGAAATTCTCGACGCCATGCCGACGGAAATCCTGGCGTCGGCGTATTTCGACCGTGACCTGGTCGACGAGCTGGCGCTCGACGTGCGGGCCTACGATCACGGCCATCCGGTGTACAAGCGCACGAACTATACATTCGGCGAATGGGACCCGCATTGCCTGGACGTCTCGGGACGATACCGGCGGTTCATTGTGCGCGTGGTGATTCTCGATGCGCTGCGCGACTGGATGCGGCAGGCCGACGACGTGCCGGCCGACGAGCGGGTGCGCGAGGCGGCGGCGGTTCTGGCCGGCACGATGTTGATGGCCTCGTCGGTTTCGGGCTCGGGGCCCGACACGCACGATTCGAACGTCAGCCTGACGTCGCTGCTTCCCAAAATTGCCCGACAGCGCGACGCCTTTTACTCGCGCCTGCTGAAGACGATGAACGGCAAGCATGCCGACCGCCTTCGCCGCGAGGCCCAGCTCGTGCAGCAGCCCTTCGGCCGGATCCGGCAGCACCTGAATCTGTACCTTGCTCATTATGGCTGCCGCCAGATGCAGCGTTCACACCTGGCGTACCTGTTCGCACGCATGGGGTATGCCGAAGCGGCGCGCCAGCAGGCGACGATCATCCCCGCGGCATCGACGCGGTTCGAGACCGAAATTCAATTGCGGCTGACGCTGGCGCAGTTCGATCTCGATCGCGGGCAGATCGCCGCCGCCGACGCGCGGACGGCCGAGGTGGAAGAGTATCTGCTGCGCGGCATCGATTGCGGCGCAATTGTCGATCCCTGGAACATTTTGGGCTTTCAGGGGCAGTTTCCGCTGTTTGCCGCGCGCGAAGACAGCGTCGCCGACCCCCGCGTCGACAAGCTGGTCGGCATCATGGACCAGGCTTTTAACGTGTATTCGCGGCTGGTGTGCGAGGCGGCCGCAGCGGGGGAGCAGTCGCTGTGCGCGTCGATCGGCGGCCGGTTCGGCAAACTGGCCGAGTTCTGGGACAAATTCGCCACGACGACTGTTTCCGACCTGCCGGCCGTCTTCGGACGCGAGAGTTACGAATCGACCGTGCGCGTCACCGAAGCCCTGCTGGCGTGGCATCGCGAAGGGGTGTCGGCCGGCGACATCGGCTTCTGGAAGCGGCACGTCGAAGAATTCGAATCGCCGCGCGCGTATGCCATCGTCGTCGATCTGTTGCTGAAGAAAAAAGACGCGCTGGCCGCGATGAACCTGCTGATTCAGTGGCTCAGCCAGAGCCAGACGGTGGCCCTGGAATCGGGCGTCTATTCATTCTGTCCGCTGCTGATGGGCTGGATCAACCTCGTGCTGACGCGTGACGATCCGTCGAACTGGCAACTGGTCCGTAAGTTTTTTGATTACGTGGAAGTCAACGCCGGCGAATGGGGAACGGTGCCGGCGCTGCAGCGCGGCACGGCTGGTGAGCTGAAACTGGGGGATGGTACGGCGCCCAGGCGCAAGCCCGCTCCCGGGCCAGGCGACGAACACGACGCCGGGGACGACTCGTTTTCACCCGACGACGACCTGTACGCCGAGCGCGAGGACCCGGCCGACGACGAAGATTCGATTTACGGCGCCGCGTATGAAAACGTCGTGTTTCGAGACAGCGCCCACGACGGACATTCCGGCGACACGGTGGACGATTCGAACCCGCAGTTCGACACCGATCTGGACCAGTTGGCCAACCCTCTTGAAGCGCGAATGCGGTTTCTGGTGACGATTTCGCAGGCGTGGGCCGGCACCGCGGAATGGCTGTTCGGTGGAATCGGCGGCGGGCCCGCCTCGGCGGAGGGAGGTCGATCGCTCCAGATCCCGCCGACGCCCGAGCAACTCGATGTGCTGACGCACTGGGAATCTCGGAACGACGCGTGGCTGGCCGACCTGGCGGGGCTGATGGACGACCTGGCCGCCTGGGAACCGGCCGAGCCGGAAGGCGATCCGGATTCTCTGGGCGAATTCGATCGGCAGTCACACGTGAAGTTCGGCCTGCTCAATTCGGTGATTTCGGCTGGAGTGGCGCTGAGCGACACGTCGCGCGCGCTGAAATCTCTGCCGGGCAGAGACCCTCCTGCGGCCGGCCGCCACGATTTCGATGAAGAAGCGCTGTCGGTGTTGCGGCTGCTCGCCAGTCGCGATGTGGCTGGAGTCCGTCAGGCGTTGCCGCCGCTGCTGCGCCACCTGGCTCGTCGGCCGCTGCTGTACGTGCCGATCGACCGGGGCGGCCGGCCGAAGGACATCCTCTTGGCACGCAATCTGCAATCGCTGATTCGGACGCTCCTGGCCCTGTTGCCGCAACTGGGCCTGTTTCGCGAGACGTGGCACGTCCTGCGGACCGCCTACGTCATGGAGCGGACGTCGCCTCCCAACGGAATGTCGATCACCGAGTTCGATCGGCTGCTGGAAGCGGCGCTCCAGGCGTCGCTCGCCACGATCGTCCAGGGGATCGACGGCGGCGGCAAGCCCCTGCCTGATCAGGCCCTGCTCGACGTCACGCGGCCGGTGCTTGAATCGTATTTGCGGCTGTGGCTCAAGCACAGCGCGACGATGCGGCTGAGCAGCGTCGAAGTGCTCAAGGACCAGACGACGTGGCGCAAGGTGAAGTCGTTCGTCCGCAAATACGGCAGCGACCTGTTCCATCCGCGGATGCTGTCGATGGGCAACCTGCGGGGTATCGTCCAGCGCGGGGCCGAGGCGTATCTCGACTATCTGGCCGAGAACGAAGACCCGCTGCACCCCATCAAGCTGCTGGAAGATCTCGACCGCACGATTTCGCGGGGCGAGGCGGCGTTCCTGCTGGAAACGATCTTGCGTTGCATCGTCGAGAAATTCGACCGCTTTCTCGAGTACAACACCACGACGACACAGTCCGACTACGGCGAGCAATTGCATTGCCTGCTCGATTTTCTGCGCCACGAATCCGAATACGAGCGCCAGGCCTGGAACCTGGCGCCCATGGAACTCGCGCACGAGATGCTGTCGCGACTGGGCCGGACGAGCGCCGCCGACACCTGGCGGCAAGATCTCGAGAATAAAACGGCGCCCCTGGCCAAGACGTTCTTGCAGAAGCTGAAGCGGCTGGAAAAGAAATACGGCATGCGCCTGCCCGGCGTTTCCGACAGGCTGTCGGAACGATTCGTCAAGCCCCTGGCCCTCGATCGGATTCTCGCGCTGGTGAAGCCTGCCATGCGCGATTCGCGGCAGGGCAAGGAATCGACCGAGTTCCGCCAGCTTCAGACCGAGACCGAGGAATACCTTTCGACGACTCTGGGCTCGGCCCTCGAGCTTCAGCCGTGGCTGCAGACGCTGGAAGAAGAAGTGCAGGACGCCGAAGCCGACGGCACCTTTCCGGCCGACTCGCCCGCCGGGGCCGCTGCGACGCCGCGCAAAATGGTGCTCGACCTCGACGATCTGCGCAACCAACTGGATAATTGGGAGAGGCCGCTGAAGGAAGACTGACTTCGCCAGGAGGAGCCCCATGCGCTCGACGACCATTGGATTTCTGTTCGCGGTGCTCGTTGCGCTGCTCAATTCGGGTTGCGGCGACAAAGGCGCTCCGGCGGGGGGACAGGCGCTCGTGGTTTCGGGGGCCGTGCCTGACAATCCCGGCGATCCGGCCCAGGCAGCCGTCACGGCGCTGATTGCCGGCCTGCGGCAGGGGCACCCCGAGGCATTCTGGGAATTTTTGCCCTCTGATTTCCAGGAAGACCTCAATGGGCTCGTCCGCCTGTTCGCCGCGCGGATGGATCCCGAGCTGTGGGACAAATCCGTGTCGGTCCACCGCAAGTTCGCGAAAATGCTGAGATCTCAGAAACAGTTCCTCGACCCCCGCGCGCAGGTGGAATCGCGGCCGGCGGACGCCCAGGCCCGCAGTGAAGCCGTTGCCCCCGCGACGTCCGACGGGGCTGCACTGGCGGACCTTCTCGAATCGCTGCTCGACAGCGACGCGGCCAGCCTGGAGCGATTGCAGAAGACCGACGGCGGCAGGTTGCTGGCGACGGCTGGAGGCAAGTTCATTGATCAACTGCGCGCTTTGTCTCGCTTGACCCCCGACGACGAATTCGCGTTCTTTTTCGACCGGCTGGCCGACCTGCGCGTGTCGACCGTGCGCGCGACGAAAGACAGGGCCAGGCTGAAGTTTGACGCTCCGGGCGGCACCCCGGCGATCGTTGACTTCGTTCTCCACCAGGGGAAATGGATTCCCGAAGACCTTGAGAACGAATGGCAGCACGGCGTGGGCAACGCGCGGGCCTGGCTGTCGACGGCATTTAATCCCGAATCGATCGCCGAACGAAAGCCGGAGCTTCTGGCGATCCTGGGCACCGCTGATGCCGCGCTCGATAAGATGGCGGCGGCGGCCGCGCCCGAGGAGTTCGCGGTGGCCGGCCAGGAGGCCAGCCGGGCACTTTGGGTTCTCTGGAACTCACTTTCCGGCGAGGCCCCTGTGGTTGAACCGTCCGTGAAGGAATCGCAGCCGGTGGAAAGGAATGAGCTCGTCACGATCGTCGTCTCGGGGGAGCTGGACGAAGATTCGCAGAACGCCCTTCGCGGGCGGATCAAATCGGTCGTCGACGACCCGGACCGCGCAGCAGCCGAGATTACCGGCGACGACGAAGCCTCGACGTTCCGAGTCGGCCCGGTGGGCGACGTCGCGGCATTTGCCGCCAGGCTCGATTTTCTGGAAGTGACTGCCGTCGACGAAAAGACCCGCACGATTCAGGCGAAACCGCGGAAGTAAGACGTGAGACGAACGGGGCACGCGCGTGCTCAGCTCGTCTCGCGCACCGCGTGCCCAGTTTTCCGCCCCCGTACCCGGGGGCGACCAATTCTATTCGAATCGGTGCCCGTTCCCCCGGCTCGC
>JACQFH010000237.1 GCA_016200145.1 Planctomycetia bacterium | reverse complement strand
TCATCCGCGTCGACGCCGACGGCCTCATTCATCCGCTGGCCGACGGCATGACGACGCTGTCGATCGTCGCCGGTCAGAACGAGCTGAAGATTCCGGTGACGGTATCCGGGATCGCGAATCCGCCCCCCGTGTCGTTTGAACACGAGATCATCCCGATCCTGACGAAGGCCCGGTGCAATTCAGGCGGATGCCACGGCAAAGCCGAAGGGCAAAACGGATTCAAGCTCAGCCTGCTCGGCTTCGACGGAACGTTCGATTACGACGCGCTGATCCGGGAAGGCAAGGGCCGGCGCGTCGTCGTTTCGTCGCCGCCACAGAGCCTGGTTTTGCGGAAGGCAATTGCCGAAGTCCCGCACGGCGGCGGGCGCAAGATCAATCCCGGCAGCCCTCAGCATTTGCGCCTGTTGCGCTGGATTGCCGAGGGCGCCCCCCATTCGGTTCCGGGTGAGCAACCCGTCGGTTCGATCGTCGTTGAACCGGCAGCGATTCGCTTGCGGCCACACGAGCAGCAGCAGATTCGCGTCACCGCCCTCGAAGCCTCGGGCGCGCGCCGCGACGCCACCGTCGAAGCCGAGTTCATTTCGAATGCCGGCCACATTGTGGAAGCGAACCCTCGGGGATTGTTGCAGGCGGCCGACGGTCCCGGGGAAGCGGCCATTCTGGTGCGGTACCTGGGGCACGTCGCGGTCTGCCGCGTTGTCGTGCCGCGTGAGGGGCAATCGTTTCCACGGCCGCCCGAAAACAACTTCATCGATAAACTGGTCTGGGACAAGCTGGTCGAGCTGGGGATCGAGCCGGGAACGCCCGTCGACGACGCCGGCTTTCTGCGGCGCACGCACCTCGATGTCATCGGCACGCTTCCCACGGCGGCCGAGGCGCGGCGGTTCCTCAATGACCCGGCTCCCGATAAGCGCGCCAGGCTGGTCGACGAATTGCTCGGCCGGCCCGAATACGCCGATTATTGGGCCATGAAATGGGCCGACGTACTGCGGGCCGACAAGATCAAGGTGACGCACCAGGGAACGGTGGGACTCACTCGCTGGCTGCGCCGACAGTTTTCGGAAAACCGCCCTTACGATGAACTGGTGCGCGACATCTTGACGGCCCAGGGACCGGTCCAGAGCGAAAGCCCCGTCCCGTTTTTCAAGGCACTCGATCAGCCCGAAACGGCCAGCCGTGCCATCAGCCAGTTGTTCCTGGGAGTCCGCATCGAGTGCGCTCAGTGCCATCACCACCCCAGCGAGCGCTGGGGGCAGGACGATTACGCCGGGCTCGCGGGTTTCTTCACCGGGGTCCGCGTGAAGAAACTGCCGGGCGGGACAGAAGCGATCGTCTCGCGCCAGGGCACAGACGCTAAACACCCGCGGACGGGCGACCCGGTTGCAGCGCGGGCTCTCGGCGCGAAAGACGCCGACTTCGCCGCGTCGAGCGACCGCCGCGCGGTCCTGGCCGACTGGATGACGCGGGGCGAGAACCCGTACTTTGCCCGGGCGATCGCGAATCGTCTCTGGGCGCATTACTTCGGGCGGGGTCTTGTCGAGCCGATCGACGACCTGCGGGCCACGAATCCGCCGACGAACGAACCGCTGATGGAAGCCCTCGCTGCCCACCTGCGTGACGTGAAATACGACCTGAAAGCGTTCACGCGGACGCTGCTGGCGTCGCGGGCGTACCAGCTCGGTCCGATGACGAACCCGTCGAACGCAGCCGACCGGCAGCATTTCTCGCACGCCCTGCCGAAAGCGCTGCCGGCCGAGGTGCTGCTCGACGCGGTGTGCCAGGCGACGGGAGTGCCCGAGAAGTTCAACGGCTGGCCCGCCGGGACGCGCAGCATCGCCATCTGGGACAACCGCATGCCGTCGTACTTTTTCCGCATCTTTGGTCGCCCCGTGCGCGCTACCGTGTGCGAATGCGAACGCAGCAACGAGCCCAGCATTTCACAGGCCCTGCACTTGCTGAATTCTCGAGAAATCAACGAAAAGATCGCCAGCCGCGACGGCACGGCGCGGCGACTGGCCGATACTTCACTGTCGACCGACGATTTGATCGACGAGATCTATCTGGGGACGCTGTCGCGATTTCCCGCTGCGGAAGAGCGGGCGCTGACGAAAGACGCGTTTTCGTCGCCCGGTGCGACGCGCCGCCAGGCGATCGAAGATATACTTTGGAGCGTGCTGAACACGAAAGAGTTTTTGTATAATCATTAGAGGAATTGGTTGTCCGCTGCGATGCGACGGAATTCTCACGAATTCCGCTACCCGCCGGACGTAGCGGAATTCGTGAGAATTCCGACAGGCACAAGGAGCCACGCATGATCACCGTCGGCATCGGCGACGCCCGTTCCCGCTTGTGCAACGGACTTTCCCGGCGGCACCTGCTGCGCATGGGAGGGACGAGCCTCCTGTCGAGCCTTGCCCTGCCTCGCCTGCTCGAATTGCAGGCGGCCGCGGAATCACCTGCCCGGGCAAAGGCCTGCATCTTCCTGTTCCTGGAAGGGGGCCCGCCGCATCAGGACATGTGGGACCCCAAGCCCGAAGCCCCCGCGGAAATTCGCGGGCCCTTCTCGCCGATCCCCACGTCGGTGGCCGGTACGACGTTCACCGAACATTGTCGCGAGTGCGCCAAGATCGCACACAAGTTCACGGTCGTGCGCAGCCATTCTCACGCCGACAATGGCCACATGACCGGTTACTACTACGTGATGACCGGCCGGCGGGCGCCCTTCGCCGATGGCGAGCACCCCATCCCCACGAATGAGCATTTTCCGTCTTTGGGGTCGATCGTCGCCCGCGAAAAGGGGGCGGCGGGGAAGTTGCCGCCTTACATCAACATGCCCCATCCGATGTCGGCCGGGGGCCCCGGGTTCTACGGCGCCGAATACGCCCCGTTCGTCATCGAAGCCGATCCCAGCCAGCCTGATTTCGAAGTCAAGGATCTCAGCCAGCTCGAAGGCCTTTCGGCCGATCGCTTTGCCCTGCGACGCAAGATGCTCGCCGGGCTCGAGCGCGAGCGGCAGCGCAGCGGCCGGGCCGCGGCGATGTCGACGTATTACGGCAAGGCCTACGAGCTGATCAGCTCGCCCGAGGCGCGGCGCGCGTTTCGTATCCAAGACGAAGACGCGAAGCTGCGGGAATCGTACGGGATGACGCAGGTCGGGCAGTGTGCCTTGCTCGCGCGGCGGCTTGTCGAATCGGGCTGCCCGTTTGTGGGCATCGACGCGCCGGGCTGGGACGTGCACTTCAACTGCTTCCCCAGCCTGAAGGACGACCTGATCCCCCCTGCCGACCGAGCGTTCGCGGCGCTCGTGAACGACCTCGAAGCACGCGGCCTGCTGGAGAACACGCTGGTCATCATGATGGGCGAGATGGGGCGCACGCCGCGTGTCAACGCCCAGGCGGGGCGCGATCACTGGTCGATGGCGCAGAGCATTCTTTTCGCGGGGGGCGGAACGAAGCCCGGGCAGATCATCGGCGCGACGGACGCTCAGGCCGCCGCGCCCACGCGCGACCCTGTGAGCGTCAACGACTTTCTGCACACGGTGCACACGCTGCTGGGGATCGATTCCGCCAGGGAATACGATGATCCGCTGGGCCGCCCCGTTCCGCTGACCGACGGCGGCAAATTGATTCCCGGATTGATTGCATAGCCCGAAGAATTCGAGTCGGTTGTTCGAGGATTTCATGCGGCGCTCTGCGACGATATTGGCTTTCGCGCTGATTTCTGTGAGTGGCGCCGCGCAATCCGCGCTGGCGCAGCTCGCTCCGGAAATCGGCTACGTCTACCCGCCCGGCGCCCGGGCGGGGAGTACCGTCGAAGTGCGCATCGGCGGCTACGACTGGACGCCCGACACGCAGGTCTTCGTCCACGACTCGCGGATCAAGCTGGAAATCGCAGGTCCCCCGGGCGAAGTGCTCGTCCCGCCACCGCCGTACTGGTTCGGCGCCAAGGGGCGTGGCTATGCCTGGCCATTGCCGCGCGAGTATCCCGCGCGCCTCACGATTCCCGCCGACGTCGCGCCTGGTAACATTCGCTTTCAGGCGGCGAACGCCAACGGAGCGTCTCCGGTCGGCTTCATAGCAGTCGGCAACACGGCCGAGATCGACGAAGACGCGTCCCGCAAAACGCCGCAACTGCTTGCCGAGCTGCCGGTGACCGTGAACGGCCGGATCGACCGGATCGAAGAAGTCGACCGCTACGAGTTCGTCACGCCGCAGGCCGGGCCGGTCTCCATCGAACTCGTCGCCCGCAGGCTCGGTTCGCCACTGCACGGCTTGCTCAAGGTGGCGGACGACCAGGGCAAGGTCGTTGTCGATGTGGTTGATACCGAGGGGGATGACCTGGCGACCAGTTTCATCGCCCGCGCCGGCGCTAAATATACGCTGAGCCTGCACGACCTGGATTTTGCCGGCGACAGGTCGTACGTGTACCGGCTTGCGATCCGCCGGGGACCTCGCGTCTCGGCGGCGTATCCCGCCGCCGGCCGGCGCGGGACGACGCAGTCGATCGAATTTGTCGGGCTCGGGATTTCGACCGGCGCCAACCGCATCGAAACTCTGACTCGCGAAGTGCCGATTCCGGCCGCAGCGGGAAGCTACGTATTTTCGTACGTCCTCGAAACTCTCTTCGGCCCCTCGCTGCCGATATCGCTGCAGGTGTCGGACGTGCTCGAAACGGCTGAACCGGCCGGGGTTCGTGAAACGACCCTCGGCTCGTTGCCGTGCGCTGTCACAGGCAGCCTGGAATCGCGATTCGGCACAGACCGCTTTGCCCTGCAGCTCAAGCCAGGGGAGCAATGGCGGATTGAGGCCCAGGCGCGAGACCTTGGTTCGCCGCTCGATCCAGAACTGACTCTCTTCGGTCCGGACGGCAAAGAGATCGCCTCCAGCGACGACGCCGAGGGAACTACGAACGCGTTATTGACCGTCACGTCCGCAGCCGAAGGCAAGTACACGCTCGCGCTCACCGACCGCAGCGGCAAGAGCGGCGGCCGCGACGCGAACTATCGGCTGGTCATCGAGCCCCTGCGCGACGATTTCAGCATCACCGTTCCGGCGCAGCTTTCGGCGCCTCTGGGCGGGGCGATCAAGGTCCCTGTCAAAGTGGCGCGACAGGCAGGTTTCAAAGGGCCGATTCAACTTTTGCTGGCGGGGCTGCCGGCGGGCGTCACCGCACCTGCCGACTGGACGATCGCCGAAGGGAAGGGCGAAGCGACGCTCGATCTGGCATGTGCGGCCGACGCCCCCGCCGCGGCCGCGCTGGCGACCCTCTCGGCCATTGCAAAAATCGGCGACCGCACGATCACCCGTGCGGCGCCGTTGCTGTTGGCGACGACGATGAAGCCCCGCATCAAGATCACCCCCGAAGGTCTCGACGACGTGCGCAAGGTCCACCGGGGCAGCACGTTCCTGGCGCCCCTGTTCATCGAGCGGCTCGAAGGTTATCAGGGCGAGGTCACGCTCGAAATGACGGCCAAGCAACAGCGCCATCGGCAGGGTCTGGCCAGCCGGGATTTTGTCGTTCCGCCGACGGGCACCCGTGTCGAGTACCCGATCTTCGTCCCGGAATGGATGGAAACCACCAAAACCAGCCGCATGATTCTGAACGGCGTCGTCAAAGTCCCCGATCCCAAAGGCAATGTCCGCACACTGGTGCAGCGGATGGAGATGCGGATCGGGATTCTTCCCGAAGGGGCCCTGCTGAAAATCTCTTCGTCGGCCACAGAACTGTCAGCGGCGGCAGGTGAAGAGATTCGCATTCCGCTGACGATCTCGCGTGCGCCCGAGTTGAAAGATCCGCTCGTGGTCGAATTCGTTCCCGATGCGTCGCAGGCCGGGCTGGTCGCGGCCGAAGCCGTCAATCTTGCGCCCGACCAGCGCGAGGCCGTGCTGGCCGTGCGCTTTGCCGGCGATCCGCAAATCGCCGGCGACCAGCCCATTGTCGTGCGCGCCACCGCCCGGCAAGACGACGTCCGCCGCGTCGTTTCCGAGACGACCATTGTCGTGTCCGTACGGGCCAAGTAGGTCCCGCCTGCCGGGCGGGACCTTTCCTCCGGCGGGGACGAATTCGATCCCGAATGTCGCAGTTCTTGATCGTTTAGCCCGGAGTCGGGCACCGCCGCGAAAAGCGTTGGTCCGACGGCGAGTGCCGCCTGGTGCCCGAAAACGCCGTCGCCGTTGGCTCCGGATTAAACGATGCCGCACAGTTGCCGCACAGGTCCACCCGAGACGCCGATGCTGGCAGCATCGGCCACGTGGACGATCCGCCGCCGCGCGCGGTAGACTGGCCGGTATGCAGCCCACGCTCAACTCCCTTGGCCAGAAAATCGGCTTTCCGCTTCCCCACTGGAAGGTCCCGCTCGTTCCGCCGCGCGCGACAATGAAGGGCCGGTTCTGCGAGCTGGAACCGCTCGATCTGGCGCGGCACGCAGACGCACTGTTCGAGGCCGACGCAGCAGATTCAACGGGAGTGACCTGGACGTATCTGGCCTACGGCCCGTTCCGCGATCTGGCGACCTATCGCGAATGGCTGGCTGCGAGCTGTCTGGCCGACGATCCGCTGTTCTTCACCGTCGTCGATATGGCGGATCGCCGGCCGGCCGGACTCGTGAGTTATCTCAGGATCACGCCGACCTCCGGCTCGATCGAGGTCGGTCACATCCACTATTCGCCGCGGTTGCAAAGGAAACCTGCTGCAACCGAAGCGATGTACCTGATGATGAAGTGGGCGTTCCAAGCCGGCTACCGGCGCTACGAATGGAAATGCGACTCGCTGAATGCACCGTCGCGGGCGGCGGCGCAGCGCCTCGGTCTGTCGTACGAGGGAATCTTCCGCCAGGCGACGGTGACCAAAGGGCGCAACCGCGACACCACGTGGTACGCAGCGATTGACTCAGAATGGCCGGCGCTGCGTGCCGCCTTTGAGACCTGGCTGGCTCCCGCCAACTTCGACGAATCGGGCCGGCAGCGCACGCGCCTCTCGGATCTGACGCAGCCGATCTTGAAACAACGCGGGTGACGCGGCGGGCAGCTCACTGGCGAGAAACCTCGACGCGGAACTGATACGGCGACATGCGGCCGCCCAGAATGACGACGTTGTCGCCGTCGTCCAGAGTCGCCTGCCGGTCTTTCGATTTTCCGCCGATGTGCGCGTCGTTTACAATAATCCCCAGCGACGAACCGCGGTCGCTGATGACCACGTGATCGGCCTCGCGTTCGAGCAGCGCATGGTTGCGGGAAATGTTGTAAGGCGCCTTGTCGATCAG
>JACQFH010000236.1 GCA_016200145.1 Planctomycetia bacterium | reverse complement strand
TTCCGTCCGGGGCACAATCGGATCGACTGGCTCGACGGGTCGATCGACCCGTTCGATCCGATCCGCAAGCTCAGCGACTGCGGCCAGTGGCTGAAAGATCTGCTCGCCGAGAAGGATCAGCATTCCACGATGGTGATCGGCCTGGGGAAGGAATACGGGTTCTCGGAAGGGCAGGTTCGGCGGGCGTTCAAGGAGATCGGCGCGAGACCGCATCGCGTGGGCTGCCAGAAAGGCTCGCGCGTGATGTGGTCGCTGGACGAGAAATGCGGAGTGCGGAATTCGGAGTGCGGAATGGAGGACGCGGGCGATTCGCCCGACCGGGCCGACGCTGCGCCCGTCATGAAATCGACACCGCTTCCGGCCGAGGTGGCGGCGGTTGACGCAAACGAGGCGCCGCGGGAGGTTTACCCCGCACGTCCGGCCGATGCACCGGCGGCGGAGCTCAACCGGGTGAACGGGGATGGGCAGGTCGCGAAGGCCGCCTCCCCGGGCCGGATCCTGGGAGTGGAAGAGCTACCGTGGGCGGGGAGTCCATCCAGCCGATTGGCGCCGCTGTCGGCGATGCTCGACCGGCCCCACAACCCGAACCAGCTCCTGCGGAACTTGCCAGACCTCAAAAGCGTGAAAAGTATGCAAAGTAGCAAAATAGCAAAGTAGGCCCTGCCTGCTGGGCGCGACCGCGTTCCCAATTGGAAGCCCGACGCGTAAGCGAGGGATCGCGCTCTTCGTGTGGCACGCCCTGAGTGAGGTACGAACGAAGGGCGTGGTGCAGGACTTGCGGCATTGCTTGGATGTCGATCAGGGAACGGGACGACTGAGAAAACAAAGAAGATCGGCCACGTATGCAACCGAGTTCCAGAGACGCTCACCACGCCCTTTCCTCCGGTCAGGGCGTGCCACACCATTCCGTGATCTGTGGTGCTGGCCAGAACGTCGCGTTGCGTGGGAACAAGGCAAACATGAAAAGTTTGAAAAGTAGAGAAAGTAGAAAGTCGGTCCCGCCCGGCAGCCGGGACCTACAGGGGACGAATCTACGTGAAGCCCGGGACCGAGCCGAAAAGTATGAAAAGTATGAAAAGTAGATCCCGACGGCTGAGGCCGTCACCACCAGGATTCAGGATTCCTGCGGCTGCTCTGTGCGATCGCGCTGCACGACCCAGTGGAACCCGAGGCCCAGGCCGGCGCCGAACAGCCAGAGCACGACCAGGGCGATTGCCGCGATGGGCAACTGCTGTGGCGGCGCAGCGGGGACCAGCGAGACCATCGGCAATGTCGTCCCGAGGGCTCCGCAGAGTGCGCAGCGCACGCGGCTCAGGCGGCGGGACCGCAGGGCCCGCCCCGTGACGTGCCACGCGACGGCGCCTCCGAAAAGAGCACCGACAATTGCACAGAGGGCCGCGGCGGGAATCAAAAATCGAACCGCTTCTCCGAATAAATTGACGGCAGTCGGGCTTGACCCGCCGATCGCGTGCGTGGCGATCAAAAAAATGACAGGAACTTTGATTGCGAACAGCAGGTAGAACATGCCGTAGAGCTCGGCAATCAAAAATCGGACTTGCCGCAATGTCAACGAGTTTGCGACAGCCCGCAGCCGTTGCCGAAATGGCGGCACGCTCCAGAACGTGAGTTTTGGCTCATGTTCGGGATTCACGGTTGGTTCGTTTCGTGCCGTTGCAAATCAACTCCAAGTCGACATCATTCCACGGGCCGTCCTCAGTTGTTATCCGGCAATCCGCTTTTTCCATCTTTGCCGCCGTCCTCAAGGAAATACGTAATCACGACTTTGCCATCGCGTTCGTTGCCAATCCATTTCTCAGCTTCGATGACAGCATGTGCAAAGCCACAGGTCAAATCCGCGTGGTGCCAGAGTGTGAATCGACTCTTCCAGCGAACCTCACCGAGTTCCTGCCGGTCGGCCTTAGTGTATTCGCGAGTGCCGGAGAACGCCTTCGCAGCTTGAATGGTTCCTCGCTGGTACGCGACGTCACGCGGTTGATCCACCTCACGAAGCTGGATGCGCACGCCTGGCAACCACGACAGACATTCACCGACGAAGAGACCGGGATCCCATGCAATCGGCTTCATGGGAGATGGCGGCTGATCGTTGACACGTACCCATCCTCGCACGGCATTCTTCAACGGGTCTTTGCTCTTCAACATTTCGGATTCAGGAATGAGCAACTTGGTAACGTGGGTACGGACTGGATTGTTCTTGGCATCGAACGCGACAGATTTTATTTCAACCCAGCGGCAGCGCTGGTCGTTCTCGGTGGCAGTGCCGACCAGGCTGATGGTCTCGACGAATTCGCTGGCAGATGGAACGCCGTCCTCTTCCGCCTCTAATTTCATTTTGTATTGGACCCACACACCGTCGGGGGGCAATTTGGATGCAAATTGCTGCTCGTTCGCACCGCATACGACGGCGACTCCCAGCCAAAACGCATTCAGGGACACCCAAAGAGATAGCGGAATCCATCGCGCGGAATGCGGTGGCATTCCTGGCGTGGATTCGGGTATCAGATTCGCGGGTATGCCCATCGTACTAGTCTCGAAACCTGAGCTCGAGCACGAGTTTTTCCCACCTCTTGCGGAATGCGTCGGCGTCGTCCTCTTCCAGGATCGACCGCAGCGTCTTGTAGCCGGTGCGGTCGGTCGCGGCGTTTTTGTGGAATGCGTGGTAGTACATCTCGGCGCACGCCTCGCCGCAGAAATCAGGCTTTTGCATGACGTGCGGCACGTCGCGAATCAGCACGCTGCCCAGCGGCCCGGCCGTTGCTTGGCCGGTGGTGAAGAAGACGATGGCAACCGCGGCTGCAAATGCAACAAGGCGTTTCATTGCCGAATTGTATCCGCGACGCCGTGTGGACCGGAAGACGAGGATGATGCCCACTGATGGCGTGGCAATCTCACGGATGAGGAACCACGAAAAACGCAAAATACACGAAACCGGTTCGACGAAAATTCAGTCCACAGATTTCTCAGATTTCCACAGATGAAACGTGGCACAAGACCTGGAGTAATCTGCGAAAATCGGCGCAATCTGTGGATATTCCCGTTTGTCGCAGATTCCAAATCCGTGGGATTGCCACGCCATCCGTGGGTTCATTCTGTAAGCACCAAATGGGAAGGAGCCACGGATGAAACACGGATGAAACACGGATACGAACAACGTAAATCCGTGTTTGATCCGTGTTTCATCCGTGGCTGAGTTCGTCCGGCTCCATTCCAGACGCATGCATCTCGTCGCAGCTAGAAAGTTGCCAGCGGATTGACAGGGGAGCCGGTTCCGCCGGGGACGGCCAGGGGGGCGACGGTCAGGGCGAACATCCAGCGCTTCCTCGCGTCGGCCGCGCTGCTCACCGCTTCGAGGTCGAGGTTGTCGAGAATCGGCATGCCCATCGCGACGAGCACGGCGACATGCACAGGCAGCGTCACGCCATCGACACCCGAGGGCATCACATCCAGCGCCAGGTCGCTGCCGACGACCGCCACGTCGCGCGCCTTGAGCCAGGGGATGCAGGAAGCGTGCAGGCCGGCCGAGTTCTTCATGATGTCCCAGTTGGCTTCGACTTTCGCCCGTTCCCAGCGGCCGGTGCGGATCAGCACGATGTCGCCGCTTTCGACTTTGACCCCCGCGACTTTCTCCCAGGCTTCCAGGTGGCCGGGATAGATGGCCTGATTCCCTTCGAGATATCTCACGGCGAACAACTTGGGCATGTCCATCAGAATGCAACGGGTGTAAATCCCCTGCTTGACGTTAAGGACCGAGAGCTTTGCGGCCCCGCTCTCGCGGACTTCCTTGTACGAGTAGCCGTTATACAGTTTCCCCTGGTACGCCATGTGGCACAGGCCGTCCATGTGCGTCTCCGAAAAACCGTGATACGCGACCTGGTACTCATCCGAAGCGCCGCTGAATTCCTCCGCCGTCGGCAACGCGGTCATCTTGTGGCCAAACGGCGAAGAGCTGGCGATCGGCGACTTGCTGGCATCGTGGGCGAGCGAGACGGTCACTCCGTCTTTGACCAGCGCGGCGGCCTGCTTGCGCTTCTCCGGGGTGATCAGGTTCAGCGTGCCGAGCTCGTCGTTGGCCCCCCAGCGGCCCCAGTTGGAATGGGTCTTCATCATGCCTTCGAAGTCGGCCTTGGTCACCTTCGGCTTGGCGACGGGAGCGGCTTTCTCGTCTGCGAAGGGAGTGGTGGCAACGACGAGAATCGAGCCAACCGCGACGAGCAACAGGGAACTGCGGAACAGCATGGATGAGTCTCCCGGGAGTTTCATTGAGCGCCGTGACTTACGAGGTGACCCCTGCCGGTTCATCCGGCAGGTGAAAGAGATTCTGAAGCTAGACACCGACGAAAGCAATCGACGCGACCCCTGCCGGAAAAACCGGCAGGGGTCGCGTCGCGACGCATCGCGTGCCCTCATCGCCAGGCAGAAGACGAACTGGTCTTGACCGGTGGGCCACGCGGGCTTACAAATTCGGCCGATTTTGCCGCGTGAAATCGTAGAATCCGTTGCGCGCGGCGGCCCACGTTTTGGCGGACCGAACATGACTCCCGATACTCCTCAAGCCCGCCCGGAACCTTTCTGTTCGCGCATCAGTTCCGACACACTGATCGGGGCCGATGTCAGGCTGCCCGGGTTCTGCAACCTGTATGGCTGCACGATCGGGGATGAATCGACGATCGGCACGTTTGTCGAGATTCAGCGCGACGCGGTGATCGGCAAGCGCGTGAAAGTCCAGAGCCACACGTTCATCTGCTCCGGGGTCACGATCGACGACGAAGCGTTCATCGGCCACGGAGTGATGTTCATCAACGACAAATTCCCGCGCTCGACAACTGCCGACGGCAGAAAGAAAGGGGCCGACGACTGGCACTGCGAACGCACGCTGATCGGCCGGCGGGCGTCGATCGGCAGCAATGCCACGATTCTCGGTGGCGTGACGATCGGCGAGGGAGCCATCATCGGCGCCGGCAGCGTTGTGACGCGCGACGTTCCAGCCGACTGCGTCGCCGCCGGAAATCCGGCCCGAATAATCCGGCGCGTCAGGCCCGGCGACGAAGATGTCCGATGCGGGGCGGTGCTCGCCGATGAAATTCCCAGTACCC
>JACQFH010000235.1 GCA_016200145.1 Planctomycetia bacterium | reverse complement strand
CACACCAACTGGGACACGCACGACAACAACTTCCATGTCCTCAAGAACGACCTCTTGCCGCTCCTCGATCGGGGGCTGGCCGGATTGCTTGCTGACCTGTCTGACCGCGGGCGGCTCGATTCAACGCTGGTTGTTGTGACGGGTGAATTCGGGCGCACGCCGCGGATCAATCAGAATTCGGGGCGCGATCACTGGGGCCCGTCGTTCACGGTGGCGCTGGCGGGGGGCGGCATCCAGGGTGGCCGCGTCGTGGGGAAATCCGACGCGCGGGCCGAAAAGCCCGATGGCAATCCCTACGGCCCGGAAGACCTGGCCGCCACGATGTACCGCTTGCTGGGGATCAACCCCGACGACGAATTCCACACGCCCGAAGGCCGACCTGTAAAGATCGCGAACAATGGGCGCGTGATGAGCGAGCTGTTGTAGTCATCTCGCTTCGCGAGACGACTTTTGGATTACGCTTAAATGACACGAATCCTGATTCTCGCAATTGTTTCGCTCTCGTGCGTCGCGCCGGCAGCGCTCGCCGACGCGCCGGTGGCGATGTACATCTTTCCGGCCGGCGGGCAGCGCGGAACCAACGTTGCATTTCGCGTCGGCGGTCTCTACCTGCATGACGAATGCCGGTTCGAACTGACGGGCGCAGGGATCGCCGCGCCAGCGAAAATTAACGCGACCGAAACGATCTGGTTCGAGGGACCGGTCATACCGCTCCCCGATTCGCAGCAGGCCGAAGACTATCCGCGCGACCTGGCGGGCACGATGACGATCGCAGCAGATGCCGCTCCCGGCATTCGCACCTGGCGGCTCTGGACCGACCAGGGGGCTGCGCCGTCGCGATCATTTATCGTGGGGGATTTGCCCGAAATCGTCGAGCACGAAATCGACGGCGACCCGATTCCGGTTCGAGTCGAACTGCCCGTTACGATTAACGGCCGCATCTTTCCGAGGGAAGACGTTGATCTCTGGACGTTCGAGGCCAAATCCGGCCAAACGATCACCTGTGCGGCCCTGGCAGCCCGCCTCGGCTCGCCGTTCGACGCGCGACTCGAGGTTCGCGATTCGCGCGGTATGCGGCTCGCCGAAAGCGCGGAATCGTCACCACCGGGTATCGACGCGCTGGTCCGCTTTACGGCCCCCGCGGACGGCACGTACTCCGTTCGGATCCACGACCAGAAATTCGGTGGACTGCAGCACTACGTCTACCGCCTCACGCTGACGGCAGGACCGTTCGCCGATCATGTTTTTCCGCTTGGCGGCCGGCGCGGCGCCACAACGAAATTCGAAATCAGCGGGAGCAATCTGCCAGAGGGAGCGAGCGAGATTTCGCTTCCTGCCGAAGGCACCAGACTGCCGCTGGCCGCATCGGGTCTGCCGGGGACTTCCGGCCGGAGTCTCTCGCTCGAGCTTGACGACCTGCCGGAACGAATCGAGCAGGAACCAAACGAAACGGCGGGAGATGTTCCGCTATTCGAAGCGCCGGTTATCGTCAATGGCCGCATCAGCCAGCCGGGGGACGTAGACGTTTTTGGCATTCGCGGGACCAAAGAAGCAGTCTTGGAATTCGATATTCGCGCGGCGCGCTTCGGGTCACCTCTCGATTCGGTGCTCGTTCTCGTCGACAAAAATGGAAAAGAGCTGGCCCGTTCGGACGACGCGAATCTGTCGGATTCCTTCCTGAAATTCACGTTTCCGGAAGATGGTACGTACTTCGTCAGGGTCGAAGAGCGTGTCGCGTCGCGCGGCTCGCTCTCGCACGCGTACCGGCTGCGGATCGCGCCACCGGCTGCCCCCGGTTTTGCGCTGCAGCTCCCTACCGACGCGGTGACGGTCAATCGCGGCGGCGAAGCAAAGCTGAAGATCAAGGTCGAGCGCTCGGGTTCCTTCGCCGAGCCGATCCAGCTCGAATTCGAAGGCCTGCCCCCGGGAATCGCGGTGCCGAACGCCGTCATTCCCGGTAATGCCACGGAATTCGACCTGACGCTGAAAGCGGAACCGACCGCAACGATTGGCGCCCGGGCCGCGAAGTTCCGCGGTCGGGCAACGATCGCGGGCCAACCTGCCGT
>JACQFH010000201.1 GCA_016200145.1 Planctomycetia bacterium | reverse complement strand
CGAACAAGCTGTTCGAGCGTCTCGTTGACCCGTCTCAGTTCGGCCTCGGCGCGGTGCCGCTCACTGATGTCGTGCACAATGCCCGTGTAATACTGTTTGCCCCCCAGCTCGAAAGGCCCGATCGACAGGTAAATCGGAAAGGTGGTGCCGTCTTTCCGCCGCGCCAGTACCTCGTGGCCGGCGCCGGCAAACCGCGACATGCCTGTGCGCAGGTGCTTTTCGAACGTTGCGGCGTGGCGCCGGCGATCTTCATCGGTCATCAGGAGCGCCGCGTGCTGCCCCAGCAGGTCGTCTTTGGCGTATCCGAACAGCCCGACGACCGCCGCATTGACCGATTCGATCGTACCTGCGTCGTTGATCGTAATAATGCCGTCGACGGCGTTGTCCACAACCGCGCGATACCTGGCGCCGAACAAAGTCGCCTGTTCAATGGCCTGCCCGGCCAGGATCGCGACGCAGGCGAAGACTTCGAGATCGTCGTGCGTAAACCGCCGTCGATCGTCGTGCGTTTCAATGTATAGGATGCCGGCCGCCTGCTGCGAAGGCCCCACCAGCGGTGCGCACATGAACGACCTGTTGCCCTCGTCGTAAATCGACGAGTTGGACGCATCGTCGTCGTTCACGCCGATGCTCAAGACCGCCTTGCCTTCCTTAAAAACCTGCTGGACCAGGCCCCGGATGAGCGGCTGCAGCGTCGGGGCGCCCGACCGATCGTCGTTTGGCTGTTTGACCACGACGGGAATCAGCACCCCGCCTGCGGGATCGTTCCGAAACAGGTACGAACGGCTGTAATGCGGAAAAATGTGGGTGACGCATTCTGCGATGCGCGACAGGACTTCGTCGGGTTCGAGGGTACTGCGCAGATAGCGCGTGATTTCCAGAACCGCCTTCAGCCGCACGTCGGCCTCGCGCTTGCTGCGCGGCTTGCCGGCGGCCGTCAGGCTGATCTCGGCCACCGTCTCGAAGAGGCTGGCGGGCCGGGCGTCTTCGGATGGCGGGTCGACGAATGCCACTGTCGCCTGGCCGATGCGGTCGGCCGGTTCCGGCACGTCGTCTTCCCGGAATTCCACCGCGGTGTCCGAAATGCTGACCGTGTCGCGATGCGACAGCCGCGAGGGAGCCTTCACCTTGTGGCCGTTCAAGTACGTGCCGTTGCGGCTGCCCAGGTCCTCGATAAAGAAGTCGCCATTGCGGCGCGTGATCCGGGCGTGGCGCCGCGAGACGGTGTCGTCGAACACGCGAATATCGCAATCCGGGTGCCGTCCGACGACGACGGGATCCGACTGCAGTTCGATCGTCCTTCCCGACAACTCTCCGGTGAGGATTTTAAGCAGAGCCATGCATTCCACAGTCTAGCAGAACCGGGGCAGAGCGACGGTAGGGGATTTCCTGATGCCTGCTGGTTGTAAAGTCCTGATTCAGCGCGGTGTCCTGATGACGTAAAACACAGCCGCATCAAGTGCAATCCGCACTGATTTGACCTTTCGCCATGAAATCAAGGAGGACGGAGCCATGCTCGTGCTGACCCGCAAATTGAATGAATCAGTTTACATCGACGGCGATATCGAGGTCATGATCGTGGCGGTGCGCGGCAACAAAGTCAGGCTCGGCTTCCGTGCGCCTGCGGATGTTTCAATCCAGCGCAAAGAGCGCGCCCTGGCGATCGATCATCCGCACGGCGACTTTCATACCGACGATGAACGCCCGGAGGACGACCTCGTGGCGCTGCACTTCGGCAGGCCGCGGGTTCACGCGCACTCGCGGTAGCTTGCGACTTCGCCGGCCCTGCAGCATCGTGTGAATGCAGGACGATGGCCGGTCGCGTCTTGTGTTGCGCGGTACAGTGCCCCGGCCGCTGCGGAGCGGCCGGGGCACTTTTACACGGCTACCGCCTGGCGCAAGTCATATAGGGTCAGCGACTTAGTGGGTATTCTTGAATCCCGGCGTGTTTTTTGGCAACTTTTCCCGCTGGAACGCGATAACACTTCTGTATGCGTTCAACCAAACGCATTGGAAATGTACGCTGGACAACCGGTCCGACGCTAAATCCGCTGTGGGGGGCCGATTCCCATGATCGCGATTGATTTGCTTCTGAAATGCTCACCGTATCTGGCAATCGCCGCACTGGCGGCTGTCGTCGCCTCGTCGTGGCGTGCCGTTCGACACCGTGGTCCGCGCGCCGTCGTACGCTCGACCGGCGTCCGGACAGAAGAGAGCGCCTCCTCCGAGTTTGCGGCGTCTCTGCTGATGCTGTGCGTGTGCCTGCTGACGTTCTGCGGCGCCGCATACTTCTTCTCCAGGGAAACCGTGCTGGCCGACGACGACCAGTGGCTCGATCGGCTGGCCGGTCATGCCTCGAATCCTCAGGCGCTGCAGGCAAACCTGAAGCCCGAACGCAAGGTCGCCCGGAATCTACCGAACCTGGAATGCGATCCGACTGTGCCGGTTTCAGAAGAATCCGAGTGCAGTCCGCCGGACGAAACTGAAAACGCCGCGAGCGCGTCGATGAATCCGGAAGCGCCGTGCGAGGATCACGCCCAGCTTTAGGACGCTACAGCCTGCGGTACGCGGTCCCCGACCACCACTATCCGCGGCGGTGCCCGCGTCGCTGCTAAACGAGTGCGCTGCGTTGTCATTGGCGCCCAAAATCAGATAGAATGTCTGATGTTCGGTCGAAGGCAAATCGGATGCGTTTTCGTCCAGACCTCAGAAGATTTGGGGGCGAACCATGCGCAACACACTCATCAGTGACGGAATGCGGTCCCGGTTCGCTTCGCCTTTCACCACCGCAGCGCGACCGTGCGGCATTCTCGTCGCCGCGATTTGCATGCTGGCCATCACCGTTCAGGGCGACGAGCCAAAAGCGGCGAACCAGCAGCCCAGGCTGAAGGAACGGCTCCTGGCGTTGCACACCGCCGACGCAGCCGAGTACGCAATCTACCGGGACAGCGCGCGGACCGAAAAGCTCGAACTGCAGCGAAAGCCGGTCTACAACTGGACGAACGTCATCCGCAGCGGCGGGCAGTCCGGTGCCGTGTTCGTGTGGACGTACCGCGGCTGCCCGGAGGTCGTGGGGTCGATTTTTTCGTCTCCCGACGGCGAGAATTCGGGCCAACGGAGAGTTCTCCACGAAATGCACACGTTGTCGACAGCCGTCCTTGTGCCGGTGCGAGATGCCCTCAATCGCTGGCAGCCCAAAGCCTCCCTCCCCCGCAGTCCGATCCCCGACGCCCCCGCGCCGGCTGAAACTCCCCGGCAGCGACTCGTGCAGATGCGGGAACTGGCGCGGGAATTCTCGGCTCAGAGCGTCGATTACGAAGAAAAGTCGTGGCAGTTTCGGCTGCTGACGCAGCCTTTGTATCGGTACGAGAGCACCGAGCCGTCTGTGATCGACGGGGCCCTGTTTGCATTTGTCACTTCGGCCGGGACCGATCCCGAGGTGATCATCGTCATCGAAGCCCGCCAGACCGACGCCGGCCTGCAATGGCAATATGCCGTCTGCCGTTTTTCGGACCATAATCTCTACGTCAAACTCAAGGGAACCGAAGTCTGGACGTCGATTCGCGGCGGCGACAACGTTTGGGAGCACAACCCGAACCACACCTATCGGCTGTTCACTGACCGGAGGATCCCGGAGCTGTCGGAGGACGAGGGGTGAGTCTGCCCAGAGCATCACTCATGGCTTCGGCAACGAAGAGGGGG
>JACQFH010000200.1 GCA_016200145.1 Planctomycetia bacterium | reverse complement strand
CAGGGAGCAATTGCACGACAAAGTCATCGTCGGATTTGTAATCCAAAATGCGGACCTGGACCTGCAAGTGCTCACCCTGAGCGATTGAATCGTCGAGGTGAGCAATGCCAAATCCAACGACCGGCTTTTCGCGGCCCGGTGCCAGAAACATGAGCGGCTTCGGCAACAGTTCAAACTCCGTTTCAAATCGCAGCGACTTCAAGAAGTAAGCATAGAGCAACAGCCAGCGCTCGCCTTGAATCTGGTTCAGCGAGCGGGGTTCGGATTTGGGGAACTTCGCGGCCAGTTCCTCGCGGATTTGCGTGCGAGCCTCGCTCGATCCCGGGCCGCCTCGCGCAAGATACGAATTCGGATCAAGGTTGCGGCGATCAAACGAGTGGCTGTTGAGCATTTGGGCCAGTGGTGGATCGCCTTCCAGCACAATCGGACCGCCGCCGAGAGCCTTTCGCGCTTCATCCCAGGCGATTTCGAATGTCGCGCAATACACGTAATTCCGACCGCGCGTGATCGGACCGGTGGGGTACGGGAGCACGTCGGTCGATGGGAATTCCTCGGCCGGCCGCGACGGGGGCAGTTCCAATGGCTCCGGCAGATCGAGGGCCGGCCAATCGACACGGGCCAGTGCGCGACCGCCGTTGATCGACAGCAGCGATCGGAAAATCTTGGGATCGATCTGATGATTCAGAAATTTGACGCTGCCATCGGCCAGCGTGACATGGAATCCCCCCTGCGAGTTCGCGTTTGTCGCGCTGAGGTGTTTCGACGAGGGTGTGGGATGGCCAGCCGGCTTGCCGTGCGACTGCGCCTCGCGATACGCGATATCGCGCGGCTCCAGCCACTGGACGCTGGAGTTGGACGATTCGACCAGTTGCACCGTGTTGGATGTACCGTCGTGGATGTCTTCGTACCGGATGCTGTATTGTTCGGGCCAACAGGTGCCGCGTCCGACCACGGCCAGATAATTCGTCGTGCCGGGTTTCTGACCCGTCGCGGACGGACAGGCATACAGCTTCGGGATCTGCTCGATCAGCGTGCGATTGTGCGGGCCATTCCACGGCTCGTCAAAACGATACTGGTCATACAGATTCTGTTCGTCAAGAAACGGCAACAACACGACCCGCCAACTGCGGTAGGGCTCGCCGTCCGGTCCCAGAACGTGGGCGGGGGGAAACGACTTGTATTGTTCGTGATACGCCTGCAGCGCGGCGGCGATCTGCTGGAGATTCACGCGGCACGATTTGCGATGGCTTGATTCGAGTCCTTCGCGGACACCGAACCAGACGAGCGCCGCAACGGCTCCAACAACGGATGAGATCCCCAGGCGGACGAACCACTTGCCGGCTGAGTTTTCGGCCATCGGTGCGATTCCCGCATCACGTGGGGCAGGTCTCCGACCTGCCAGATTTATTGTCTTCGCATCTCACTCACATAGCTGCTCTCGGTCCCAGGCAGAGCCTGGGACCGAGGAATCGACGCGATTTGAACCCAAAGAAATCTGCCGATCAGCCGTCCGGATTGTCGAGCAACTCTTGCAGGCGTGAAGTGAGTTCGACAGGCACACGGGTCAGCCAGTTCCGGTCCACCAGGCCGACGCCGATCAGGTCCATCAGGTGAACGCGGTCCTTCAGGCGAAATGAATTGAGTTTCATGACCACGAGGGACTCCAGCGAGACGACCTGGAACCTGGCGGCTGGTTCCGAGTCGGCAACGTCAGGGGCTGGAGTCGCATAGTCGGCGCGCACCTTTTCGCCGGCGAAGACGACATGGATTGCGTCTTTCGGGCGGCCGTTGGGCCCATCGAGGAACATGTCGACGTCGAGCGTGCGATTGTGAACAAATCCCGCGGTTGCCAGAGCGGCCTTTGCAGCTTCGAAATCGGTGCGACGGATCAGAAGGTCGACATCCTGCGTCGTGCGAACAGCCGCCTCGTCGACGCGGCCGACCCATTCGGCGACAGCATTGCCGCCAATCACGGCATAGGCCACTTCAGCGCCGCTCAGTGCGGCCGACGCACGCGCCAGACGATCCTTGACCTTTTCCACCGCCAGAGCCGTCCTGTCCCAGCCGAACAGCCCGGTTGCCAGATTTGACATACTGCGTTATCCGTGATCGAAACTGATTCCACATCCTACCCGTCCGTCGGGGATGCTGCTACGAACGTTCGGGTCGAGGGATTGGGGTCAGACAGAACTTATGAATAACAGGAGTGAATAATCGAGTCGAAGCGCATTCTCCGAATTCTGGCCGATCCAACAAGTCGCAATATTCTGTTATGAAATGACTTGCGATAAGCCAGAACGACCGGCTGCTGAATGAATATCGCGGTGCCCGGTTTCGTTTGATTTGAGCAGATTTCTGCGCAACTGATTGCAATGATTATTGTTGCGGAGTTTTTCAGTCGCATATACGATTGGTGAATGACCACTTCCATTGCGCTCAACATTCCGACGGTCGACTGGCCGGGTGAGACGGGCGAGCAGCTTGTCGCCGATTTGCGGCAGCGATTGAGCCCCCGCGGCGACATTGTTTCCGAAATGGGCCGGCAGCGGACGGTGGAACTGTTCGGCGAGCCGCTCACGCCGCAGCAGGTCGTCGAGAAGATCTGCGGCGACGTCGATCGGGAGGGATTGCCGGCCCTCTTAGATTATACGGCCCGCCTCGACGGAAAGAAGCTGACGGCCGAGACTTTGCGAGTCACGCCGGCCGAACTCGCGGCGGCACACGCACAGGCCCAGCCGGCGTATCTCGCGGTGCTCAGACGCGTCGTGGCCAACATCACCGATTTTCAGTCGAGCCTGCTCAATCGCGACGTCGTTCTGACGAAAGAGAATTCCACCGGCGGGCGGATCGAGCTGCGGCAGCGCTATCTGCCGCTGAAACGGGCGGGAATCTGCATCCCCGGAGGGGCCGCTGCGTATCCCTCGACTCTGATGATGACGGCGGTGCCGGCGCGAGTCGCCGGCGTTCGCGAAATTGCCGTCGTCGTGCCCCCCACGCCGTTCGGCGGCTACAACCACGACATCCTGGCCGCCTGTCACGAATTGGGGATCACCGAAGTCTACCGGGTCGGTGGAGCGCAGGCTGTGGCGGCACTGGCCTATGGCGTCGAGGGGATCGAGCGCGTCGACAAAATCGTGGGGCCGGGCAATCTGTTTGTGGCCCTGGCGAAAAGGCACGTATTCGGCGAAGTCGATATCGACAGCATCGCCGGGCCGAGCGAGGTCGTGCTGCTGGCGGACGACACGGCAAACCCCGAGTACGTCGCCAGCGACCTGATTTCGCAGGCAGAGCACAGCCCCGGTTCGGGAGTGCTTATCACCTGGGACCGGGCTCTGGTGCCGCAGGTGAAAAATGCACTTGAATCGCAGCTCGCGCAAGTCGACCGCGGAAATCTGGCGCGGGCAAGTCTCGAACAGTATGGGGCCCTCGTGACCGTTCCCGACGCCGATGCGGGAGCGCGGCTCAGCGACATCCTGGCCCCCGAGCACCTGCACATCTCGACTGCGCATCCCGAAGACATGCTGGCGAAGGTCCAGAATGCGGGAGCCATCTTTCTCGGGCATGACACGCCGGTGGCGGTGGGCGACTACGTGGCCGGTCCGTCGCACGTGTTGCCGACGGGGGGTACGGCCCGTTTCGCGAACGGCCTGTGCGCGAACGATTTTCTGAAGCGCTCATCGGTGATCTGCTACGACCACGCGGCATTGCAGTCCGCTGCCGACGACATCCGCCTGCTGGCCGCCAAAGAGGGCCTGACGGCGCACAGCGCCAGCGTCGATGTGCGGCTTGCCGGGCGGAACGCCTCAGAGTAGCAGGCACACTCACGACTCAGGCCCGTAGTGCGTTGTATCGATCAGCGGCCAGTCGTGGGAGGCACGTCGATACCGCATTTCGACGGAGCGAGATGCCTCATTCAAATCCCCGGGCAGCGGTGGGCTTTGACGGCGTCCCAGTCGACGTCGATGCCGAGGCCCGGGCGGTTTGTGAGCGTGACGACGGGGCCTTTGATTTCCAGCGGGTTGCGGGCGATGCGGACTTCGTGATATTCGGGGCCCAGCATGTCTCCTGGATATTTCTCGATCTGCATGTTGGGGCAGGCGACGACGAGGTGTCCCATGGCGGCCGTGCCGACGTCCCATTCGAGGTTCGAGCCGATACTGCAGGCGACGCCATGCGCCGCGGCGAACTCGGCAATCTCCAGCGACTTGCGGATGCCGCCGTTCTTGCCCGGGTACAGGCTGATGACGTCGCATCCCTCGTTGCGAATCAGCTCGCGGGCGTGGATCAGATTGAAGCACATGTCGTCGGCCATCACGGGGGGGCGCACTTCGCGGCGGACGCGGGCGATCGCGGCGTAGTCGCCGTCAGGCGTCGGCTGCTCGACGAGAGCGATGCGGCAGTCTTCGAGGGCGTTGACACAGCGGATCGCCGTGTCGGCGTCCCAGCCGCAGTTGGCGTCGATGACAATCGGCCGCTCGGGGCCGATCGCTTCGCGCACGATGCGGACGCGCTCGATGTCGCGCTCGGGTTCGCCGCCGACTTTGACCTTGATCGTCTCGAATCCTTCGGCGACCAGCTCGCGGGCGCGGCGCTGCGCCCGCTCGGGCTCGTAGGCCCCCATCGAAAAGCGGCAGGTGATCGCCAGCGGGCGGGCGGCGCCGCCCAGCAACTCGTAAACGGGCTTTCCGGCGGCGCGCCCCTGAATATCCCAACAGGCCATTTCGACGGCCGACTTGGCGAACCAGTTGTGGGCGCAGGCCTTGTCCATGCGGCGGTCGATTTCGGCGACCTCGTGCGGATCGCAGCCGACGACGAGCGGCGCCAGCACGTGATCGATGACGGCTTTCGCTCCCCACACGGTTTCACCGCTCCAGCGGGGCATGACAGTCGCCTCACCCACGCCGTCCACGCCCGCGTCGGTGCCGATGCGCACGAGGACGTAGTCGGAAACGGTATGCTGGCCGAGGGCGGAGATCATCCGCCGCTCGGGCTTCAGCGGAATGCGGACGGGAAACGTCTCGATGTGGGTGATGCGCATGAATCGAAGTCGATCCGAATCGGGGCGGATGAGGATGTGATCCTTACGGTCGAACCCTTATACTCGATTTTCTCGGTCATTTGAATTTCGTCAATCGTCATTCAGGTCGGTTGTGACTCGAATTTTTCTGTCGCTGGCCGTGTGCAGCACGGTTACCCTGGTCGCGGCGTTCTCTCTGGGGCTGATCATCGGCGATGCCAGCCTGCGCAGCCGCGTCGTGCAGTCGCGTGTCGACTTGCATTTCCTCACGGGAGTGGCGGCGCTCGTGTTCGGAGTGATGGTGCACGCCCTGGTCGTCACCTATTTCATGGGGACGGGGCGCTGGCTTGAGGAAACGTGCAATGCCTATCGGCTCGGAAACACGTGGCAGCAGGCCAGCCGCAACGTAAAATGGAAGCTGTACCCGTCGATGATGGTCAGCCTGCTGCTGTTGATTGGAACGGGGGCCCTGGGGGGGGCCGCCGACCCGGCTTCGGCGGTGGGCTTTCGGGGGGTGGGACCACTCTCGGCGGCCGAGGTCCATCTCTGGTTTGCCGTCGTGACGATCACCGTAAATCTGGCGGTCAACTGCTGGGAGTACGTGGCGCTCCGCCGCAACGGAGTTCTGGTCGCAGAAGTGCTGGGCGAGGTGAAGCGGATTCGCACGGAGCGCGGCCTGGACGTGTAGGTCAGGCTTTCCAGCCTGACGGCAATGTTCCCCGGAGCAGAATTGTCAGCGTCCAGCACCAAAGCCGAGCACCGCAGATGCACCGCGACCGCAACAGGTGTTGGCCGGCAGCCCGTCATATCCAGCGTAGGCCCAGCGCCGTCGGGCTGGAAAGCCTGACCTACTTTGCGCGATATCCGTATTCGATGGCGAACCAGTTCGCGAATCGTTCGCGGTCGCGGCTGTTGCGGTTGCGGGAGTCGTTCAGGTGGCCGACTTCGTGGATCAAGACGTTGTTGAGATAGAAGTCCTTGATTGCCGTCTCGGTCCAAGTCAGCCGCCAGAACTTGCCGTCATGAGTCCAGCGGCCGCCATACATTCGGGCTTCAATCTTCTGCTGCGGGGAGGGGGGACGGCTGTAGACCTCTTCGAGCGACTCTTCGATGGGGTAGAGATAAACGGCCGTTCCCCACTGCATCCCGTAGCAAGGGAAGAGCTGCCGCTTGCGGGTCATTGTGCTGAACTGGACGACGTCGAGATTTCCGAGGAAGCGCTCTCCGAGCCGATCGAGCCGGTCGCGCACTTCGTCGACGGAAACCGCGTGACGAAACCCCGCGCCCGCGGATTGCACGACGAACCGTGGCCCCGCTGTACTGCCCGTCGGGTGCCAGACCTCCGGGGCGCTGTAGTCTTCCAGCTTAAAGCCCGTCTGCCAGCCGCGGTGACGAAACGCGGCGATGGGGCGCCGATCGCGCACCGGACGCGGAGCTTGCCCGCCGTTCGCCCGACGGTTGGAAGGTGGTCGATTCAGAGGAGTCAATCGGCTGTCCCGCGGCATGGTACACAAATCGGTTCTTCAAAAGGGAATTGGCTGCAATTCCATCGTAAGCCGGGTCGAATGTATTCGACAAGGTGTACACTGCAAGTTGATTTGCTGTAATGCTTTATGGATTCTGTGGCGCTGCGGTTCTGTACGTTTTTAAGACAAGCGCACGCCGATCTGTCGCCCCAGGTTCGGCAGCCCCTTGGCAGGGAATGAGTTGCGCCATAAGCCGACACAGCGCGGCGCGAAATCCGGCATACGGATCGGATTGACCGGCGTGTTCAGTGGTTTCGGAGCCCCAACTTGCCGCATTGTTAAGGATTCCCGTTGATGTCGGCCCCTCTGGCCATTTCGCCGGCAAAAGTCCGGTATTGGCATTTCTGTGTGTTGTCGCTTGCCGAGGAACCGGTCACCGCGGATTTTGAAGGCGTTCGCCGACTGGCGGCGGTCAAGCCGGGGTTCGAGCTGCGCAGCCTGCCCGGCGCACCGGATCCGGGCGATAAGGCAGTCACCCGGCAACGGCAGATGAAAGAACTGGTGGCCCGGTTCACGGCCACGATCCTCAACACCAACCCCGACACAAAGAAAGTCGAGCCGCAGGAGATGCGCTTGCTCGCCACTCCCATTCATCGTTATGCCGACGAAGCGAATGGCTTGCAGGATGGAACGATGTTCGACCTGACGACGAACGGCACGAACCCCGATATGCTGGTGATCATCGAATCGCGTGCCGGGGCCAATTCGACCCACGAATGGAAATACGGGGTCGTAAAGATGACCGCGGCCGGAGTGCACGTGAAACTCGACGGGCACGAAGTCTGGATGTCACCGGGACACGGGCCGCGCGAGACTTGGGACTCGTTTGCGAAGTTCCCCAGGGATGAGTGAGTTCGGCTGCGGACGGCTACTTCGGGCGGACAGCGCCGATCTGCGGGCCGAAGCGTTTGGCGTCGAGCATGGTGCCGCGTTGCCGCTGGGGGGCGTTCGGGCCCGGGGCGAGGAAATCGGGACTGGCGGGATCGGTGGACAGGAAATCCAGGTCGGCGACGCTCCGCTTGCCGTCGGTCGTTTCGAACAGCGAGTCGATCTCGTCGGGTTTCGGCGGATCGCTTGGCGGACGAGTCGTCCAATTGTAACCTGAGCCGCCGGGGATACTGCGATACATCAGGAAGAAATCGGCCGGCTTGTAATCTTTCTCCACGACGACGTCGGCCGACTTCGACTTCACGAACAGGTTATTGTGGAATTGCAGTTCGTCGGTGCGCGGCGCCGGCATATTCGTGAACACGATCGCGCGATCGTTCTGATAGAACGTGTTCGACCCGATCAGCACGTCACGCCAGGTCCGGTCTTCGCCCTGGAATTTCACGGCGGTCACGGCGTCGGCGAAAATCGTTTCTGAAATCTCGATCCCGCGGGCGCTGGCGTCGAGCAGCACGCCGCACTCGAGGGGCCCGAAGAACCGGCATTGATTGATGCGGATATACGCCGAGTCTTCGGTCTTTTTGGAGATCAGCACCGCGACTGCGGCCGGGGCTGCGCTGCGGAATGTGGCGGCTTCGAGGATGATTCGCTCGTCCTCTTTTCCGTACGTCTGCGCGCCGTGAAAATGCACTCCAGTCTTGCTGAAGCCGGTGATTTCGAGCCGTTTCAACCGGGCACCGGGGACCCATTCCGAGAGTTCGACAGCCACGTCTTTTCCGGCCGCATCGAGTCGAAACCCCTCCAGCCGAAAATTCGCGTATTTGTCTTTGGTCGAGCGCACGGAAACAATCGGGTCGGATCCGGTGGGGGCGAGGACGGGCGGCGGGCCCGGCTCGGCAATGAACTGGATCCCGCGCGGAAAACTTTCGTCGATCACGATCCGCTCGGCGAACGTCTGGCCGGCGGCCACCTTGACGATCTGCACCGCTTTGATACTCTTGTTGTTCTTGTACGTTTTGAGATCTGCCAGCGCGGCGGCAATCGTCTTGTACTTTCCGGCGGGGCCGACGGAGAACTCGCCGCGCAGGTCGGCGATCTTTTCGGTTTTTCCCGATGAAGTCTTGTTCCCCGATTTCTTGCTGGACTTTGTCGATTGCTTGCCGTCCTGTTCTTTCTTGCCGGCGCCCCCTTTGAAAACCAGAAAGCCGACCAGGACGAGGACCAGAGCGAACACTCCGGCGCCACCGAAGAGGATGCGGCGATCGAGAGGCTTCTTCTTCACAGCGCGGGCAACCGGCAATGCGACGGGCGTCGCCGAGACGGGCCTGGCAACCGGCGCCACCGGGTTGGCGACCGGCGCCGCCACCGGCGGTGCGCCACGCGGGGCCAGCGCCACGGGGGACAACGGCTCGGCCAGAACCGTCGGAGGCGTCGATTCGGACTGGTCCGGGACCAGAATCGTCGGCGCCAAATCGGGATTCCCGTCGCCCGGCTGAGTGGCAAACGACATCGCCTCGCCCGTCGGCCAGGCGAATTCCGTCGGGGAGAGCGGTTCGACCTCGTCCCGCGGCTCGGCGAATTCGGGAATGACAATCGTGGGTGGCAGTTCCGGGGCCTCGACGGCGGGCGGGGGTGGTTCCGGCGCCGGGTGCTGGCGCGCCGGAGTCGAGCGCGAGATCGTCGTTGTGGCTTCGCTCGCGATCTCCGAAAACAGCGCGGCCATATCAGGATCGGCCGCGGTTTCCGCCGCCGGGGTTGTGCCGGTTTCTGCCGCTGCGGCGAATGAATTCAGCAGGAAATTACCGCTGTCGGCATGCTCAGGCCCGACGGTCGCGGCGGCGGCGCCGATTGCGGTTCCCGTCAGAGGGCTGACGCGCTGGGGGCCGGAACCGCCGGACAGGTCTCCCGCCAGAACGTTGGCCGTCGACCCGGAGGCCCCATGGGAGGAGATAATCTGACTCGATCCCATCACGCTCGGGTTCATGCGGGCCCAGACCGACCCGCCCGATTCGTTGAGCCAGTCGAAGAGGGCCGTGGCGGCTTCCTTCGCCGTCTGATACCGGTCGTCGGCATTCTTGGCCATCATCTTTTCAACGACAGCGACCAGTCCCGGCGGAGCATCGGCTCGCACTTCGAGCACGGATTTGGGCTGCTTCGACTGGTGCGCGAGCAGGCGTTGCGCCAGGGTGCCGTCGGGAAACGGTGGATTCCCGGTCAACAGAAAATACAGCGTGCAGCCCATGCTGTAGATATCTGAGCGAATGTCGACGTTATGACTGTTGAGCGCCTGTTCGGGGGAAAGATAATCGGCCGTCCCCAGTACTTTTTCGTCGTGCTTGACCGTCAGCGAGTGCTCGTCTTTCTCGTCGAAGAAGCGAGCCAGGCCCAGGTCGAGCAGCTTGACGATCCCCTTTTCGTCGAGCAGCAGGTTGCCCGGTTTGATGTCGCGGTGAACCATTCCCATGCGGTGCGCGTGATACAGGCCCTCGGCTGCCTGGCGTATGTATTCGGCGGCTGGAACAAAATCGAGCGGACCGCCGGTCGCGACGAGCTCGTGCAGGCTCTGTCCCGGAACGTATTCCATCACCAGAAAGTGAATGTCTTTTTCCTGATCGACGTCGTACGCGCGGACGATATTCCGGTGGTCGAGCGCGGCGACCGCCTGGGCTTCGCGATGGAACCGCTCCAGGTATGAGGAATCTTCAATCCGCTTTGTCGGCAACACCTTGATCGCTACGCGTCGTCGCATCAGCACGTGCTCGGCCAGATAAACCGCGCTCATCCCTCCGCTCCCCAGGAGCGAGAGGAGCCGGTATTTCCCCAGGAAGAAGCCCTTGTGCCGTCCCTGGAGCAGTTTGTCGGCCTGCCAGCGGGTGAGCAGATTGCGTTTGACGAATTCGTCTGCGACCTGTCGCGGCTCAGAGAGCGGCGCTTCCTGCTCTTTCAGCTCTTTCCAGTTCTTCTTGAGCTGTTCGCTGTCGAGCAGACCGCTCTGCTTGATGAGCCCCAGAAACGACTCGACCGTGAGTTTTGCGGCAGGGGGCATCGAGAATGCGACAGCGGGAGAAAACGGGCACACGACAGACAGTCGCCGGCTCATTTGAGCGTACCACCGCGCGAAGCGGCTTGCCATACACGACCACAAAAAAGAGAAACCGCCCAGCTCACGGATGACACAATGTGTGGATCAACTCCGACTGGCGAGGATTTGGCGGGATTTTTGTTTGCGCCACAACAGACATCGCGATCCACACGCAGAATGCAGCACTCCCTGACGCCGACGCTGGCAGCTTCGGCCACGGGATTCGCTATACTCAAGGGCATGACTCAGTCCACGGTGCACCTGGCGGTTTGTCCGCACGATTGTCCCGACACCTGCTCGATGCGGGTGACCGTTGAAGGAGATCGCGCGGTGGGCCTGGCCGGCGACGCCGACCATCCTTTCACTCGCGGCTTTCTGTGCCATAAGGTGTCACGGTACCTGGAGCGGGTCTACCATCCGGGTCGGCTGGCTCATCCGCTGCGCCGAATCGGCCGCAAGGGAGCAGGGGAGTTTGAACGGATTTCGTGGGACGAGGCGCTCGATGAGATCGCGCACCGTTTCCGAGAGATCGCCGACGGACCGGCCGGGCCGCAAGCCATTCTGCCCTACAGTTACTGCGGCACGATGGGCAAGATTCAGAGTCAAAGCCTCGACCGGCGATTCTTCCACCGGCTGGGGGCCTCGAAGCTCGACCGCACAATCTGTGCAACCGCCGGCGGTGCGGGATACACGTACACGATCGGCGCCCGGACCGGCATGGCCCCTGAGGCGTTCGCGGAAAGCCGGCTGATCATCAACTGGGGCTCGAATACGGCCGTCACGAATTCGCACCTGTGGGTGCTGATGCGCGAGGCCCAGAAGCGCGGCGCGATGATCGTCACCATCGATCCTTATCGTTGCCGAACTGCCGAGCGCAGCGACTGGCACATTGCGCCCCGGGTGGGGACCGATGCCGCGCTGGCGCTGGGGTTGATGCACGTGATCTTTCGAGACGGGCTGGAAGACCGAGATTATCTCGAACGCTACTCGGTGGGGGCGGGCGCATTGCGGGAACGCGTGCTGTCGGAATACGGCGTCGAGCGTGTCTCGACGATCACCGGGGTCGAGGCCGGCGAGATCGAGAGGCTGGCCCGCCAGTTGGCAGGCACGCGGGCGTCGGCGATTCGCATTAATTATGGCCTGCAGCGGCACCGCGGCGGGGGGATGGCGGTTCGCACGATCGCCTGCCTGCCCGCCGTCACCGGAGCGTGGCGCGAATACGCCGGAGGCGTGCTGCTTTCGACGAGCTCGATGTTTCCACTCAACCATCAGACGCTCGAGCGCCCTGACCTCTCCTCACCAGGGACGCGCACGGTCAACATGACGCAGCTTGCCGAGGCGCTGCACGGCGAATTGCCTGGTCCGCCCGTGCGGGCGCTGTACGTTTACAACTCGAATCCCGCGGCCGTCGCGCCTGACCAGAAGCGCGTACTGTCGGGACTGGCGCGCGACGACCTGTTCACCGTCGTGCACGAGCAGTTCGCGACTGACACGTGCGATTACGCAGATCTCGTCATCCCGGCGACGACGCAGTTGGAACACTTCGACCTGCATACCGCGTACGGCCACCACTGGATTCAGGTGAATCACCCGTGCATCGCTCCGCTGGGTGAGGCGCGGTCGAACACGTGGGTTTTCCGGCAGCTTGCCGCACGCCTGGGGTTCGATGCCGACGTGTTCCAGGTGAGCGACGAACAGCTCGCGCGCGAAGCGCTGTGGGAAGGGGCCGAACACGTTCCTGAACCGCTGCGGGGGATCACGCTCGACCGGCTGTCGAACGAAGGTCCACTGCGCCTGAACATCGCCGAACGGTACACGCCGTTCGTCGAGGGCCGGTTTCCGACGGAAAGCGGGAAGTGCGAGCTGTATTCCGAACGGATGGCGGCGGAGGGATTCGATCCGCTGCCGGCTTACACGCCGGCCGCCGAATCGCCCGATGGCGATCCGCAACTGGCCGGGCGGTTTCCCCTGCAACTCCTGTCTCCCCCGTCGCCTCACTTTTTGAACTCCACGTTCGTCAATGTTGATTCGCTGCGCCTCTCGGCGCGGCGCCCGGAGCTGGAAATTCACCCGGACGACGCGACTCCGCGCGGCATCCGATCGGGGGACTCTGTTACAGTTTTCAACGAGCGGGGGAGTTTTGTAGCCGTCGCCGTGGTCGGCGCGACGGTACGTCCGGGTGTCGCCGTGGCTCCCGGGGTGTGGTGGAACAAGCTGGCGGGGGACGGGGCGAACGCCAACGCGACCACATCGACGCGACTGACCGACATGGGGGGCGGGGCGACGTTTTTCGACAACCTGGTCGAGATACGCAGACTTTTTTCACCGGACAGTGCTGCGAAAACTGCCGACAGCACTCAGCCCATTCAGCAGGCCCCGGAATCGTGAGCGAATCGAAGAAAATCGATCGGACGGCTCAGTATCAGACCGCCGGCGCCGGGGCGATGTTCCTGGGGATCGGCGTGTTGACTTTGATTCTGCTCGACACGATACACGCCCTCCCCTGGAATCTTCCCCGCGCCTGGTACGTTCACAAGCCGCTGTGGGGCGTCGTCGGTCTGGCCCTGTGCGCGGCGGGCTGGCAATTGCAGCGGAATCGGCGTGCCGAAGATCGGACCTGGAAGCCAGGGATCGCCGGCCGGCGGTTTTCGCGGTTGATTGTCTACTCCCGACCGGAATGCCACCTGTGCGACGATGCGAAAGCCGTGCTGGCCGGTTACATCGAACACCTGCCGCCGATCGAAGAGGTCGACGTCGATCTCGATCCGGCGCTGGCAGAACGGTTCGGCGAGAGCATTCCCGTAGTGGAGATCGACGGCGTCGTGCGATTTCGGGGGCGCGTCGATGTGCTGCTGCTGCGGCGAATGATCGAATCGACGCCGCCGGCGTAGGGTGGATACCGCTCTCGCGGTCGCGTCTTTATAATGATGCACTTTGTGCGGGCAAACCCGGAGGCGACCTTCCGGGACAATGGGGAGTGGGACACCATGCGACGTGACGAACGACCGACCCCTTCGAAAATCCTGATTGCCGACGACAATCAGCAGAACTGCGAGCTGCTGGACGCCTACCTTGCCGACAGCGGATTTCAGATCGAAATGGTCTATGACGGGCAGCAGACGCTCGACGCGGTGGCCAAATCGCAGCCCGACGTGATCCTGCTCGATATCATGATGCCAAAGGTGAGCGGGTACGAGGTTTGCCAGCGCCTGAAGGCCGACCCCAAAACGCGAAACATCTCGATCATCATGGTCACGGCACTCGCGGAAATGGGAGACATCGAAAAGGCCGTGAACGCCGGCGCCAATGACTTTCTGACCAAACCGGTCCATAAACTCGAGCTCACGACCCGGGTCAAGACGCTGCTGGAACTGCGGCACGTCAAGAGCGAGCTCGACCGGTTGCTGGGATACATGGAAGGCGTCGACGGCATCGGCGAGTCAGGCTGACTGGTGTCCTCCTCCATCGAATCGCTCTCCAGGGTCGTCCTCAAGCCCCGGCGTGCACAGCCCTTCTTTGCCAGGCATCCCTGGGTTTTTTCCGGCGCCGTGGCGCGCGTCGAGGGTGAGCCCGCTCCGGGGGCGGAAGTGGCCCTGGTCACCGAGCACGGCGAATTCGTCGCATTGGGCCTGTATAACCCGGCGAGCAACATCCTCGTGCGACTGTACAGTTGGGACGCGCAAGCGCCACTCGACGAGGCCTTCTGGTCGCGGCGCCTTGATGAAGCGATTCGCCTGCGGCAGGACGTTTTGCACCTGGTCGGCCCGGCGTCAGCCTGCCGGCTGGTGTTCAGCGAGGCCGACGGCCTGTCTGGCCTGGTCGTCGATCGGTACGGCGACTGGCTGTCGCTGCAGTTGACCAGCCTGGCTCTGGCGTCGCGCCGCGACCTGCTGGTGCGGCTGCTGAACGAGAAGCTGGCGCCGGCGGGAATCTGGCTGCGGACAGAACGAGGTATCCGCGAGGCCGAAGGCTTGGAGATCAGCGACGGGCTCGTTTCGGGCGCGGCGCCGCCGCGGCCCCTGATCATTGAAGAACACGGCCTGAAGTACGGCATCGACATCGTCGAAGGGCAGAAAACTGGTTTCTTCCTGGACCAGCGCGATAACCGCCGTGCGCTTGCGAATTACATTCACGGGCGCCGGATGCTCGACGTGTGCTGCTACAGCGGTGGCTTCGCGATGAACGCCGCGCGGCACGGCGCGGCCCGCGAGGTGCTGGCCATCGACGTTTCCGAGCCAGCCCTGACGCTGGCCCGCGCGAATGCCGAGCTCAATGGCCTGGCCGGCGTGATTCGATTTGAGAAGTCGGATTCATTCAAAGCGCTGGAAGGGCTGCGCGACGCCGGGGAGAAATTCGACGTCGTCGTCCTCGATCCGCCCAAGCTGGCCCGACATTCACGCGGCGTCCCCGAGGCGCTGCGGGGATACCACAGCCTTAACCGGCTGGCGCTGGACGTCCTCGGTGACGAGGGCCTTCTGGTCACATGCAGTTGCACCGGCCACGTCTCGAGCGAAATGTTCGAAGACACGCTGGCCGACGCGGGGCGCAGCGCAAAGCGCCGGTTGCAGATCCTGGAAGCGCGCCGGGCGGCGCCCGACCATCCCACGTCAGCCGCGTGTCCGGAGTCGGATTATCTCAAGTGTTACATCGTGCGCGTCTACTGACCCCCGGGTGCGTGGCGCGGGGCGAGAAGGTCGATGAGTCGATTAGTCGAAGGGGCGAAAGATCAGTGAAATCGGCGAAGAAGAAACTCCTGCAGGATCGGGCTGAGGCGGCGCTCGTCGTGAAAACGCCGGTCGCCGAACAATTGCTGATCGAAGAGATTCCGTCGATCGCGACCGCGCGCGCGTTGTGTACGACGCTGGGGCGCGGGCAATTCGCGCAAGTGGCCGCGGCGTATTCGCCGCAGTCGCACGTGATCTGCCACTGTTTCGACGCGTACCCGGCGCAGGAAACACTGGCATATTGCGGGGCAGGGGAGGGAAAGCCGGCCGTCCAGTGTGCGGCTGATTTCCCCGAGGGGCCGTTCGACCTGGCGGCGATCCCCGTCGACCCGCGCGGCGAATCCGAGCTGACGCGCGACCTGCTGCAAGATGCGCACGAACGACTCGCCGAGGGGGGCCGACTGATGGCCGCCACGTCGAATCCCGACGATCAGTGGCTGCACGATGAAATGCGCAACCTGTTCGACAAAGTCACCCGTCGCCCGCAGGAAACCGGGGTGCTGTACGTGGCGACGAAGACCGGGCCTCTCAAGAAGCACAAGAAATTCTCATGTGAATTCGCATTCCGTGATCAGGGACGGCTGATTCGCACCGTCAGCCGGCCCGGCGTCTTCAGCCACCGGAGCCTCGACCCAGGAGCGCGGGCGCTGATCAACACGATGCCCGTGCATGACGGCCATCGCGTTCTTGATCTCGGCTGCGGGAGTGGCACCGTTTCGTTCGCGGCCGCGTTCCGCGCGCCGGGGGTTACTGTGGTCGCCGTCGATTCGCATGCCCGGGCTATCGAGTGTACCGAGAAGGGGGCCCGGCTGAACGACCTGGCGAATATCACTGCGGTTCTGAATGCGGACGGCGAAGTCCCCGAGCCCGGGACCTATGATCTGGTCCTGGGAAATCCGCCGTATTACTCGGATTACCGGATCGCAGAGATTTTTCTGCAATGCGCCCGGCGTTCGCTGAAACCGGGGGGCAAGGTGCTGATCGTCGCCAAGTCGCACGCCTGGTACGACGCGCGAATGCCGGAGCTGTTCGACGACGTGACGTCAACTCCGCATAAGCAGTACACAGTCGTCACCGGCGCCCAGCGCCGCTGAGCGCCTCGAGACACTCGCCCAGCACATCCGCAGCCATCCGCGTAATCCGCGGTTCCCTATTTGTCATGGCTCCGGAATAACCCACGGATGGCTTGGCAATCCCACGGATAATTCCTGCAGATGCCGTCGCCGGTCATCTTCATCCGTGGGATTGCCACGCTATCCGTGGGCTCAACCTTATTCGCTGGCATCCAAATGATTTGTGGCATAGCGAGAAGCCGATTTCCGTGATCCGGGATTGTGATTGTCACGTTCGTTTAAACTGGCGATACTGGGCGGAAATGGCCCAAGAAAACTGATCCTGTCGCGAATTACGCAGTGAGGCGTCAAATGAACGCGATACTTCTGTTCACGTTGCTGGCCGGGCCGATCGGGGACATTTCGGTCGTGACGCCGCGCGAGGCCCGGTGCTATCTCGCGGACCGGGTGCAGACCGGCAGCCTGATTTTCAGCCGGGGGGATTGCCTGGCGGTCAAGGTCTACTCGTGCAGCCGGCTCACTCACGTAGTGAGCGTCGTCGTTCACGACAGCGGCATCTACTGCTACGACTCGACGGGAGGCGCCGGAGTGCGGAAGCAGTCGCTGGCCGACTATCTCGAGTCGCAAAAAGATGCCGAGCTGCACCCGTTTCATCCGCACAAGCCCCTCACGAAGAAGCAGGCCGCGCAGTTCGAAGCGCATCTCGAAAGCCAGCTCGGCCGGCCGTACGCGGTCACGCATCACCTGACGGGGCAGCGGGCCAACGGCCTGCACTGCTCGGAATACGCGACCGATGCGCTGATCGGCTGCGGTCTGCTGACGGCGAATGAGCCGTCGCGCGTCTCCCCGGCGAGCCTGGCCGAAGGAATTCTGAAGGGAGACCTGTACGAAGAGGCCGATTCGCTGCAACTGGCCCCCGAGCCCGCGCCGCTCCCCGAATCGGACTGGTGGTGCGTGCGGCTCTGGTACAGCACGGCACAGTGCACCGTTGACTGCTGCCGCAAAATGCGGGCATGGTTCTGCTGTAAGTAGGTCCGGGCAGGCAGGACCTACTGGTGCATAATGGAAGAGCTGCTCGAATTAGTCTTGCGAGTCGGCTTTGAGCTTGTGATTGAGAGTCTGGTCGGCGTCTATCGCTGGCTGACCGGCCAGGATTAAGATTCTTGGATTGCACGAACCGCCATTCGGGCGTTACAAATCCGAAATCCAAATTCCGCAATCCGAAATCTTTCCCAGGGGTCGCCCTTGCGCTGGTCCAAAACGTTCATCCCCACGATGAAGGAAAATCCGTCCGATGCCGAAATCCCCAGCCATCAGCTCATGCTGCGGGCGGGGCTGATCCGGCAGTTGATGGCGGGAGCCTATTCGTACCTGCCGCTCGGCTGGCGCAGCGTCCGCAAGGCCGAGCAGATCGTCCGCGAAGAAATGGACCGGGCCGGCGCGATCGAGCTGTTCCTGCCGGCGCTGCAGCCGATCGACTTGTTCGAGAAGACCGGACGGAAAGAAGCGTTCGGGAACGTGCTGATCAACTTTCACGTCCAGCGCGGCGACCGAAAGGTGCACCTGGCGCTCGGCCCCACGCACGAAGAAGTGATCACCGACCTCATCGGACGACACCTCAATTCGTACCGGCAACTGCCGATCTGCGTCTATCAGATTCAGACGAAGTTTCGCAACGAAGAACGCCCGCGGTTCGGCGTCTTGCGGACGAGCGAATTCATCATGAAGGACGCCTACAGCTTCGGGACGAGCCTCGAACAGCTCAACACCGTGTACGACCAGATGTACAAAGCTTACTGCCGGATCTTCGCGCGGTGCGGCCTGACGTACCTGCCGGTCGAGGCCGAGAGCGGGCCGATCGGCGGAGACGCATCGCACGAATTCATGGTGCCGGCCAACAACGGCGAAGACCGGATCGTGCACTGCGAAGGTTGTGGTTACGCCGCCAATCTCGAACGGGCCGAAACGGGCCGCAAGGCGCCCGCTCTGGCGACTTCGCCTGCCGCGGCCGCGCTGCAAAAAGTGGCCACGCCGAATGCGACGAGCATCGAACAGGTGAGCCGGATGCTCAAGTGCAAGCCGGAGCAGATGATCAAGACGCTGATCTACAAGGCCGACGACAAGCCGGTGGCCGTGCTGATCCGCGGCGATCACGAAGCGAACGAAGCCAAAATCCGCCGGGCGCTGGGGGCCAAATCGCTGGGGCTGGCCGATGAGAAGACGATTCGTGAGGTCACGGGGGCCCCGGTGGGTTTTGCCGGGCCGGTTGGGATCAAATGCAGCGTGATCGCCGACCACGACGTCCCCCCGATCGCGAACGCCATCACCGGGGCCAACGAGGCCGATGCGCATCTGACAGGCGTCAACGTCGGCCGCGATTACCAGTTGACGACGACGCACGACCTGCGGATGGCGCTGGCCGACGACGCCTGCCCCAAATGCGCGGGCAAGCTCAAGCTCGTGCACGGCATCGAGGTAGGACACGTTTTCAAGCTGGGGACGAAATACAGCGTCGCGCTGGCCGCCGAGTTCCTGGACGAGAAAGAGCAGCGGCACCCGATGATCATGGGTTGCTATGGCATCGGCGTGAATCGCATCGTGGCGTCGCTCGCGGAAACCAGCTTCGATGACAACGGCCTGATCTGGCCGCTGTCGGTGGCGCCGTATGAAGTGCTGGTGATTCCGCTGAACGTGACCGAGCCCGACACGATGCAACTGGCCGAGCGATTCTACAAGGAGCTGGGCGAGGCAGGCGTTGACGTTCTGCTCGACGACCGCGACGCGCGGGCCGGTTTCAAGTTCAAAGACGCCGATCTGATCGGCGTCCCCCTGCGTCTGGTGATCGGTGGAAAGGGGCTCAAAGAGGGGCTGGTGGAATTGAAGTGGCGGACCGACGCCGCGCCGACCAAGGTGCCGATCGTCGACGCGATCGCGCGAGTCCGCGAGATGCTGGTCGAGCGGCGGGCGCAAGATGCGTCACGGGTGCCGGCCTAGCGACTGACTTCAGTCTGCAATGAATTTGGGCGGGCGGGGTCGGGCACCGATTTGAATGGAATTGGCCCCCATTGTGCGTGCAGAGCTCGACCAGAATTTGGGTGAGAGCTGTATTCCGGATTCAATTGCCCCTCCCGTAGCGTTAGATTGAAGGCATGGCAGCGACCACAGCCGCGATGCCCGATCCGGAAATCGACAAGCCGCCAAGTCAACGGCGCCGGATTCCTGTTTCCCTGCGGATTTTTGTGTCGATCTTGGCGGTTCTCGCGGGTTCGTGCACTTGGCTCGGTATGGCTGGATATCGACAGTTGATGGTGATTGAAGAGATTGAGCGACTGGGGGGCAGCGTTGAAACAAAGCCTGTTGGACCGCGGCGGCTGCCGCGAGTCGTTATTTGTCACCACAATCGAATCGATTGAGCTAAAACTCGATTTTGCACTTCGGCAGTGCCGATTGCAACGAGTTGACTCCCGCTTGAGTGACTTTCGTCTCCGCCAGGTCGACGACCTGGAGGTTCTTGAGCTCTTCCAGGAGCTTCACTCCCCGGTCGGAGATCAGCGTTCTGCGCAACCGCAATTCCTTCAGTGCAGCCAGCTCCTTCAGGAAGCGCAGGCCGGGATCGGCGACAAACGTTTCGTGCAGGTCGAGCCGCTCGAGCGAATTCATCCAGGTCAGATGCTTAAGGCCGTCTCCGGTGACCTGCGTCGAAGCCAGAACCAGTTCCTTGAGCTTCGTCACGCCGGACAGCAGGCGCAGGTCGTCGTCCGTCACCTTGGCGCCGGTCAGTCGCAGGATTTCCAGGCTTTCCAACCCGCTCAGATGCCGGATCGCCCGATCGCGCATGGGGATTCCGTTGAGATTGAGCGATTTGAGGTTCTGGAGGGAACGCAGGTTTTGCAGGCCCGGCCCCTGCACGTCGGTCGCTGCCAGGTTCAAGACGGCAAGCTGCGGCAGTTTTTTCAACTCGCGCAGGTCGCCGTCGCGAATACGGTTTCCCGCCAGGCTCAGTTCGGTCAAACTTCGGAGCGACGCCAGTGATTCGAGTGCCCTACCGGAGATGCGAGTACGACTCAAGTCAAGCGCTTTGAGCGCCGGAATGTTCACAACGTGCGCAACGCCCGCGTCGGAAATGGGCGTGTCCGCCAGGTCAAGCCGTTCGAGTGATTTCAGTTTCGACAGTTCCGCCAGGTCGGGATCAGAGAAACGGTTCTCCGCGAGGCTGAGCGATTCGAGATCACCCAGCCGCGCCAGGTCGCGCAGGTCTCTGGCATCCAGAGAGATTCCACCCAGTCCGCGGACGGCGGCGATCTCGAAATTTCCTTTTGGTAACTCGCCCACAGACCGGGCCATCTGCCGGTCGAGGCCGGCCCAGCGCGCGCTCCCCGAGCGAGGAGTGCCGCGCCGCTGGCCCACGGCGACTTCCACGGTCCCGCCCAGCTTGAAGACGCGGCGGGCTGCCTGACGTGCCGTGCTTTCGGAAGAAGCGTCCGAATCGTCCGACGCGTCATGCGAATTGCCCTCCGTAGAATCTTTGGCCGACGATTGCAGACTGTCGCCGTTGCCCCCCGTTGGCGATTTCTTCTTGCCGACAAGAGTTGCAACGACGACCAGCACCAGCACGGCGGCAACCAGTGCGGCCGCAGTTTTCAGCCAGCGCGGCTGGGCGCTTTCCGGTCCGGAGGACCTGTTCGCCGCATGTTTTTGCGCGGCGATGCTGGTGATTTCCGCGTGCAGCGCTTTGAAAGTGGAGTCGGTGTGGGCATCGAGCGTGGGAAGCGGATCAGTCGCGGGGCCCTTGGCGGCAGGCCGAGGCGGGAGTTTTCCGGCCGTTCCGACGGAATACGGGGCCAGTGCCTGAGCCACATCGGCCGGAGTTGAATACCGTTGATTCGGATCGCGGGAGAGCATGCGGGCCACGATGGCTTCCAGTTCGAGCGGAATGTCGGACCGCAACGACCGCAGGGGGCGCGCGTCTTCGGTTGCGCGGGCCATCAGCTTTTCCATGATCGTTGAGCCGCCGAACGGCAATTTCCCGGTCAGCAACTCGAACAGCGTACAGCCGAGGCTGAAGATGTCGGCGCGGATGTCGGCCGATTTGGAATCGCGGGCCTGTTCAGGCGCCATGTAATCGGGGGTGCCGAGCACCTGCCCCGACTTGGTAAGCTCTCCGTCCTGCGGCGCTTCGCTGGCAAAGCGCGCCAGCCCCAGATCGAGAATCTTCACGACGGGCAGGCCGTCGTCGCCTTGCGTCACCAGCAGGTTCGACGGTTTGATGTCGCGGTGGAGCATGCCCAGCTCGTGCGCGTGCTGCAAGCCGAGCGCCGCCTGGCGGATGCACTCACACGACCAGCCGATCGGAAGGGACTTCTGTTCTTTGATCCAGCTCTTGAGGTTCTTGCCTGCGGCGTACTCCATCACCAGGTAATACGTGTCGTTCTCGCAGTTGGCGTCGTACGCCCGCACGATGTTGGGGTCGTCGACCGCGGCGGCCGAGCGAATCTCGCGCAAGAACCGCTCGATCGCCTTAGGCTGCTGCAGAACCTGTTTGTGCATCACCTTGAGGGCCACGGTGCGGCCGATGCCCGGCTGAACGGCCCTGTAGACGGCTCCCATGCCCCCCAGCCCGATCAACTCGAGTTTCTTGTACTTGCCGAGAAAGAACTGGCTGCGACTGCCTTTCCCTGCGAGAAGCTGGTCTTTCTGCCAGGCGGTCAGCAGGTTTTCCTGGACAAGCCGCGCGGCGAAGGCTTTGGGCTGGTCTTCGGGCCACTTCCAGACCTGAGCGATCTGGTCGGCCGAAAGGAGCGTGCTTTTCTCAAGCAGTTGCAGAAATTCTTGGACTGTCGAGACCGCCATAGGCCCTTGCGAGGCTGGTATTCGAATTCTGAAGCGCCGAACACAATCTGTCCTCTGTGGCAGGCGACGGACGTATTATATCGGTGCGCAGCGCGGCCGGCATCTCGAGACGACGGGAGTCTGCTTAATCGAGAGAATTCGCGGCTGGCGGGTTGCGATATCGCATTCATTGAAATCTCGCGTGCAACAAATCGGCAATTTGCTGGTATTGGCGCTGTTGATTGGGTTGGGGTGAAGTCGCCGAGACCTCGGCCCTGAGCTGTTTGCGGACAATCCTGATGACGTAGCTGCTGCTCCCCGTGCTCTACGACCGGCTGGCGGCCTTCTTCCGGATGTTGAACCGTCGGTCGGGAGCTGGTGCCTGATGAAAACCGGCCTGATGGCACGGCCGGGCCAGCCGGCGGAGTAAACACACCAACCCGAAGCGCGAGCGAGGGAGTGCATTTTCTCGTTCTCGCTTGCGCTTCGGGTTAGTATGTGAGCGTGATGAATCCGAATTGCCGGTGACGCTATTCGCGCGGGATTCCACGCTGTACAGTGACATCGCGGGTCAGCCCATGGCCGCGCAGAATCGCTGCAAACTGATCCGCGATTCCTGGCACTACAGGCGGCGATGGGGCCGCGAAGAAAGTCTCTCAATGTCGTCTCTTGAACGCAAAATCCTCGACACGCTGGCGCGATCCGGCCATAAACCCGTGGCGCCCGACGCGCTCGCCCGCGATCTGAATGTCTCCCGCAAGCGGATGCACGAATTCCTTGCCGTCATCGAGGCGCTGGTGGCGGCGGGAAAAATCTGCCAGACCGGCGAAGGAAAGTTGCGGGGGCGCGTCGACCCGGGATTGGTCGAAGGCATTATCAAGAAGACCGCCAGTGGTACGGGATTTCTGATTCCCCACAGGCAGCCCGGCACACCCGCCCCCGCCGATCCGCGGGCCAACGACGTCATGATCGCTCCGCATGAACTGCGCGATGCGCACACCGGCGACACGGTCCTTGTCCAGCTTCATTCCGGACAGGGAGGGCGGCGGCGCGGACGGGTCGTCGAGATCCTGGAGCGCGCCACGCGGACCTTCGTCGGCACCTATCTCGAACGCGAAGGGCAGGGGCTGGTGCAGGTGGACGGCACGGGGCTCACCGAACCGGTCTTCGTGGGCGACCCCGGCGCCAAGGGGGCGCGGCCGGGCGACAAAGTCGTGTTCGAGATGGTCCGGTTCCCGAGCCACGCGGTCGGCGGCGAAGGAGTCGTCACGAAAGTTCTGGGGCCGCGCGGACAGCCGGGAGTCGACACGCTGTCGATCATCCATGAATTCGGCCTGCCCGACGAATTCCCCGAGGAAATCCTGGACGCAGCCCGCGGCGAAGCCGAATCATTCCGCGAAGACGAATTGGCCGGGCGTCTCGACCTGACGGGCGAAACGATCGTCACGATCGACCCCGTCGACGCGCGAGATTTCGACGACGCGATCTCGCTGTCCCGTACCGATCGCGGCCACTGGCGCCTGGGGGTCCATATTGCCGATGTGGCCCATTTCGTGCGCGAGGGCACGCCGCTCGATCGCGAGGCGTACCGGCGCGGCACCAGCGTCTACCTGCCCGACCGGGTGTTGCCGATGCTCCCCGAGCTCATTTCCAACAGCCTGGCGAGCCTGCAGCAGGGCAAAGTGCGATTTACGAAATCGGCGCTGATGGAATTCACGCCGGAAGGGATTCCCGTACACGCCGAGTTCGCCAGCTCAGCCATCAAGGTCACGAAGCGATTCGCTTACGAAGAGGTGATGCCGATCATCAACGACCCCGAGCGATACAAGACCCGGGTCTCGGCGAAAGTCCGAACGTTGCTGGCGCAGATGTACGAGCTGGCGATGCTGCTGCGGGCGCGGCGGTTCGCCCAGGGGGCGCTCGAGCTGACGATGCCGGAAGTCAAGATCGACTTTAACGACCAGGGACGCGTCTCGGGCGCGCACGTCGTGCCGCACGACCCGAGCCATCAGATCATCGAAGAATTCATGCTTGCCGCCAACATGGCCGTGGCGACCGCCTTCGACGACAAGGGCCTGCCGTTCCTGCGGCGGACGCACAGCGATCCTGAAGAGACCAAGCTGAAAGCGTTCGGCCAGTTTGTCACGTCGCTGGGGTACCCGCTGAAGCGCTATCAGAGTCGGGCCGAATTGCAGAAGCTGCTCGACAAGGTGCATGGCACGCCGCATACGCACGCAGTGAACTACGCGTTCTTGCGCAGCCTGAAGCAGGCCGCGTATTCACCCGAACCGATCGGGCACTACGCGCTCGCGGCCGAGAACTATTGCCACTTCACGAGCCCCATCCGCCGATACCCCGACCTGACGGTGCACCGCCTGCTGGACAAGATGGCCAAACGTGACGGAGAGCGCTCGACTCCGGGCGTCGTCGAGCTGACCGTCATGGGCGAGCACTGTTCGCGGACCGAACGCCGCGCCGAGCAGGCCGAACGCGAACTTGTGAAGGTGAAGCTGCTCACCTACATGTCGAGTCGTATCGGCGACGAGTTCGAGGCGATTATCACCGGCGTGCAGGACTGGGGGTTTTTCTGCCAGGCCGTCGAGATCCCGGCCGAAGGGCTGGTACACGTCTCGACGCTCGACGACGACTATTACACGTTCGACATGGCAGGCCACCTGCTCGAAGGCCGGCGGAGCGGACGTCAACACCGGCTGGGGGCGCGTGTGCGGGTCGTCGTGGCGCACGTCGACGTCGATCGCCGTCAGCTCGATTTCCGGCTGGCCGGCTCGCGCTCGGCCCGTAACCTGAAGGACCGCGGCGCCGCGAAACCGCCGGTGGCGCCGCCGGCACATCACCGGCCATCGGGCCAAATCGGCAAGCCGCATCCCGGACGTACCAGCCACCAGCAACGCCCGGCACAGCCAGAGGGCCGCGGCAAGCGGCGCCGCAGGCGGCACAAATAATCGCATTAGCGAATCGGTTGTTGCATCGGCAAAGGCTGAAGCCTGAACTCCAGCGATTAGCGCCGACGGCGGACTTCGACGATTGAACCGAACGGCAGGTTCGGCCAGAGCCTGCCCACCGGGTCGACATGCACGGCGATTTTCGTTTCCGAGACGGCGCCGTCGACGGGCAGCGACGACGTCTGCGGCGGAATCTCGACGACGCGTCCTTTTCCCGCCGCGCAGCCGGGGAACTTGAGGTCGACCAGGGTGCCGGGCGGAAAGTCTGAGACGCGAGTGGACGGAATCTGCATCACGAGGTAGGGCTGCTCTTCATCGAGCAGTTGTACGATCGGTTCGTAGGGGGCGACGTGATCGCCGACGTCCTTGTGAAAGACGCCGACCATGCCCGATGCGTCGGCGACGAGCGTCAGCTCCCGCTTCTGCGTTACGAGCTGCGCCAACTCGGCCTTCGCGTGCTCCAGGTGGGCCCGCGCCAGATCGACCCCCATCATGCGGCTGATTTTTTCAGGGAGTTCGCGATTGATCCGTTCGAGTTCCTCAATGTGCTGCAGACACAGGTCGAGTTCCGTCTGCGGCGATTGCGAAGCGGCATCGTCAGTGGTCGCGGCTGCGGGAACGACCGCGCTGGCGGGGGTGATCGAATGGCGATCGCCGGCGGCCGGCCGGTTGCGGCCGACCGACTGAGCCGATTTCTCCCAGCCGCCCTTTTTCGTGGAACCGAAACCGGGAAATGAGTGCCCTTGTTTTCGCGAGACCTCGGCGGCCTTGAGTTTGGCGTCGAAGATGCGATCAAGAATTTCGCGGCGTCGCATCTCCAACTCGACTTCGAGACGGGCCTGGCTCTGCGAGAGCTGAATTTCGAGCGATTCGACTTTGCGCTGTTTGGCTTCGTAATCCTGCTCGAAGACCGAGTCTTTGAGCCGGACGATCGGTTCGCCCGCCATCACGATCTTTCCGGGCGCAACAAGAATTTCGGCGACGCGGGCTTCTCGCACCGAAACGACGGTGCGCGAGCGGGCCTGCAGAAACCCCGAAAAGCGCTCGTAGCGAACCTGCTCGAACCAGCAGGTGACGGCGACCCCTGTGGCCAGCGACAACAGCGACAGCACGACGACACGTCGGCGCAAGACCGGCGCCTTGGGCGCCGGGCTCTCAGTCGGGTTTGGCGTCGCGGCCGCTTCCAAGTCCATGGATCGTTCGTCCTTTCGTCCGTGAGGCGCACTTCGTCCTTACTTGGATCGGAACGCAGGATGCCGACGTTGATGAGAATCCGCACGCGCCGTGCAATCCTTACCGGCGTCACGTCCGGCTTGCCTGAAACCTTGCTGCGAACTAGAATTCCGATGGAACGGAGGCCCGTCAAGGTTTGTAACGATCGGGCGGAGTTTGACTCTGCCAAAACGGCAGAAAGGCCAGGCATGGTGGCCGGCGCGTCACGGATGCTGATCCACGGGCAATGCGCTTGCGGCGCCTCGGGCGACGAGCGTCAATCCGCCCGAGAATGTTTGCGGCGGTCGCCGCACCATCTGTTCGCATTCGTGACGTATGGTTATACGACTTGGGGTATGCCCAGGTCGTCGCAAAACTTGGCATACGGATTGCTCAATTACACGAACTGCGGGGCAAACGCGAATCGTCCTGCCAGTTCGTCATCACGGAAACTTTCCCTGATGGGCTGACAAAAATCGGCCCCGGGGGATTCAGGAGAAATCACATGTACGAGCGCTTTACTGACCGGGCTCGCAAGGTCATGCAACTTGCCAACCAGGAAGCCCAGCGCTTCAATCACGAGTACATCGGCACCGAGCACATCCTGCTGGGTCTGGTGAAAGAGGGTTCTGGTGTTGCGGCCAACGTGCTTAAGAACCTCGACGTCGACCTGCGCAAGATTCGCCTCGAAGTCGAAAAAATCGTGCAGTCGGGCCCCGACATGGTGACGATGGGCAAGCTGCCGCAGACGCCGCGCGCCAAGAAAGTCATCGAGTACTCGATGGAAGAGGCGCGGAACCTCAACCACAACTACGTCGGCACCGAACACATTCTGCTGGGCCTGTTGCGCGAACAGGAAGGGGTCGCCGCGCAGGTCCTGATGAACTTGGGCCTCAAGCTGGAGGACGTCCGTGAGGAAGTTCTCAACCTGCTGGGTCACGGAATGGAAACTTCGGAAGGGGGCGAACGTGCCCCCAGCGGCGGCGGTGGCGGCGGCGGTGGTGGCGGCGGCGGGAAGGGGGGCAAGAGCAAGACTCCGGCCCTCGACAGCTTCGGCCGCGACCTCACCGAGCTGGCCCGGCAGGGCAAGCTCGACCCGGTCATCGGCCGCACAAACGAAATCGAACGCGTGATTCAGATTCTCAGCCGCCGGCAGAAAAACAACCCGGTGCTGTTAGGGGAAGCCGGCGTCGGCAAGACGGCCATCGTCGAAGGCTTTGCCCAGATGGTCGTCGAAAACAACGTGCCCGAGCTGCTCCGCGACAAGCGGATCGTCGTGCTCGACCTGGCGATGATGGTCGCCGGTACGAAATACCGCGGACAGTTCGAAGAACGGATCAAGGCGGTGATGAACGAAGTCCGCCGCGCGAAGAATACGATCCTGTTCATCGACGAATTGCACACGCTGGTGGGCGCCGGCGGCGCCGAGGGCGCGATCGACGCCTCGAACGTGCTCAAGCCCGCCCTCAGCCGCGGCGAATTGCAGTGCATCGGGGCCACGACGCTCGACGAGTACCGCAAATACATCGAGAAAGACGGCGCGCTCGAGCGGCGGTTTCAGACTGTGCTGGTCGAACCGCCCAGCCCGGAAGAAGCCGTCGAAATCCTCAGGGGGTTGCGCGACCGGTACGAAGCGCATCACCGTGTGCGAATCACCGACGAAGGCCTGAAGGCTGCCGTCGAGCTTTCGTCGCGGTACATCACCGGCCGGTGCCTGCCCGACAAGGCGATCGACGTGATCGACGAAGCCGGGGCGCGGATTCGCCTGAAGTCGATGGTCCGTCCGCCCGATCTCAAAGACCTCGAAGAAGAAATCGAGCGGCTCAACCAGTCGAAAGAAGAAGCGGTCGCCAATCAGGACTTCGAAAAGGCCGCGTCGCTGCGAGACAAGGCCGACAAGAAGAAGAAAGAAAAGGAAAACCTGTCGCGCGACTGGCGCGAAAAGGCGCAGGAATCCGACGGCCTCGTCGACGAAGAAGTGATCGCCGAAGTCGTTTCCAAGATGACTGGCATCCCGCTGACGCGCTTGTCGAAGGCCGATGCCGCGCGGCTGCTGGAAATGGAAGGGGACTTGCAGAAGCGGGTCATCAGCCAGACCGAAGCGATCAAGTCGATCGCCAAGGCCGTGCGCCGCAGCCGCAGCGGGCTCAAAAACCCGAAGCGTCCGACGGGCGTATTCATCTTTGCCGGCCCGACCGGCGTAGGGAAAACGCTGCTCGCCAAGTCTCTGGCGGCGTTCATGTTTGGCGATTCGGATGCCTTGATCCAGATCGACATGAGCGAGTACATGGAGAAGCACAACGTCAGCCGGCTGATCGGCGCTCCGCCGGGATACGTCGGCTACGAAGAAGGCGGCCAGCTCACCGAGAAGATCCGCCGGCGTCCGTATGCCGTCGTGCTGCTCGACGAAATCGAAAAGGCCCACCCGGATGTGTTCAACATGCTCTTGCAGATCATGGAAGAAGGGCACCTGACGGACAGCTTCGGCCGCAAGGTGGACTTCAAGAACACCGTCATCATCATGACGACCAACGTCGGCGCGAGCGCGATTCACTCGGGCGACGTGTTCGGGTTCGGCAAGAAGGACGAAGACTCGAGCTACGAGAAGATGAAAGAGCGGCTCAAGCACGAGATCGAGCGCGAATTCAAGCCCGAGTTCCTGGGCCGAGTCGACGACATCATCGTCTTCCGCCACCTGACCCGCGAAGACTTGAAGCGGATCATCGATATCGAGCTGGCCAAGGTCCGCGAGCGGTTGCAGGAGCGGGGCCTCAAACTCGTGCTCACCGATGCCGCCAAGGAGTTCCTCATCGACAAGGGATCCGACCTCGACTTCGGCGCGCGGCCGTTGCGCCGGGCGATCGAGGGGTTCGTTGAGGATCCGCTCTCCGAAGAACTGCTCAAGGGCGAGTTCCAGGGCAAGGATACGATCGTTGTCGACGTGAAGGAAGTTGGCGGCAAGAAGCAGTTAATCTTCAACAGTATCGTGGGCGACGGCGACGCCGAACCGACCGTGGCCGGCGCTGCAAGCGGATCGTCGGCCGAAGGCTCCTGACCGTTCGCTCAACTCAAAAAGTTCAAAAACCGCCGCCTGGCCGCTGAGCCGCGCGGCGGTTT
>JACQFH010000199.1 GCA_016200145.1 Planctomycetia bacterium | reverse complement strand
CCTGCGCGCCGCTGGTCGTCTACGGCTGGATCCAGTTTGCCAGCCAGGAACCTCGCAGCGAGCACGCCGCTGTTACCCCAGCGGCCAGTGCGGCAGCCAGCCGGAAAGCGATCACCGTTGAGACCAGCGACTTTCAGGAAGATTCCGCCGCGTCGGGAATGATTCTGCCCGTTTCCGCCAGCGAATCCGCTGACTTGACGAACAGCTCGACAAACGGCTCGGCGCCCGGGGCCGACAGGCCCGACGATCCCGACTCGCGATACGTTGCTGTCGCCCTCGGCGAATGGAAAGACGAATATCAGGGCAAGCGCCATCTGACGGTTGCCCGCGACGGTACCGGTACGATGGTTATTGACCTCGACGGAATCGGCAAGCGCCTGTTCGCCGCGCGGATGACGTTCAATCTCGAATGGAGCATTGCCGACGGCAAGATCACCATGAAGACGCTCGGAGGCGAGCCGAAATCCAAGGTGCAGCTCGTTTTGAAGCTGTACGGCAATGAAGCCGAATACAAGATTCTCGAACTGACGCCGGAACGGATGCTGCTTCTCGACGCCGACGGGAAGACCCAGTACGACTGGCGGCGACCGAATTCGTCCGGCGAGGGTGCGAAGTAGCCGCGCCGCCGACGGTGGGATTGGTAAACGTTGGAAAGTTGAACAAGGATGTTCACGCGACGCCGAATCTGGTTCTGGGTGCTGATCATTGCCGCCTCGGCGTCGGTGCTGTTGTACCGCCACCATAAGCGCTACAAGCACTTGGCGGTCCACGACCCGAACATGGTCTACCGCAGCGCCTGGCTCGAACCCGACGTCTTCCGCGAGCTGATCGAAGAGCACCAGATTCGCACGGTGCTCAATCTCTGCGAGCCCGACGAGCTGGGGGCCGAGCGCTGCATTTCGCAGCGCAATGCGGTGCGCGGCAGCGGGGCGCGGCTGATCGAAATGCCGATGCCTGCGGCCACGCTCGATCCCGCCGACCCCGAGATCGCCAAGTTCGTCGTCGTTTTGTCGAACCCCGAAAACTACCCTCTGCTCGTCCACTGCCAGCACGGTGTGACGCGCACCGCCAAGGTGCTGGCGATGTACGACATCCTGTTTCGCGGCATGACGGCCGAGCAGTCGATTGCGGTGATGCCGCTGTTCGGCCGCGAGACTTATCCGGTCTCGGTCAGGACGTTCGCCCACAACTTCGAAGACGCGCATCAGCGCCTGTATCCCCACGTGGCCGACAAGCTCAAAATCTTGCGGTGATGGGATTCGCCGTCCTGGCGGGATTCTGATAATGTGTCAGCGAACCCATGGACTTTCTCGAGCTCAAAGATAAGCCGATCCTGATCTGCGGACTGGCCAACCGCAAAAGCGTGGCGTACCACGCCGGCGCCGTGCTGGCCGAAGCCGGGGCACGCGTGCTGTACTCGGTGCGCTCCGAAGAGCGCAAGCGGCAGGTCGAGAAGATCGCAGGCGACGCGCCGGTTTTCGTCTGCGACGTGGCCGATCAGGCGCAGATCGACCGGCTGCGCGACGACGTGGCGGCGCAGGCCGGAACGATTCAGGGCCTCGTGCACTCGCTGGCGTTCGCCGACTACTCGGCGGGCTGGCTGCCGTTTCACGAGACACCGCGCGGCGCCTTCCTGCAGGCGGTCGATCTCTCGTGCTTTTCGCTGGTCGCTCTGGCCAACGCCTTTCGCGACGTACTCGATCGCAATACGGGAAGCGTCGTGGCCGTGTCGATCTCGACGACCCGCATGGCGGCTGAAAACTACGGCTACATGGCGCCGATCAAGGCGGCCCTCGATTCGTCGATCTGCTTCCTGGCGAAATCGTTTTCGCAGTTCTCGCAGGTGCGGTTCAACGCCGTCTCTCCGGGGCTGCTCAAGAGCTCGGCCTCGGCGGGGATTCCAGGCTACGTCGAAAGCTACCTGTACGCCGAACGGGCCACGCTACGGAAACGGGCCGTCGAGACGCGCGAGGTGGCGAATGCGATCGCCTTTCTCCTCAGCCCCCGCTCATCGGGGATCAACGCCCAGGGACTCGTGATCGACGCGGGGATGGCGATCAATTATTTCGACAACGAGTTCGTGCACCGGAAGCCCGAGGAATAGCTTGCTGGATGCGTGGTGCGACGGCACTCGGCTGCGCCTCGCGGCTGAGCGGGCGGTTGCATGACGCCTACGCGAGAATCGGCTTTACGACGTTGCCGGCGACGTCGGTCAGCCGGAAATCGCGCCCCTGGAACTTGTACGTCAGTTTCAAGTGGTCGATCCCCAACAGGTGCAGGATTGTGGCGTGGAAGTCGTGCACATGAACGACGTCCTGCTCGGCCTGGTAGCCCAACTCGTCGGTCGCGCCGTGCGAGATGCCTCCCTTGATGCCCCCGCCGGCCATCCAGATCGAGAAACCCTTGATGTGGTGGTCGCGGCCGTCTCCCTGCGCCATCGGCGTACGGCCGAATTCGCCCCCCCAGATGATGAGCGTATCTTTGAGCATGTCGCGTTGCTTGAGGTCTTTGATGAGCGCCGCGCATCCCTGGTCGACTTCTTTGGCCGTGCCCGCCGAATGCACTTTGACCGCTCCGTGATGGTCCCAGTCGCGGTGATAGAGCTGAATGAACCGCACGCCGCGCTCGGCCAGTCGCCGGGCCAATAGGCAATTCGCGGCGAACGACCCGTCGCCCCCCTGGGTGCCGTACATTTCGAGGATGTGCTTGGGTTCCTGCGAGACGTCCATCAGCTCGGGCACGCTGGTCTGCATGCGGAACGCAGTTTCGTAGGCGCTGATCCGCGTGGCGATCTCGGGATCGTCGGCGACGCTGTTTTCCAGATCGTTGAGCCGCTGCACGGCGTCGACGACGTCTCGCTGTCGGTCATTCGTGACACCCGCCGGATTGCGGACGTAGAGGACGGGGTCTCCCTTCGACCGGAATTCGACCCCCTGAAAGCGGCTGGGGAGAAAACCGCTGTGCCATTGCCGCGCAGCGATCGGCTGCGCCTGGCCGAACTTGCCGGTGGACATCATGACGACGAAGCCAGGCAGGTTCTCGGTGTCTGTTCCCAGCCCGTAGTTGATCCACGATCCCATGGCGGGGCGGCCTGAAATCGTCGTCCCCGTGTTCATGAACGTGTGGGCCGGGTCGTGATTGATCGCCTCGGTGTGCAGCGAACGGACGATGCAGATGTCGTCGGCCACCTTGCCCAGCTCCGGAAACACGGCCGCCATGGACT
>JACQFH010000198.1 GCA_016200145.1 Planctomycetia bacterium | reverse complement strand
TGAAAAAGCCAAGAAAGCCCCGCCCGCAACCCCGCCGGCCGCACCACCGGCCGCTCCGAAATGAGACGACTTCCCCCTGGTTTTTTTTAAGTCGTAACCACAATTTGAGGCACACGATGATTCGCGGCACGAGATGGATTCTGGCGGTTATGATTGCCGGCATGGCGGCCGGGGTGGCGACTGCTCAAGAGGCGGCCGTTGAGTCGCTGCGGGTGTTTCCCGCGCAGGTCACACTGCAGACCGCCAAGGCGCGGCAACTCGTCGTCGTGCAGGCGGTGTACGTCGACGGCATCACGCGCGACGTCACCGGCCAGGCCCAGTGGACGCTGGCCAACCCCGCGCTCGTCCGCCGCGACGGAAACACCCTGTGGCCCGCCGCCGACGGCCAGACCGAGCTCAAGATCGATTTCGGCGGCAAATCGCTGGCCGTTCCCGTGAAAGTCGAAAAGGCCGTCGAAGCGCGGCCGATCAGCTTCAAGCTCGACGTCATGCCGATTTTCATGAAGGCCGGCTGCAACAGCGGTTCGTGCCACGGCGCGGCCCGCGGTAAAGACGGGTTCCGCCTGTCGCTGTTTGGGTACGATCCCGATGGAGACCATCATCGTCTGACGCGCGAACTGAGCGGCCGCCGGCTCGACCTGGCCGTCCCCGCGGCGAGCCTGACAGTCGAGAAATCGGTGGGCGCTGTGCCGCACACCGGAGGCAAACGCTTCGCTCCCGAAAGCGAGATGTGCCAGAACCTGGTGGGCTGGATCGCCGCCGGCTGTCCCGCCGACCCTGCCACGATTCCCACCTGCACTGGCCTCGAAATCTATCCCAAGCAGGCGGTGCTCGACGGCGAAGGGGCCACGCAGCAGGCGACCGTCGTCGCTCATTATTCCGACGGCACCGATCGCGACGTCACGTCGCTGGCCCTGTTCCTGTCGAACAACGACAACTCGGCGTCGATTAACGACGCTGGCCTGGTGACGGCCGGCAAGCGCGGCGAGGCGTTCGTCATGGCGCGGTTCTCGACGCACACCGTCGGGTCGCAGTACATCGTGCTCCCCAAGGGCTTGCAGTTCACTTTCCCGCCGGCAACGCCGGTCAATTACGTCGACGAGCTGGTCAACGAAAAGCTGAAGAAACTGCGGATCGCCCCGTCGGCGATCTGCGACGACGAAACATTCCTGCGGCGGATCTTCCTCGACCTCACGGGCACGTTGCCCACGGTTGACGACTACACCCGCTTCATTTCGAACGCCGATCCGGAGAAGCGAAACAAGCTGATCGACGAGCTGGTCAATCGCAAGGAATTCACCGAGCTGTGGGTGGGATACTGGGCCGAGTGGTTGATGGTCCGCTCGTCGAACGTGATCAGCTACAAGGCGATGTTGCTTTATTACAACTGGCTGGCCGACCAGATCGGCCGCAATGTGCCGCTCGACAAGATGGTGCAGACCCTGCTGGGGGCCAACGGCGGGACGTTCAAGGTGCCGCAGACAAATTATTACCAGAACGAAACCGACACGCTGAAGGTCGCCGAGAACGTGGCCCAGGTGTTCATGGGCATGCGCGTGCAGTGCGCCCAGTGCCACAATCATCCGTTCGACCGCTGGACGCAGGACGACTATTACAGCTTCGCCGCGTTCTTTTCGCAGGTCGGCCGCAAAGGGGGTGAGGATTACCGCGAGACGATCATCTTCAATTCGGGCGGCGGTGAAGTGGCCCACCCGGTCGGCGGACGCGTGATGGCTCCCAAGTTCCTGGGTGGCGGACCGGCCGACGTCGCCGGCAAAGACCGCCGCATCGTTCTCGCCAACTGGCTGGCCTCTCCGCAGAACCCGTATTTCGCCTCGAACTTCGCCAACCGCGTCTGGGCGCATTTCTTCGGCCCGGGGATCGTCGACCCGGTCGACGATGTCCGCATCAGCAATCCGGCGTCGAATCCGGAACTGCTGGCCGAGCTCGCCAAGCGGTTCACGGCGTCGAATTACGACTTCAAGCAGCTCGTCCGCGACATCTGCCGGTCGCAGACGTATCAGCGCTCGACGGCGCGCAACGAGAGCAACGCCCAGGACGAAAAGAACTTCGCCCATGCCAACCTGCGGCGGATCAAGGCCGAATCGCTGCTCGACTGCATCAGCCTAGTGACCAACACCAAAGACAAATTCACCGGACTGCCGGTGGGCGCCCGCGCCGTGCAGATCGCCGACGGCAATACGTCGACGTACTTTTTGACCACCTTCGGCCGCGCGACGCGCGAAACCGTCTGCTCGTGCGAAGTGAAGATGGAACCCACGCTCTCGCAGGCCCTGCACCTGCTCAACGGCGACACGGTGAACAACAAAATCCAGGCGGGCGGTATTATCGACAAGATGATCGCGGAAAAAATCGATCCCCTGGCGATCGTCGAGCGACTGTACATTGCCACGCTGGCTCGCAAGCCAACGCCTCAGGAAGTGGAAACGTTCAAACCGATCGTGGCGTCGCAGGCCGACCTCAAGAAAAACCTCGACGACCTGTTCTGGGCCCTGCTCAACAGCCGCGAATTTATCTTTAACCACTAGTCGTCCTCCCCCCCTCAGCAAGGGGGGGCCAGGGGGGGGTCGCGCTGCATTGTGCCTCCACCCCGCTTGCAAACTCAGTTCCCAATGTCCCACCGAGTCCCATACATGCCCAGGATAACTTCTCGTTCCCACGTTCTGCGTGGAAACGCGCGTTCCGACGCTCTGCGTCGCGTATCGAACGGCCCCACGACCCGCGTCAGCACCTCGGCCGCGACGCAGAGCGTCGCTCGATGCGTTCCCACGCAGAGCGTGGGAACGAGAATGCTCGTGGCGCTGATCTCCATTTTCGCGACGGCATCGTTCGCCCGTGCCGAAGAGGCCAAGCCGGCTGAAAAGGTCACCTTCCAGGACCACGTCCTGCCGATCTTGCGCGCCAAGTGCGGCATGTGCCACTCGGCGGGTGAAGCCAAGGGGGGTCTCGTTCTCGAAAACTACGCCGCCTCGATGACGGGGGGCGCCTCGGGAGCAGTGATCGAACCGGGAGACCTCGACGGTAGTCGCCTGTGGGCGCTTGTAAGCCACAAAGAACAGCCAGCGATGCCTCCCAAAGAGCCCAAGCTGCCCGATGAAACGCTCGCCATCATCCGCAAGTGGATCGAAGGGGGGGCGCTCGAAACGAAAGACAGCCAGGTCAAAGTCAAAAAGAAAGCCACGCTCACTTTGGGGACGATCGACGTCTCGACGGATAAGCCCGCCGGTCCACCGGCGATGCCCGAAAACCTGTCGACCGAGCCCCTGGCCGTTTCACCTCGCGGGAACGCCGTGACGGCCCTGGCGGCCAGCCCCTGGGCGCCGCTCTTAGCCGTTTCGGGACACAGGCAGGTGCTGCTCTACAATCTCGAAGACTTTACGCTGGCTGCCGTCCTCCCGTTCCCTGAGGGAACGGTGCACGTGCTGAAGTTCAGCCGCAACGGGTCGCTGCTGCTGGCCGGCGGCGGCCGAGGCGGACAATCGGGGCGCGTCATCGTGTTTGACGTCAAGACCGGCGGCAGGGTGTTCGAGATTGGCGCCGAGCCCGACGCCGTGCTGGCTGCAGACATCAGCCCCAACCACGGCCAGATCGCGCTCGGCGGACCCAAGAAGATGGTCCGCGTGTATTCGACGGCTGACGGCGAGCTGATGTTCGAGATGAAAAAACACACCGACTGGATCACCGCCATCGAGTTCAGCCCCGACGGCGTGCTGCTGGCAACCGGCGACCGCTCGAATGGCCTGGTCGTGTGGGAAGCTAACACGGGACGCGAGTTCTACGTCCTGGCGGCGCACACGGGTTGCATCACCAGCGTGAGCTGGCGGATCGACGCCAACGTCCTTGTGAGCGCGAGCGAAGACACGACGATTCGTCTCTGGGAAATGACGAACGGCTCGCACGTGAAGGGCTGGGGCGGCCACGGCGGCGGGGCCGGGGCCGTGCAGTTCATGCGCGACGGGCGCATCGCCTCGAACGGCCGCGACCGTGTGGCAAAGATCTGGGACCAGAACGGCGCCGCGGTCGTCACCTTCCCCGCCCAGAATGATCTGGGCTTGAAGGTGGCGTATTCCGAACCGACGGCGGCCGTCATCACCGGCGACTGGACCGGCGCCGTGCGGATTTTCGCGCTCGACGGAAAAGAACGGGCTGCACTGCAGACAAATCCGGCGCACCTCGCGGCCCGTCTGGAAGCGGCCACGCAGGCCGCCGCCGCGGCCCAGGCTGCCGCCGCGCAGACCGCAGCCCAACTGGCCGCGCTGCAGAAGGTCGTTGCCGATAAAAAGGCCGCGGCCGAAGCCGCCGTGAAGGCTTCAACAGACGGCGCCGCGGCACAGGTTGCCGCGCAGACCGCGAAAGCCGAAGCCGACAAGCTCGCTGCAGCAAAGGTCGAAGCGCTTAAGGCGCCCGAAAAGGCACTTGCCGACGCGAATGCAGCCCTCGAAAAGGCCAAGGTCGAAAAGGAAGCGGCTGAGAAAGCCGATGACAAGAAAGACGTCCCCGCGAAAACTGAAGCGTTCCAGGCCGCAGAGAAAGCTCAAGCCGCAGCCAAGACGGCGTTCGACACGGCCACCACCGAAAAAGCCGCCACCGAGAAGGCGGCCGCCGATGCCGCGGTGAAGCTCAAAGCGGCGACCGATCAGGCGGTGGCACTCAAAGCGGCGGCAGACAAAGCGGTCGCCGAGATGAATCCGACCCCCGACATGGTGAAAGCCATCGAAGCCGCCACTGCCGCCGCCAAGCAGGCCGCCGACGCTGTGCCGTTGAAGAACGCCGTCGTCGCCAAGCTCACCGCCGAAAAAGCCCGCCCGGCGGCCGCGCCTGCTGCCGCCGCGCCGCCAGCCGCCACCAAATAAGGCGAGCCTCGTTCCGGGCAGTCAATTCAGCCACGGATGAAACACGGATACGAACGGTTTTTTTTCTAATCCGTGTTTGATCCGTGTTTCATCCGTGGCCGCAACGGGTACGTGTGCGTGACCAGCGGCGCCAGGTCGATCCGCCCCTCGGCCAGCCACCGCATCGCCAGCGGGAAGTCGCGCGAGAAATCGGGATTCACGGTCGTGTGCACCGTCACGTTGCGGATGAATGCCTCGCGCCACGCGATTTCGTCGACCTTCTCGGGGGGCACGCCGAAATACAGCAGGCGCCCGGCTTGTTTCACCAGGCTCAGCCCCAGATTTAGCGCGTGGTCGGAATGTCCCACCGCTTCGACGACGATATCTGCCATTCCTCCCCCGGTGATCCGGCGCACCTCGGCGGCCACGTCCGTTTTCTGCGGGTTGATCGTCGCCGTGGCTCCCATCTTCGGCGACAGTTCCAGGCGCGAATCGATCTTTTCCACCGCAATGATCTCGCGGGCCCCCAGATTTCTCATGCACGCGGTAAACATCTGGCCGATCGGTCCCTGCCCGATGATGACGACGTCCTGATCCAGCACCTGCGGCAGCTTCTTGATTCCGAAGATCACCGTCCCCAGCGGCTGGGCGAGAAAGGCCCTGGTTTTCGCCAGCCGCGGATCGACCGGAATGGCCCGCGCCTCGCTGACGACGTACCGCTCAAACAGCCCCTGCTGGTTCACGGGCACCGCCAGCACCTTGTCTCCGGGACGGAACTTCTTGCCGTTCGTCGCCACGACCGTGCCCGTCATCTCGTGCAGCGAGTGGCCGATCTGGCGGTGGGTGAACTCCGGATGCTCGGCGTTGAAGTACGGCAGGTCCGACCCGCACAAGCAGGAAATCTCGGGCTGAAAGATGATGTCGCCCGGCTGACCCGGCTCGGGGCTGGCGCGGTCGAGCACAGGCTCGGGCACGTCAATCAGCTCGACGCGATGTTTCGCAGGAAAATGTCCGGCAAGCAAAGTCGCACTCCTGAAATGGTAAGTCCACATACTAACCCGAAGCGCCAGCGAGGGAGTGCGTCGCCACGTCCTCGCTTGAACTTCGGGTTAGTATTGTCTCATGGAATTTAATTCCCCGGTGCGTGAAGAATCCCGCGGCATCGGGCACGGCAGTCTAGCAATCCAGCGTGCGCGCGTGCAACAACACGACATCCTCCCTCCTTCGTACGGTGCATTCGTTGCCCGGGCGTCGGGGATCGCAGAAGTGCCCCGGCCGCCCAAAAAAGCGGCCGGGGCACGGCGTTGACCACTCCGCGTGCTCGTCATTTCACGGACCGTCATCCCCGGCTAAGATAACCCCTCGTTTCGTGTCTTCGTCAAGAACCCCGCGCCGCTTCGTCCCGCGCCTGCTGTAAGGAGGATCCCGCATGGCCAAAACTTCCTGCCCCATCACTCGTGCCCAGTTTCTGGAAAGCGCCAAAGCCGTCGAAGTCGTCATCGGCGGCGTCCCGCAGATGGCCGAAGTAAAGGAATTCTCGACCGGCTCACTCGGCTGGTACCTGAACGGCAAGACGACGATCCGCATCGGCGACCAGCCGGTGAGCGTGCAGATCGGATTGAATCTGACGATTGTCGGGTCGAAAGAACTGCCGAAGGAATAGGCCCACGCGACTGGCGCGATTGTGCCCGCGGGCGAAACCCCACGCCCGGCGGGACTTGCGCCGTTCCAGCCGCACGGATTCCGGAGAATAAGCCGGCCCCTGCGCGCCCTCTCGACCCCCGGCCTGCGATCCGCCGATGAACAGGGGCATTGTGATCGCTCGTTTAACCGCAATACCGTTCGGCGAAGGGATTTTGAGGATCGCAACTTACCCAGATTGAATCTCCAGCTTGCCAGCCTTTTCCGGCTTACGGGCAGACTCCTGAACATCTGCTCTT
>JACQFH010000197.1 GCA_016200145.1 Planctomycetia bacterium | reverse complement strand
ACCGCGACGAAATCGCCGAGGGCGAGCCGGTGCTGCTGATCGTGGAAGACGATCCGCATTACGCCCGGATTCTGCTGGGGCTCGCCCGCGACAAGGGCTTCAAGGGCATCGTCGCCGCCAACGGGACAGAGGCCCTGTCGCTGGCGCGGCAGTATCGTCCGTCGGGCATTTCGCTTGATATTTTCCTGCCCGACATGCTGGGCTGGACCGTCCTCAACAATCTCAAGCTGGATCCCGCCACGCGGCACATTCCCGTGCAGGTGGTCACTCTCGAAGAAGAGCGGCAGCATGGCCTGTCGCACGGCGCGTTCTCATACATCGTCAAATCGCCCACGACCGAGGTCCTCGAGGCCGCCTTCGATCGGCTCAAAGGCTATACGAACCAGTCCACCAAACGGCTCCTTATCGTCGAAGACAACGACATTGAACGGCAGTCGATCGTCGAGCTCCTGGGTTACAAAGACATCGAGCTGGCGGCCGTCGGCACGGGACGCGAGGCGCTCGCGGAATTGCACGAGCAGCATTTCGATTGCGCGGTCCTCGACCTGCGCCTGCCCGACATGTCGGGCTTCGAGCTCCTCAAGCAGATTCAGGCCGATCCCGACCTGCAGGACCTGCCCGTCGTCGTGTTCACGGGCAAAGAGCTGTCGGCCGAGGAACAGGCGGAAATCAAGACGATTGCCAAGAGCATCGTCCTGAAAGACGTGCAGTCGCCCGAACGGCTGCTGGATGAGACGGCGCTGTTCCTGCATCGCGTCGTGGCCGACCTGCCGGCGGGCATGCAGCAGATGCTGGAACGGCTGCACAATTCGAACGAGATTCTGCGCGGGAAGAAAATGTTGGTGGTCGACGACGACGCGCGCAACATCTTCGCCCTCACGACGCTGCTCGAAGGACAGGAAATCGAAGTCCTCAGCGCGACCAGCGGCCGCCAGGCCATTGAGCTGGTCGAATCGACCCCGGATTTGAGCATGGTGCTGATGGACATCATGATGCCCGACATGGATGGTTATCAGACGATGCAGGAAATTCGCAGAAACCCGCAGTTCCGCAGGCTTCCCATTCTGGCGCTCACCGCCAAGGCCATGAAAGGCGACCGCGAAAAATGCCTCGAAGCAGGCGCCTCGGATTATATCGCAAAGCCGGTGAACACCGACCAGCTCCTCTCGCTGATGCGAGTCTGGCTCTTCAGGTAACATGAGACAGGGACATAATCGCTTATGGGCGCGATGAACCGCACGTCGGACTTGTCTTCTGGTCAGAGCCGCATGCAAGAGAACTGCTCGACGACTGTGCCCACATCGGCGCCGGCGGTTGCCGCCCCGGCCGACGAACCGGTCAACATCCTGCTGGTCGACGACGAACCGAGAAATCTGATGGTGCTCGAGAGCATTCTCGAGAATCCCGGTTACCGGCTCGTCATGGCCGAATCGGGTGATCAAGCCCTGTTGGCGCTGGTGGCCTCGGAATTCGCCGTGATCGTCCTCGACATCCGTATGCCGGGGATGAACGGATTCGAGCTGGCGCAGATGATCAAACGCCGCCCGAAATCAGCTTTAATTCCCATCATTTTCCTGACGGCTCACTACAGTGAAGACCGGCACATTCTCGAAGGGTACGGGACGGGCGCCGTCGACTATCTTCATAAGCCGGTCAATGCGGTCATTTTGCGCTCCAAGGTGGCCGTCTTCGCCGAGCTGTACCGCAAGTCGCGCGAGAGCCTGTCATCAAACCGGGCGCTGACTCTCGAAGTCGCGGAACGGCGCCGGGTCCAGGACGAGATGCGCGGGCTTCAGGACGAGCTCGAGCGGCGCGTCGAAGAGCGCACGTCCGAATTGCTCTCTGCCAACCAGGCGCTCCAGCAGATTCAACGCGAGCTCAAGGAAGCCGATCGCCGCAAGGACCAGTTTCTCGCGATGCTGGGTCACGAGCTGCGCAATCCCCTGGCCCCGATCCGCAATGCGGTTTCCATCCTGAAGAAGCTGGTCCCAGACCAGCCCGAGCTGATCTGGTGCCGCGACGTGATCGATCGCCAGACCGGCCACCTGACGCACCTCGTCGACGACCTGCTCGACGTTTCGCGCGTCTCGCGGGGAAAGATCCAGATTGAAAAGCGAATCGTCGATCTAGCCGACGCCGTGCACCAGGCCGTAGAAATCTGCCGGCCCCTGATCGACAGTCGGCGGCACGATCTGAAGCTGTCGCTGCCTGCTGCCCCGCTGCTCGTCGAAGGGGACATCACGCGATTGGCGCAAGTTGTGGCCAACCTCATCAATAACGCGGCCAAATACACCGACGAAGGGGGACTGATCACGGTCGCGGTACAGGCGGAAAACGGTGGTGGTTCCGGGAATGCCGTGGTTCGCGTCCGCGACAACGGTCGCGGGCTCGATTCCGAATCGCTCGCGAATCTGTTCCAGTTGTTCTACCAGGCCGACACCAATCTCGACCGTTCCGACGGCGGCCTGGGCGTCGGCCTGGCTCTCGTTCGATCGCTGGTCGAGCTGCACGGCGGGACGGTCGAAGCCTCGAGCCCCGGACGCGGCCAGGGGAGCGAATTCATCATCTGCCTGCCTCGCGCCACCCGAGAGGCGAAGCACGAGCCGCCGGCCCCGCCTCCCCCGGCGGCCGCCGGCCTGCGGGTTCTCGTTGTCGATGACAACTGCGACGCCGCCAAAAGCCTGGCGATGATGCTTAAGATTCTGGGGCATACCGCGTCGATGGCCCACGCAGGTGTCAGCGCAGTGGAAATGGCGATGCGCGACAGGCCCGATGTCATCTTGCTCGATATCGGCCTGCCCGGAATGAACGGGTATGAGGTCTGCCGGTCACTGCGCCAGCAGGGCCTGAAGAACGAATTGATCCTGGCGGTCACGGGCTATGGTCAGGAAAGCGACCGCCAGCTTGCACGGGAAGCCGGTTTCGACATGCATCTCGTGAAGCCTGTCAGCCTGCCCGTGATCCAGAAACTGCTCGCCGAACGCGCAAGCGCGAACCGCGCCTGACGCCCGTTCATCGTCACGGTCTGGATGGGAATCCCGGCGCGCCGGGACGCAGAGTGACTTCCGAACTGTGAATCTATTCCGATTGGCGAGATGTCTCTCTCCTTACGGCATGCAGCGGGCGGGCTCCCTGTTTTCTGTCACGTGCACCTGCATTTTGTGAATTCCACCGGCCGGCTCCCCGACGCGCGGGCATACTTCAACCGGCCCCGCGGGCACACCTGACGGCTCGCGGGGCCGCCATCCCTAAACGACACACAACCACGACGAGCACCACGATGGTTTATCGCAACACGCCCCCGCTGCGCCCGGAGACGGCGCTGGAAGATGCTGGTCCGCGATTCGGCGAGTATCGGGTCAACCTGCTGACCCGCCGCACCTGGGCCTTGTACAGCCAGGACGTCGTCAATCGCCGCGAATCGGCACCCAACGCCAATTGGAACGACCCTCGCTCGTTCCCCGATTCACTGACCTGCCGCGACGGGTCGTTTCGAATTGAATGAAGCGGGCACTGTCTGGCCCCAGCACGCCGCCGTCATTTGCCGCCCGTCGCCGCGGGCGGGTCGTCGCTGCCGGGCACGACCTTTGCCAAGTCGGCACTGACGATCGACGGGCACCAGTACTTCTCGATGTGCTCGATCGCCAGCTCGGTGCCACGCTGGTGGCTGACGTACGGCGGCTTGCGCGGGTCGTACATGGCGTCGGTCAGATCGCGACACAGCACCACGTTCTTGCCGAGCCTCACCATCTGCCGGATGCCGAACGACCGCCCCAGCACGCAGTAATGCGTGTGTACCCCCATGAGCACGACATTGCGGATGCCGATCTGCTCGAAGAAGTTGTAGATCTCGACGCCGCTGTCGCTGACTCCGTCGTAACCGACGATTTTGATCGCCGCGTGTTGCCGGCGGCCGGTGTTCGCGTCTCCCAGGTAGACCGGGTCGTCGCAGCCGTCCTCGACCTTGGTGGAATACGGAATCGGATACTCGGCCTCGCGGCTGGGGTCGAGATAGCACCAGCCTTCGATCGGCACCGGCGGCTTGACGACCGGCGCCCGCTTCACGCGCTGCCGTTGAAACGTCGCCTCGTAGAACGGGACGCCCGAGCTGGGTGAATGGACGATCTGCACGCCCAGCGAGCGGGCCGATGCAACGACGCGGTTCATGTCGGGGGCCATCACGTCAACACGGTGGGCCGACATCTGGCAGGGATGATCTTCCCACATGTCGCAAACGATGATCGCCGTTTCCGAGACCTTCCATTCCACGTCGCGCTCGACTGCCTGAAAGTTGCCGCTGCGAGGCGCCGTCTCTTTACGCTCGCGCACATGCAACCGCAGCGTCCCCGCGACAACCGGCCGATTCGGAATCGCCCGCTCCTCGGCGCGAAGCCCCGAACCGATTGCCAAACCTGCCAACATGAATATGGTCGTTCGAAATTGAACCATGGCGATTTCCTGTACAAAAATGGTGGCTTTCGGGGTGCGGAAATGACTGACATCAGGGAACCACGAAAACGACGAAAGTCACGAAAACATTTCCTGATTCTGCCTGGGATTTACCAGAGATCGCGATTCCAGTCCGGTTCCACGAGCTTGATCGTCGTGACATCATCGCGTTTTTTCATGCCGCACTTGTTGTAGACTTCATGGGCGCGGGCCAGTTTGTCGGGATCGAGCGCCACGCCAAGGCCGGGGCCGGCGGGAACCTCCATTTGGCCATTGCGGATCGGGAGCTTCTCGCCGGCGATCACATCGTATGCCGGCGGCAGCCACGGATAATGCGTGTCGCTGGCGAGCGTGATCTGGGGAATCGTGGCCGCCAGGTGGATCATCGCCGCCATCGTCACTCCGGCGTGGTTGTTGCTGTGCTGACTGAGCTTCCAGCCTGCCACGTCGGCGATCCGCGCCAGCTCCACGCAGCCGGCGAACCCGCCCCAGTAATGATGATCGGCCAGCACCACGTCCACCGGATTCAACCGCAGCGCGTCGGGAATGTGTTCGAACCGCGTCACGCACATGTTGGTGCTCATGGCGAGCCCCGTCTCGCGACGCACCTCGGCCATCGCCTCCTGCCCCGTGACAGGGTCCTCGTAATACTCAAGGGGCAGATCTTTAAGCTGCTTCCCGACGCGGATCGCCGTTTCGGTTTTCCAACGCCCGTTGGGATCAATCCGCAGCGGGCACTTGTCGCCGAAGTGCGCGTGCATCGCTCGCATCGTCGCCAGCTCTTCATCGGGAGGCAGGTAGCCGCCTTTGAGCTTGAAGACGCGGAAGCCCCAGCGCTTCTGAAATCCCTCTGCCTCGCGGACCATCGCTTCGGGCGTGCGGACTTCGCCCCAGTCGTCGAGCGCGCGGTCGCCGCGGCCGCGATCGTCCACAATGCGCAAGTCGGCCAGCAGCTTTGGATGATCAGCCGCATAGCGGTAGAAGAGGTACGCCGCAAATTCGACCTGCTCGCGGACCGGACCTCCCCACAATTCGCTCAGCCTGCGCCCGGTGGCCCGGCCGCACGCGTCGAGGCACGCCAACTCGACCGCCGTATACGCCGCCGTGTTCAGTTTGTCCAGCTCTGCACGAAACGAACGGAAGGCGAACGCATTCTTGCCGCGAATCATGTCTCGCGCCTTCGCGAGGGCCGCGGTAACACCCTCGCTGCCCGTCGTCTCGCCGATCCCGACGATCCCGGCGTCGGTCTTCAGTTGCACGATGTTGCGAAGGAAATAGGGCCCGTGACATCCCCCCACATTGAGCAGCGGCGGATCGGGCAGCGCGATCGGCGTCACTGTGAGGTCGGTGATGGCCAGCGGCGCAGGGACCGACGCCGGCGCCGCGCCCGACCAACGAAGCCCGCCGGAATCCGCGAACAATCCCGCCGCCCCCGCGGCCACCGCCCGCAGCCACGAACGCCGCGAATATGTCATAAGGTGCCTCGTAGTTGCAGAGAATTCGCGCAGCGCCTTCGTTTAACCCGGACGACATCTGCAGATTCTCCCCGCGCGCCAACTGGATTACAACGGTTGACGAGGGCATCACGCAAAGCCGCCAAGCCGCAAAGTACGTTTCGGCAAGCCAACTCCAATCGGGAATGCCACGAGCAGTGAGCGCGAAAATTGACGACGCTGGACTGTCACTGGATGGCGGGCTCGACAAACGGCATCCGCCCGGCAGGCAATTCCTTTGCGGCTTGGCGGCTTTGCGTGAGGCTATGCCGTCTGCTGGAGGAATTCCCGAGTCACGTTCGGGAGCTACATCCACAACTTCACACGCTCGCGCAGACCCGGCGGGAATTTCTGGTCCACCGCGGCCTGAAGCTGCTTGTCGTGATAGCGCGTGCTGAAGTGCGTCAGGATGATCAGCTCGTTCTTGAACTTGTCGGCCCGCTCCAGGATGTCGTCGAGGTGCGTGTGACCGAACTTGTGGATCTTCTCTTTCCGGTGCTCGGGACGGTACCCACGTAACAAACGATTGGCACACGGACTTCGTCGGTCACTTCTTCGCCCGCCAGGCGCCGGTCGCGAATCTGATCGCCCGGCAGCCCCTGCAGCTCGGGCTTCAGCTTGCGGCGGCGGTCCCACACGACGTAGCCCACCGACGGCACGGTGTGCTTGGTCGCGAACGCCGTCACGACGTTCTCGCGCGACAGCTCGACTTCGTCGCCGTGCTTGACGCCGATCAGATTGCAGACCATCCGTCCGCGATCGAGCCGCTGCCAGGCGTGCAGCACGCGCTGCACGTTTTCCACGACTTCCGCGGGCACGTAAATCGTGGGGGGCTCCATCTTCATCATCCGCCGGCGGGCGACGAACACCGGGATCGCCGCCATGTGGTCGAGGTGCCCATGCGAAACGAACACCGTCTGCGTCCCCATGAACGACCAGGGGCTGCCCCCCAGGTCGAAGGCCAGCTTGAGCTCAGGAATCCGCCAGTACGACTGGACGGCGGCCCGCGAGTATCCTTCAATCGTAAGCCCCTTGTGAACCAAAGAGCGGACAGGCAGATTCTTGATCATTATGATGCAGGCTAGCGAATAATCCGTGATACGGCAAAGACACGATGAAGATTACTGAAGTTCGCACGATCGTCACTTCGGCGTCCAGGAATGGGTCGTGCACCCGAAGGAAGTGGCCGACGTGATCCACGGCGGCCCGACGTTTGCCGACGGCTACCTGCACGTCAGCGACGCCCCCGGCCTGGGCTGCGACATCGACGAATCCGCCGCCACCCGCTACCCCTACCGCCGCGCCTACCTCCCCACCAGCCGCCGCGCGGATGGCAGCGTGCAGGATTGGTGAAATGCGCCGTGCGTATACGGCGAAAGATCCCGAGGGGCACACGTGGTACTTCGGCACCTACCGGCCGGGGGCGCATTGGGGCAGCGGCCCGATTTGAAAAATCCGGACCAAAAATAGAAAACTGACCCGTTGACCAGTTTGAAGGACAAGGCGAATAATGAACTGCCCATCGCCGGATCAGGCGGCGAACTCGATGGGTGACCTGTCGCAGAAGTGCAGTGGTAGAAGTGAAGAAAATGCACGCAAGTTTGGGCCGGCAGCGACAAGTTTGGAAGAAATCGCAGAGTTTTTCAAACTTGCGCGCTGCGATGAGTACCATCAAGTTTGAGGGTCAGTACCCTCAAGTTTGGGGCCCGGTTCCCTCAAGTTTGGCGCCTCTGCCTCTTTGGTTCGTGGACGGCCAGTCCGGCCGGACGTCGTCCTCTCCGGCAAACTCGTGTCCCCCAGGCGTAGGCTCGTCTGTCAGTAATGTCCTGACGTGAGGCTGGCCCAGGTGATCAATCGTTTGTGACTTTTCGGTGCGGAAATCATCTGCCCGTTGTGGGATCGGTGACTTTCACGAGTATTGATCTTTTGGGCATGAGACCTGCGACTCAGGTATCCCTGGATCGAGGCCGGCGCCGCACAACACCGGTCCGATGGGATATCCAGTGCGCTTCTCAGGAGAACACGACGATGAAAGCCCGAATTGCAACCTGTTTGACTGTCGCCGCGGTGCTGGCGATGCTTGTCGCCTTTTCACCGGTCGCCCGCGCGGCTGACAAGGTTCACGAAGGAAAAGTGGTATCGGCCACCGATGGGAAGGCCGGCGCAGACGGCAAGCTCGTGATGATGGAGGACTCCGACAAGAAAGAGCACTCGCACACGATCAAGTCGTCGGTGAAGATCACGCTGAACGACAAATCGGCCAAGCTGTCGGACCTCAAGAAGGGTGATCACGTCAAGGTCACGTCCGACAAAGATGGCAACGTCACGGCGGTCGCCGCGACACACAAGTAGCCGATCTGCGGGACGCACGTCTGCTAGGACCGGATGATTTGCTTCAACGGTTCAGGGAGCCACGGATGAAACACGGATTAAACACGGATACGGAAGGGACGTCGTTAATCCGTGTTTCATCCGTGGCCTCATTTTCGCTCGCGTCTGGCAGGTTGGAAACCTGCCCCACGGGTTATTTGCCGGCCGGGGCGGGTTCGGGATTGCTCTTGCTGGTTTCGAGGAATGCGAAAAGGTCGGCGATTTGTTCCAGCGAGAGTTCTTTGAAGAGGCCATCGGGCATCACCGAGACTTTGGCTTTCACTTTTTCGTCGATCTTATCGGGCGCGATCTCGAGCCGCGTGGCATCGGGAAGCAAGAGCAACAGGTTCTTCGAACCGGGGTTGGGCAGCGGCATTCCCGTGTGGACCTGACCTTCCGTCGTCGACACGGTGACGGCCGTGTACTGATCAGAAATCACCTGCGACGGCAGCAGGATCGATTCGACGATTTCCTTCTTCTGGAACCGGCGGCGGACGGTCGTCAGGTCGGGGCCGACCCCTTCCCCTTCCTTGAGGAAGCGGTGGCACTTTACGCAGTTCGCCTTGGCGTAGATTTCGCGGCCGCGGGCCACGTCTCCCTTCGCCCCGGCGGGGTTCTTTTCCAGGAACTCGACGACCTGGTCGACCGTGAATTTGGTCCTGTCGGTGTCGGCTTGAGCCAGTTCGGAAGCCGCTTCATCGGGATACGTCTCGCGGAACCATTTCTGGTAATGGGCCAGAGCCGCGGCGACGTCGCTCCCCTTGCCGTGGTCGCTGCCGGTCCACTTCTTGAGCAGGCCGACGACGGCCCGGCCCCCTTCGTTCCCGAGCTTGAGCCCCGCCACGATCGCCGCGCGGAACTCTTCGGGTTTTGTCGGCTTGTAATCGGCCGAGGCCAGTGCCGCGACGCACACCTGCTTCGTCGTATTGTCGGAGGCAGCCACGGCCCGCTGCAAATAGGGAATATTCTCAGCGACCGGGTGCTTCGCGATCGCGCGGGCCAGCAGGTCGCGCCGATCGGCGTTTTCGTCGAACAGTTTTCGCAGCGTGGCTTGCGACTCGGCGGCGGCGCTCTTGGCCAGCGCGTCGATCGCCAGTGACAGCAGCTCCTGCCCCCCCGTCGCCGACTGCTGTTCGATGTCGGCGAGCAGTTTCGCCACGACCTGATCGAAATCTTTGACCTGATCGGGCTGGCTGGCCGATAGCACGATGCGCGTGGCGTGCGGCCGGGCCTTCCAGGAGAGGATCAACTGTTTGCGATCTTCGGGCGTGTAATAATCGAGCGTCCCCGCGACGATGTTCCGCAGATAGCCTTGCAGACTGTTGCCCCCCTCCAGGTCTTTCGTCGTTTCGTACCAGTCGAGATAGCGCTGCTTGAGGTCGAACGTCCAGCCCTCCGTCGCGTACCGCAGGCACATGGCGTAATGGATCTGCTCCTGCGGGCTGGGAGTTTTCTGCAGCAGCTCGACGAATTTTGCCGGGGCCTGCGGGGCCTGAGTCACCGCCAGAATTCTGGCCAGCTCGCCGGTGAGCCCCACTTCCGTCGTGCCGGCCTGGTTCATCGAAGCGGACTTATGGCTTGGAGCCGATATGGCCTTCGAGTACTCGGCGAGGGCGGCCTTCCGAAGGTTTTCCACAGGCAGCGACGGACCCCCCTTCAGCAGCGTGAGCTGCACCATGCGGACCCAGTCGAGCCGGTCTTTCTTCGTCGAGTTCTCCAGAATCGCGGCCGCATCTGTCGCCGCGATTCCTTCGGTTCCCAGTCGGTGCAATGCGAGCAGACCCTGCATGACCACAGCCAGGTCTTTGCTGGCGAGCACCGGTGCCTTCCACTTCTGGGCGGGCACGCGTTCGAGCGCCACGCGCGCGGCAAACTGCAACCACCGGTCACGATGTGCCAGCAGCGACACGAGCGGCTCGACCGGCGCTTCGAGGCCCGTGCGGACGAACGCTTCGCATGCCCGCCGAGCGACGAGCGGGTCTTTATCGGCGAGCAGCTTTGTGAGAGTTGTCGCGACTTCCGGTGTCGCATGGTCTCCCAGCAGCAGGACCGCGAATTGACGGACGGCGGCATCGGCATCCGCGGCGGCGGCGAGCACCAGCTCTACGTTGGGCTTGGGACCCTGCTGCGTCAGCAGCGTGAGTGCCCGCACTTTCTGCGCGGGGGTGCCCGATTTCACGCGGGCCTGCAAACCGGCGGCCCACTGATCGCCCAGTTTGGCCTTGATCTCAGCAGCCAGCTCGCGCGACCAGGCGGCCTGCGGCTGCGGCAGGGCCAGCGCGTCATCGAGCGTTTCGGCGGCGGGGGCTTTGGGCGTCTTGGCCCCGCCCGACGTGTAGCTGACACGGTAAATTCCGCCTTCGGTTTTGCGACCGCCGGTGCAGAACACGACCGAGCCGTCGCGGTCGACTTCGATGTCGGAGACGTTGAGCGGGTTTCCCGTCACCAGGTTGTCCCACTTCCCTTTGTACGTGGCGCCGTCGCGCTCGAGGTACGAGACGATGATCCGGCCCATCGACCAGTCGCAGTTCAGCATGGCCCCCCGGTACTTTTCGGGGAATTGCGTGTGTTCGTAGAACACGACACCCGTCGGCGAGCCGCGCCCGACGTCCACCGTCGTGGGGAGCGAAT
>JACQFH010000202.1 GCA_016200145.1 Planctomycetia bacterium | reverse complement strand
CGTACCGACCATGCCTCCGACGACGACGATTGCCAGGGGCTTCTGCGATTCGGAACCGATTTTGTCCGAAAACGCCGCGGGGAGCAGGCCCAGAATGGCGGTGAGCGCGGTCATGGTCACGGGTCGAATGCGACGCTCGGTTCCCTTGATGATCGCTTCGAAGACAGGCATGCGCACGGCACGCAGCCCGTTGAATGACGACACGAGAATCATCCCCTCCATGACAGCCACCCCCAGGATCGAAATGAACCCCACGGCGGCGGAAACGTTAAAATGCAGCCCCGCCAGCAGCAATGTCCACAAGCCTCCCAGCGACATGGCGACGACGTTGGCCAGCACGAGCGACGCATCGAGAAGCGAATAGAACGCCAGGTACAGCATGATCACGATCAGCACCATCGCCAGCGAGACGACGAGCAGCATCCGCCGTTCGGCCTCCTGCATCTGCTGAAATTCGCCGCTCCAGACCGCGGTGTAGGGAGTTTTCAGGAGCGGCTTGATTTTCTGCTGCGCCTCGGCGACGGTGCTGGCCAGGTCGCGCCCCCGCACGCCGAATTTCACGGCAATCAGACGCCGGCCGTCTTCGCGGCTGATGGTGGCGGCGCCGGGCTGCACGAAGCTGCCCTCTGGATCGCGTTCGCCCTGATCGTTCATGGGGGTCACGAGATCTCCCAATCGACGGCGCGGAACGCGGCTGAGACTGTTCGCAGCACCGTTGAAAATGCTCCCGCTGAGGGACGGCATGGGCAGGCTCGTCCCCAATGCAGACAAGCCCGTCGCCGGGCCGGTGAGGGGAGTCGCGGCGCGTCCGGGAACGCTCCCTTCGGTGACGGTATTCTTGACGACGTCGACCGGGATATTGAGGATGTCGTCGGCGTTGCGGCGGAGCTCTGCGGGCCAGCGCAGCGCAATGTCGAACCGGCGCTCGCCTTCCAGCATCTGCGAAAACTGCGCGCCGCCCACGGCCGTCTCGATCACCTCTTCGACGTCGGCGACGTTCACGCCCCACAACGCGCATTTTTCCCGGTCGATCGGGAACGAGAGATTCGTCTGCCCTTGAATGCGGAAAATGCCCGGGTCAGACACCCCCGCCACCGTCGACAGGGTGTTGCGCACCTGGACGGCCAGGTTTTCGAGTTCATCGAGCTCGGGACCGATGATCTTTACCGAGTTTTCCCCTTTCACGCCCGACAACGACTCCATCACGTTGTCGCGGATGATCTGCGAAAAGTCCCAGTTGACGCCGGGAACGTGACGCGACAGGTCGTCGTCGAGCGCTTCCACCAGCTCGAACTTCTCGCGCTGCCGCTTGTGGCCCTCGGGCACGGGCCATTTCGAACGGGGCTGCAGCGGGACGAAAAGTTGCAATTCGTAGAAGCCGGTCGGGTCGGTGCCGTCGTCGGGGCGCCCGATCTGCGAAGCGGCCAGCTTGATTTCGGGATAGTCCTGCAAGCGACGCCTGACCCACCGCGCGTTGCGGGCCACTTCGTCGAGCGACACGTTCACCGGAAACGTTCCCCGAATGACGAGATTTCCCTCTTCGAGCTCGGGCATGAATTCGCGGCCCATAAACGGCACAACGGCGGCCGTGCTGACGACCAGGACCGCAAAGACCGCGACAGTCGCCCAGCGGTATTCGAGCAGCCAGTGCAACTGCTTGAGGTAAAAGGCCTTGATCGTGTGGACGACGAAGTTGTCGCCCGTCGCCCGCAGATTGCCGAACAGCATCCCGCACAGCACCGGCGAGAGCGTAAACGCCAGCAGCAGCGCCCCGGCCAGGGCAAACGCGTAGGTATCGGCCATGGGGCCGAAAATCTGACCTTCCGGCCCCTGCATCGTGAACAGGGGCAACAAAGCGCAGACCATGATCAGCGTGGAATAAAACAGGCTGCGCTCGACTTCGCGCGCGGCGCGGAGCACGCGGTCTTTGAGGTGCAGCTCGACCGCTTCGCCGCTGGTCAGCCTGCGGAAGATGTTCTCGACCATGATCACCGAGGAATCGACGATGATCCCGAAATCGACGGCCCCGATCGACAGCAGGTTCGCCGATTTGCCCCGCAGGTACAGCATGGCGAACGCGAACAAGAGCGCCAGCGGAATGTTGATCGCCACGATCAGCGCGGTGCGGACGTTGCCCAGAAACATCAGCAGGATCATCGCCACCAGCATCACGCCCACCAGGAGATTCTCGCGGACGGTCTCGGTCGTGACTTCGATCAGCGACGAGCGGTTGTAATAAGGTTCGATAAAGACCCCCGGCAACAAGCGCCCCGGCTCATGATTGAATTCCTCAATCTTCTCGCGCACCGCCTGCAGGACGGGAATCGACTTCTCGTTCTTGCGCAGCAGGATGATCCCCTGCACTTTGTCGTCTTCGTCCTCCATGAGGGGCTGGCCCGTGGCGGAGCTGACGAGCTCTTTGCCGTCCCGATCGATCTTCGGGCGGTTGATTCCGATCTGTCCCTGGCGCGTCAGGTGGCCGATCACCACCCCCTGGGTCAGGTCGTCTTCTTCGGGGCGAACCGGCCCTCCCTTGACGACGTGCTCGACCCGAATCGGGATGTTGTTGGTCGCGGCAATCACGATCCGCCGGATTTCGCGAACCCGCCGGCGCTCTTCCCGGCGCAGGTAGTCGGCTGCGTATTCGGCGTCGGGCATGTTCATCGCCTTGGCGAGCGGATCCTGGCCGCCGCCAATCAGGCCGATCCCGCGCACCACCTGCACGCTGCCCGCCTGCACGATGAAGTTTCCGCTGGCGTTAGCGTTGCTGGCTTTGACGGCGTCTTCGAGCTGCTGCAGCGTGATGCCGTATTCTTTCAGTCGCTGCGGATCGGGCTGAATTTCGTACCGCTTGACGGTTCCGCCGCAACTGACGACGCCGGCCACGCCGGGAATGCGCAGAAACCGCCGCTCGAGCGTCCAGTCCTGCAGCGACTTCAGGTCATTCGACGTGTAAATCTCTTTTCCCAGGGCATTCCTGGGGCTGTTGAGCGTATAGCGGAAGATCTCTCCGATGGGAGACGCCGGCGACAGCATGGGTTTGACGTTCGCGGGCAACTCGGCCGTTGCCAGGCGATTGAGGACCTCCTGCCGGGCCGCCAGGTGATCGATGCCGTAGGCAAACTGGTTCCTCACGTGCGCCAGGCCAAACATCGACTTGGTGCGCGTATACTGCAGGCCGGGCATGCCCGCCAGGGCCACTTCGAGCGGAATCGTGACCTGCCGCTCGACCTCCTCCGCCGAGGCCCCCGGATACTGTGCCACGACTTCGATAATGGCCGGTGCCGGATCGGGATACGCCTCGACATTGACGTGCACGAAGGCGTAACCGCCGACGTACGCGAGAACGAGGGTGAGTAGAATCACGACCGCACGGCTATGCATCGCCCATTCGATCAGTCGTCCGACCATGCTGCCCTCGGGTGGTGGAGATCGCTGGCTGAATTGCCAGCCAAAAACGTTCCCTGCTGACGATCTCGACGTTCCGCTATTTTACTCTTCCGCCGCGCAAACCCGACTGTGCTCCTTCGTTACTTTCCAGTAAGTTTTTCGTCGGATTAAGAAACGTTCATTACGTTCCGGTAATTTTTCCGTAAGGTTCGGCGCCGTTCCTTGCGTTCCAGTAATTTTTCCGTAAGGTTTGGTGCCTGATGCGCAGCTGGCATTCAAAAGCAGGTCAGGCTTTCCAGCCTGACGGTGCAGATGCGACGTATGCCGAATGAATTTGCTTTACTCCCTGCTCGTTACGCACCTGGCACCGCATGAAATCTGTTCCGCAGCCGAACAGTTCGGGATTTTCTTTGAGTTCGACGATTCGCCGCGCGCGACGGGTTGTGGTGGCCTGCGGAATTCTTGTCAGTGCGCTTGCCTGCACGGGAGAGCATTCTGCAACCGCTGACGGCCCTGCCGCTCAGCAGCCCGGGGGGCGCAAGCCGAGCTGGATTTCGCCCGAAGAGTCCGACGTGTTGATTTTCGAGAAGGGAGCGCGCTGGGCCCGTCGATATCAACAGACCGATGGGACTCCGCCCGATTCGCCGCTCTTCGCAAGGGCTGAAGGGCGCCTCGCAGTGCGTGCAGCGGCGCTGGCACAGGCGCAACTCCACAACCGCGTGCCCCAAGACCTGCCCTGGGCGCGCAAGCGCGGGCGGCTTGTACGCGGCTATGTTTCCGAGGTCGACGGCTCGGTGCAGCCCTACGGACTCGTGATTCCCAAAGGCTACGATCCCGCCAAACCGATGCGGCTCGACGTCGTTCTGCACGGCAGCACGCGGCCTCGCGGAGACAGCGAGCTCAAGTTCATCGAGCGGTTCGACGACGGCGATGAAGATTCGAAGGAACTGGTCGATCCGCCATTCATCGAGCTGCATCCGCTGGGCCGCGTCGAAAACTGTTACCGCTGGGCCGGCGAGACCGATGTTTTTGAGACGATCGAAGACGTCTGCGGCAAATACAACATCGATCGTGATCGCATCGTCCTGCGCGGCATGTCGATGGGCGCGTCGGGGACCTGGCACCTGGGGCTGAAGCACCCCGACCGGTTTGTGGCCCTGGGCCCCTATTGCGGGTACGTCGACACGCACCGCTTTTCGGAAACGCCCCTCGACACGTTCGTTCGTGTCGGCCCCCTCCCCGAGCACCAGGAGCTGGTGCTGCACATGCTGGATTCGGTCGACTACGCCGCCAACGCGCGTGTCGTGCCGGCCATCGCCTGCATGGGGGAAAAAGACGTCTTCTTCCAGGCCCACGTCATTATGGAAGATGCCATGCGCCGCGAGGGGCTGGAGATGATCAACCTCATCTCGCCGGGAACCGGGCACGTGATCGACCCGGTGACGCATGCCGAGCAGATGCGGCGGATCGGCGAACACGCCGCGCGGGGGATCGAGCGCGGCCCTCGACAGTTAAGGTTCGTCACCTGGACCCTCAAGTACCCGCGCTGCCACTGGCTCACGCTGGAACGGCTGGGCCGGCATTACCAGCGGGCCGAGATTTCAGCGCACGTCCGTGAGGATGACGGCGTCGTCGAAGTCGATGAGCCGGTGAATGTCACGCGGTTCTCGATCGCGGGAGGCGCGCTGCTCGAGCGGAATGCGCGCGTCAGGATCGGTAAGTCGGAATTCCGGATTGAGGATTGGCGCGAAGTGGGCGAGCCTCGGCGAGCTGTTTTTGCAAAGGGCGCCGATGGTTGGAAGGTCGTACCCCCGGAGCATGCACGCCATTCTATGGGTAAGCGGCCGGGGCTGACGGGACCGATTGACGACGCGTTCACAACGAAATTTGTCTGCGTCCGCGGGACGGGAACTCCGTGGAGTCCGCAGGTGCAAAAATACGCCGAAGCCAGCCTCCGCCGGTTCGCCTACGAATGGCACCGCTACTTTCGCGGCGAGCTGCCCGTGAAAGACGACCGCGACATCACCGCTGACGACGTGCGAACGAGCAATCTGATTCTGTTCGGCGATCCGGGAAGCAATTCCTATCTGGGGAAAATCGCGGCGCGCCTGCCGATCGGCTGGAACGAACGTGAAGTAACCGTCGCCGCGAAGATTTATCCGGCGGCGGATCATGTCCCCGCCCTGATCTGCCCCAATCCCGATCCGGCGGCGGAGGAGAAGCGGTACGTCGTCGTGAACAGCGGCCACACCTTCCGCGAGTCGGAGCTGGCGAAGCTCAATTACCTGTTGTTCCCGCGCTGGGGAGACTGGGCCGTGATCCGCGCCGGCGAAACATTTCCGCAGGAAGCCACCGAGCCCTTTGCCGACAACGTGCTCGACGCCGGCTTCTTCAACGAAGACTGGCAGTTCATTCGCGATCGAGGCCCGTGAGGAGCTTTTCGATCGCGTCGGCGCGGCTGGCGACTTCGTGGCTGCTGCGGCGGATTTCTTCGGCGTCGACCGTAGCGCGGGGGTAGGTGTCGAGCACCACGAACTTGGACTGCCCGCCGATCTCGCGAATGGCCACGCTGCCGTGCGGCATTTCGGCATTGAGCTTCAGCGCTGTCTCGTAGTAGGCGGGCTGCGCGGCGCAGCACGTGCTGTAGATCAGCAGCAGCCGCTCGGCCGACCCATGTGCGCTGGGTTCGACGTACACGGCCTGGCGGCGGTTGCCGGGCAGGTGCACGTTCAGCCGAAAGCGTTGCCCGCCTTCGCGTGCCCAGGAGACGCGCGGGTCGTCGCGAAACGCCTGCCCCAGCAGCGTGTCGAGGTCGCGGGCGTGTCCCAGAATCGCCTGCAGGAGCTGTGCCGCCTGAATGCCGTCCGCCGGCCGGTTGGCCGGGTTCTTGTCGAGCATCAGCCCCAGACACTCGGCCATTTCGAGCGTCACCTCGGGGACGATTTTACGGATGTTGGGGACTGGATCATTGAGATGCGCCGTCATGATCGCGTGCAGCGAATCGCCATGAAACGGGCAGCGCCCGGCCAGCATGATGAAGTACGAAATCCTCCCCTGGTACAGTTCGGGAGCCATGAATTGCGGCGTGCCGCACAGTCCGTCGGGCACGTCGGCTTCGCTTCCGCGGATAACGCGCTTGGCCAGCCCGAAGTCCGCCAGCTTCGGGACGCCGTGCAGAGTCATCAGTACGTTGTCGGGCTTGAGATCGCGGTGGATGATTCCGTGGCGATGGGCCTCAGCCAGTGCATCACTGATCCGCGCCGCGAGCGCCGTCGCCCGCTCGGGAGAGAGTCGCACCTCGTCTTCAATCAATTGCCTTAGCGACCGGCCCGGGACGAATTCCATCTCGAGAAAATGATATCCGCGGTCCGCACCAATCTTGTGGATCGTGATGATGTTCGGGTGCACGACGCGCGCCGCGTTCTGGCCTTCAACCTTGAAGCGGGAGACGTAATCGGCATCCAGCGAGGCCAGCTCCGGCGGCAGAATCTTCAGGGCGCACGGCCGGTCGAGATCGCGATGATGGGCCAGATACACGCGTCCCATGCCCCCGCGCCCCAGCAGCGCGTCGATGCGGTACACGTCGAGATCGGTCCCGATGAGCGGATCGGGCTCAAATTCGACCGGGGGCGTCGTTTCGAACGAAACACTGGAAACCGAATCTTCCGGATCGGCGCCGATCACCGTTTCCGAGAGCGGAACCGGCCGCGGATTGCGGATCTCGTAGCCGCAATGCGGGCATTCGGTGACCAGGTCCACCGGCTGTACGGGCTTGCCGCAACGGGGGCAATCGCGGTGGACCGCCAGAGGTGAAACCGGATGGGGTTCGATCGGCATGAGAAGAGAGAATTTGACCGCAGGGTGACTTGCCGGTAAATTGAATTGTAGCGGGTCTGTGTCAATTATGTAGCCGAACTCGCCCGAGTTCGGGCAATTCGGGCCATAACGGAGTCCGGACTGCTGGCGAAATCCTCGACCGGCAGCATGGAGTATCCAGGCAGGACTGGCGGAACACGACATGATCGACCCGCAGGCAGAGCCGAATTCTGAAATCGTCTCCCCCGCACACGACCCCGGCCCCCTGCCGGCTGCCGACGTGTTTCTGAACGTCGCCGACGTTCCACCCGCGGATGCGGTTGCGTCGCCGCTGCCAGCGCCGCGCAGGCTCGGTCCGGGTTTCTGGGAATCGATCGCGTGGATGGTGGGTTTTTACGTGGTGCAGATCGGCGCGACGCTGCTCGCCTGTGCCGTGCTGGTCGCCGCGTTCATCGTGTCCGCCGGCGTCGATTCTGGTGGCAGTAATCCTGCGGCCCTGGTGCGTTCGCTGTGGGCGCAGTTTTCCGCGCATCTGGTGACCATCACGGGCGCGGCCCAGGTGGCGACAATCGTCTTCGGGCTGATGGCGATTCGACTGAGATTTGGGGCGAGCGGTCTGCACGATCTCGGTTTCCAGCGTCCGTGGCGAGGCCACTGGCTGCTGGTGACGCTGCTGCTTCCACCGCTGTGCCTGCTGTGCACGGTTTTGCAGTCAGCCGCCGGTCGCGCATTCCCTGTCGCGCACGACGAAATGCAGGAATTGATGAGATTATTTTCAGAAGCACCGCTGCAGTTGCTGGTGCTGGTCGTCGGGCTGGGCCCCGGGCTCGGGGAAGAGCTGTTGTTCCGTGGGCTGATCGGCCGTGGCCTCGTGGCGCGGTGGGGGCTGGCGCCGGGAATTCTCGCCACGTCGGTGCTTTTCGCCGTGATGCACCTCAATCCGGCGCAGGCGATCGCTGTCCTTCCGATCGGCCTGGCGCTGCACTTCGTGTATTACACGACGCGCAGCTTCTGGGCCCCCGTGACGCTGCACTTTGCCAACAATGCGCTGTCGATGATCCTGCTGAAGAACAGCAACTCTCCGGCCGTCACCCGGTTCGATCAGATCATGGAGTCGCAGGGAGGATTACCGCCGTACGTGCTTGTCGCCTCGGTGGCCATGATCACAGCGATCATCATTCTGTTGTGGCAGACGCGCGTACAATATGTGCTGCCGGACGGTTCGGTGTGGAACCCCGGTTACGCGACGGCCGGCGCCCCGCCGGCGGAACTGAACGCCCGGCTGGAACGCCAGGAGCCGCGCCTGCTGATGCTGGCTGGCAGCACCTTCAACTCGCTCGGTTTTGCCGCCGGCCTGTGGCGCATGGTCGATTGGGTTGGATTGACGTGGTAGGTCCCGCCTCCGCGGCGGGAAAAGCCCGTGTAATATCGAAACCTGCCCGCGGGCGGGGGGTTAGATGGATCGGGGCATCCGTTTGGCGATCGCTTTCCGGCAGTTCCGGCTCCGTTCTGGAGAATTTCATGCGGTGCATTCGCTCGTTTCAAGTCTTTGTCACTGCGGCAGTTGCATCACTCCTGATCGGGTCGGCAACATTGCCCGCACAGACGCCAAATTCCGCCAGCAAGGGGGACAGAGCCAAACGGGCCAAGGCGGCCGCCTCGCAGGTCAGGCGACGGGATGCCATCGCCCAGAATGAGGCTCCGAAGACACCAGCGGCGACCGTTGCGCAGCAAAGCACTCCGGAATCGGCGCCCGCCAGTCGCACCTACCGCGAAGCCGTCGACCCGCTGACGGTCGCCGCCCAGGTCGACGAACTGATTGCCGCCGAGCTCAACAAAGCCGGCGTCGCCATCGCGCCGCGGTGCAGCGACGAAGATTTCCTGAGGAGAGTCTCGTTCGACATTGCCGGCGTCGCCCCTTCCCCGCGCGACGTCACTTTGTTCGGTCTCGACCCCGATTCTAAAAAACGCGCGGCGGTCGTCGATCGTCTGCTGGCCGGCAGCGACTATGCCAAAAACTGGGCCCGCTACTGGCACGACGTGATCGCCCCTCGCGCCACCGAGACGCGCCCGCAGTTCATGCTCCCCGCCCTCCAGGCCTTCGAATCGTGGATGAACTCGCAGATCGCCGCCAACCGGCCGTGGGATGAAATCGCTACGGCCCTGATCACGGCCCTCGGCGACAGCAAGTCCGATGGCCAGACGGCCCTGATAATTTCGCAGAGGGCCGAGCCCGACGACATCGCCGCTGAAACTTCGCGCCTGTTCCTGGGCATCCAACTGCAATGCGCCAACTGCCACGACCATCCCACCGACAGTTGGAAGCGTGAGCAGTTTCACAGCCTGGCGGCGTTCTTCCCCCGCATTCAGATGCGCCCCAAGGGCGAACCGATGATGCCCCGCACGCAGTCGCTCGAGCTGGTGTCGTTCGTCCCCGGCCAGGGCAACGGCCGCGGGCGCGGCGATTTCATCCGGCAGATCAATCAGAACCCCGATCAGCTCATCCGGCGGCTCGACAAGAACGGCGATCGCAAGATTTCACGCGACGAGGCCAAACAGGCGCAGGGCGGACAATTCGAAAGGCTGTTCGACCTGGGCGATTCCGACAAAGACGGATTCCTCACGGCCGCCGAGCTCAAGAAGTTGCCCCCGCCGCCGCAGAACATGCAGCCCGGCCGTGGCGCGCCCGAGTATCTGATGCCCGACTTGCAGCACCCGAATTCCGACGGGAAGCAGCTCGATCCCGTGTTCTTCCTGGGGAACCTGAAGGCCGGCTCAGGGATGAGCGATCTTGATCGCCGCCAGAGCCTGGCACGATACATCACCTCGCCCGGTAATCCCTGGTTCGCAAAGGCCTTCGTCAATCGCTTATGGGGCCAGCTTGTCGGTGAAGGGTTTTACATGCCGATCGACGACCTCGGTCCCGAACGGACCGCGCGGCACCCGGCCGCACTCGAGGCCCTCAGCAAGGGCTTCACGTCAAGCGGTTACGACATCGCTTGGCTGTTCCGCGCCATCACCAACACCGAGACGTACCAGCGTCAGACGCGTCCGCGCGACCCGAATCAGTCGCTGCCGTTCGCGTCGGCCGCGCCGTCGCGGTTGCGGGCCGACCTCTTGTACGATTCGCTGGCGACGGTGCTGGGTTTCAAAGATCAGGAGCCGAAACCGCTTGAGGGGGACGACATGATGGCGATGTACCGCCGCAACGCCACGCCCCGCGCTCAGTTTCACCAGTTATTCGGGTTCGATCCGTCGACGCCGCCGGACGAAATCAACGGCACGATTCCCCAGGCTTTGTTCATGATGAACTCGCCCGTCATCAATGGCCTGACGCGGGCCGGCGGACAGACGCGATTGCACCAGGTGCTCGACCGGTTCAAAGACGACGATACCGCGTTGGGGGAATTGTTCGTCCTTGTCCACTCCCGCGAACCCTCTGAAAAAGAACTGGCCACCTGCCGCGACTACATCAAACAGGTCAACAACCGTCAGGAAGCCTTCGAAGACATCCTGTGGACCCTGCTGAATTCGACAGAGTTTCAAACGAAACGTTAATTCGACGGTCGCAAATCAGGCGCGAGTTGCCGTGTGCTTGCCTCTTCGCGATCAAAAGCCAAGTCAACAAACAGCGCGATCCCCCCTGTCCCCCCCTTGCTAAGGGTTGGAAGTCTTGAGCGAGAAAAAACATGAATATCTTTCACCATCTCGACGTCTCTACGACGCGTCGCGGGTTTTTGCGGCGGAGTTTTTTGCACTGCGTGTCGGCCGGCGCCGTCGCTGCGGGGACCCTTGACTTCCGCGACCTGATGAGCGTGCAGGCGGGCGAGATCCGCAAGCGGGGCATGTCGCTGATTCTGCTCTGGATGCAGGGGGGCCCCAGCCAGTTCGAAACGTTCG
>JACQFH010000086.1 GCA_016200145.1 Planctomycetia bacterium | reverse complement strand
TTGCGCAATACCAAGTGTCCGACCACACCCGGCGCGCATCCCAAGCGCATCCCAAAAATCAGGCGCTCTGACGTTGCTCAGCGGGCAAAACTGAAGATTTGGCCGGAAATCGCACGGCGCGCATCCGAAGCGCATCTTTGGCGCATCCGAGAGCAATCAATCGCCGTTCGCGGCACGCCAGTTGCGGTTGCCCTGCGCGCTAATCGCGCGCGTCCCAGAGGCTCCAGCAGATGCCTTCATTTCCGTCACAGGAAAAATGAATTCGGGGGATCAATGACCGCGCGTTCAGTTTCTCGACCGCTCCGCGCAACCGCTGCTTCTGGTCCCCCGCTTTTCGGTTCGGCAGGGGATCGTCAATCCGGGTCGGCCAATTGTCTTCTTCGAAGGTCTGCAGAATGAGCTCCTGGTTCCCATGTCGGCCAGTGAGCTGCATGATCACCTCATTGTCGAACAAAAGCTGGCGCCGTTCGGCATTCCATTGTGGCCGTTGGGCCGAGGAACTGGGTTGATGAATGGCAAGAACTCGGCTGCCGACAGGCGCGCCGTTGCGGCGCTTCCGCTTTGCGCAGATCGGCCGAGCGAATTCGGATCCGCCGTCGGTCAGCACGAAGCGCGACCGCGGGCCCAGATTCATGCCCAAGTCGCGAAACGTTCGCACTTTGTCACCCGGTGCAGTGAATTCGTGGAGATGATTCGCGTGCTTACGGCAGACGAGCCAGATCAAATGCGTGTCCGACATTCCCGCAGCCCGGAGTTGTTCGATGCCGACGGCGAATTGCTCGGGCGCGATTTGCTCGGGATTGAAGTCGGAGTCGCGCGACCAGTCATAGGCTTCCAGCAATACGGCGAGCCCAGACGACAGCTTGTCCAGCGGCAATTCCATCTTGCCCATCGCATTTCTCCGCTGCACCGGCCCGGTGGCCCCTATCGTGGGGCTCTGCATCTAACGGCGGAAATCTCTGTCCGAATGGCTTTTGCAATATGATTTCGGAAACCCGTTGAAAATTGACTGTGAGCTGTGTCGCCTGAAGCGCAGCGTTGAACACTGCTTGTCGCGCGGCAGAGAGGCTCGTTTGATATACGACGTTTGAGGCAGCACCGAATCGGGAATTTCCCGATGCGACAGAGTTTTCGTCAGGAATGTTGGACCGAAGCTTCGCCAAAGATCACGCGCTCGACGCAATGACAAATGACGTGCTCGATCGCGAGGAGCGCTTCCTGGATATGTTGGGTGTTCTCGCTCGGGACGCAGATACAAACCTGGGCCAGTGCCCGCACCCGCCCTCCAGTACTCCCCGTCAGGGCAAGGGTTGCCATACCGATCTCTCGGGCGGCTTCGAAAGCGCCGATGACATTCTTGGAATTGCCGCTCGTGCTAATGCCGAGGAGCACGTCGACGGGTTTTCCGAGGGCTTGGACCTGACGGGTAAATACCCCTGCAAAATCGAAGTCATTGGCATACGCTGTCAAAAACGACGTGTCGGTCGTCAGCGCGACGGCAGGCAGTCCTGGCCGGGGGAAGTCGGCGGAAAGCCGGCTCGTGAATTCGGCGGCCATGTGCTGGCAATCCGCCGCACTCCCTCCATTGCCGCACAACATCAGTTTGCCGCCATTTTTGAATGATTTCGCGATCAGGCTGGCGGCTTCCTCAATCGCAGATTGACAGGCATCGGCCGTGAGCCGCAGCACGTCTGCACTCTCCTGCAGGTGTTGTACGGCGACTGAACGACTGGGCATCGAGGCGGCAACCATGGGAGCTCTCCCGGCGGTCGACAGCACGTGAAAATGTAAGACGACGACGATCTTTCGAATTTCAGACGTGTGAAATGTAACAGTGACTGCAATTCTGACATGGCTTGGAGAAGATTGCCCCGAGAAGGACAAAGATCTGCCTGTTAGGCACCGGAATCGGTGTGAAGCGTCCGACGCGGCATTTCAAATGCCAAACGACAAAAATGGTTTCGGTTCAAGCGGCAGCCAAGTTCCAACGCCTGCAACTGCAAAGCGACGTGACCGTTTTTGATGATGTCCACGAACGACAAGTTCCCGTTTTCAGCCGGCAGCTTCACTTTTGCCGTTGCCTGAAGCCGCAGGCGGCTGCGTCCTCAGGAATTCAGTCAGCGGCTCGATCATCCTACCGCCGGCCAAGATAACCGCGTTGCCCAAGACAAAGATCCGCCGTTGCGGCAACTCGCGCGTCATCGAAAACAATTCATCCAGCGCTGGCCAATGTTTAGCCACAAAGGGCGCCGGCGGCGGCACTGCAAACATATGAAAATCATCAATCATGATTACATCATTCTCCGAACCGCCGCGGAGTGCTGCCAATTCATCGCCAATCGGACACTGATCGTCGACGCCGGCCGCATCGCCATGCAGCCCGCACCAGTGCGCATCGAGCCAATACAATTTTGGATTTGGCAAAATGGCGATGCCGGGCAGGATGTCGGGGGAGTGACCGCAATGAAACACGATGTTGGAATGCACGGTGCTTTCGCGCGCCTGGGAGTACAACTCCGGTTTGCGTTCGATCGTCACCACCTCGCGAAACCGCTCGGCTGCCCAAGCCGCGCTTTCCCCCCGAAACGTCCCCGTCTCCACGAACATCTCGATTCCCAAGTCGCGAGCGCAGAATTCAGCCAGACGATTCAGCGGGGGAGTGAAGATGTGCCCCATGTTGGGCCTGCTTTCTGCTGGTTGCGGTCCGGCGAGTCATCCGCCGACCGAGACATCGAATTCCGATTGCGCGAACACGACAATCGCAATTTTTGCCCGTTGACTTCCAAGATCAAGGACCCATACAGTGATTAATCGCCGTCGCAGCCCCCGCGCTGCCCCGGCCATCACCTCACTCTCTTTTCTCGTGGTTGTTCGCAGCCAGGCACAAACGCCGAGGGGCGGTGACGAACATGACAACCATCGGGCGCTTATCGGACCCCGGAGAGCGCAATCGAATCGCGCCGCAGCCGGTCCCGGTGATTCGCCGGCCAACTTTTGGCCAGCACCCCCGACTCGCGACGCCGCATCTTGCTCACCCCACTTTCCGCAAGCGAGGATCCGCATGAGCACTCTGACCCTTACGAACATGGAGATCCATTCGAGAATTCCCCAGACGAACGGTTCGAACCTCGTCCGAATGGGTGACTTCTGGGTCCGGTCTGACAATATCGAACAGGACCTGGTCGTCGTGAAAGACATTTTCGAGCAGGACGCCTACCGCACGTGCCTGCTCAGCAACAATGCCGGTCCGCAAGAAGTGGTCGTCGACATCGGTGCGCACATCGGAACCTTTGCCCGGCTCTGGCACCGGAAAAATCCGCAGGCCCGCATTATCTGCGTGGAGGCCTGCCCCGAGAATCTGGAAGTCTTGCGCGCCAACGTGGGCGACTTCGCCCAGGTCGTCCATGCCGCCTGCACGTACGAGACGGCCGAGCTGATGCTGCTGAACGCCGTGCGTCCCGGCTGCGAGAGCACGGGGGGCTCGGTCGTCGTCCCCAAGTCGGAACGGGAATTCAGCCCGCTCCGGCAGGAAGGGTACGTCTACTGGGATGATTTCCGCGAGCTGCCGCGGGTGACGCTCGAAGAGCTTATGTCGCGGTTCGGACTCGAACAGATCAACATCCTCAAGCTCGATTGCGAGGGGAGCGAGTACTCGATCCTGGGCAACACGCCATCGCTCGACCGGATCCGCATCATCGTCGGCGAATTTCACGTCCGCGCGCGGTGGGACGAATTCCGCCGCCGCCGTCTGGCTGGCTGGGATTACGGGCGGATGCTCGACTGCGGCGAACGGGGAGGCCTGTTCCATTACGCCAACTCCGTCTGGCCGCCGCGGGCGATTTCCGACCGCAATGGCGGCGACGTCAAGGCGGCCATCGCGCCCGCAGTGCCGGCCACAAGTGGGACGGCGAAAGGACCGATCTATCTTCAACCCGCGCCAGGTGAGAATGAGTACCTCTCGCTGCTGGCAGGCCGGCTGCATGCCGACGATCGTGGGCACTGGGAAGCCTGGAGGCCCTACTACCAGGTACTGTACCGGATCGCCCATTCGCTGCAGGCCCGGAGGGTGATCGAATTCGGCGTCCGCTGCGGCTACAGCACGCTGGCATTCTTCTCGGCCGTGCCGGGGGCCAAGGTCGTTGGTTACGACGCAGCGCTGGAGCAGCCATCCGCGAGTTACCTGTCGCACGCGGAGAACCTCGTCACCGGGCACGATTTCCGATTAATCCGAGCGGACACGCAAGGGCTCGACCGGATTTCGCCATGTGATCTGATCTTCCTCGATGGCGATCACAGCTATCTGGGCTGTCTCCGAGACTTGGAACTGGCCTATTGGTCCGCGGCAGCGATTCTGGTTGACGACTACGGACCGCTCCCCGAAGTGCGTGACGCGGTGGCCACGTTCCTTTCCCGACACCCCGATGTCTTCGAATCTCAGCAGATCGACTTTACCTTCGGCGCTGGCCAGGGCCCCGGAGCGTGTCTGCTTCTGACGCGAAAAGTGCAACACGTCGCGCCCCGGCCATTGCTGAAACCGCCCCTGCTGCACGTGGCCGTGCCGGCTGGAATCGGCGATTCGGTCTGGGCCCTCACGAAGATCCCGCATCTGTTGCGGATCTACGGCGCGGAACGGGCACACATTGCCCTCTGCGGTTCGGCCCCGTATCGGGCTCTGTCATTTGTCGAGCGGTTCGACTTCGTGGCCTCCGCGGAAAACACCTGCTGGGAGTGCATCGAAGCCAACCGGACGACGCCGGAGGGGATGTACAACTGGGCATCCTCTGGGATCGGCTGGCACGGCGAATACGACTGGATGCTACAGGCCAACCGCCACCTGGAATCAGGACTGCGCCTGGAAACCTGGCTTCCCGAGCTCGAAACCGACTGGAACATCGCCGACCGATTCCGCTTCACGTCGTGCGAAGTGCGCGAGGCCAAAGACTTCGAACAGCAGCACGGCCCGTATTGCGTCTTCTATCTCGGGCCGGAAACCGGGAATACGGCCTGGGGGCACAACCGTGGCCCGCTGTGGACACCGCAGGAGTGGGGTGCACTGGGCAAACATTTCCGGGAGCTGGGTCTCAAGATCGTCATTGTCGGCGCGCCGTACGATTGCTCCTATTTCGAGAAGCATGCCGGCCAGCACCTGGGGGAATGCGTCAACGCCATCGGCCACTGGTCGATCGGCCAGACGTTTTCGATCGTGCAACGCGCCCGGTGCGTCGTGGCCTACCAGAGCGGGATCGGAATCTTCGCGGTCTACCTGGGCGTCCCCACGGCCTGTTTCTGGCGGCCTTACGGCGATTCGATCGAACAGAGCGACTTCGTCTCGTTCAAGGAGGAAATGGCCTCCGCGTGGGCGCCGCAAGATGCCCTCGCGTCGGGCCGCTATTTGCCGCTGATCTACACGAAGTGTACCCCCGAATCGATCGTGCGGCACGCCGTCGCGCACGACTGGCACCGGGCGTGACCCGGCGATCGGGAAGAGAACATCACACCATTGCAATGCCCAGTAACTGCCGGCCATCGCGAAGGTCTCGCGATGCCAGCGCGAATGAGTCATCGCCGTGGCCAAGAAAACTGAAACCGATTTCGTCGTGTGCCAACACTGCGGCCGAACGTATGGGGCGATCACCGTGACGCACCTCCGCAGCCCACACGGTTACACTTCGGAACATCCTGTCGCTGAGTATAAGCAGCGATTCGGCCTGGAGTCGGCGACGTCGGCCGATGTGCGTGGCAAGTTGAAAGAGCAGAGGATCGATTTCTGGATAGCGCGCAAGCAGCACTGGACGCGCGACCGGATCCTGGCCGCGATACGCAATCGCTACCAAGCCGGCGCCAGTCTGCAATGGAATTCCGTGCCGAACAGCCTCCGCCTGGCCGCGAAGCGCCGATTCGGATCGTGGGGCGTCGCGCTCCAGATGGCGAGCCTCGATTATGATTCGATCACGAGCCGTCGGCATTGGAGCCGCGACAAAGTGGTCTCCGAGATTCGCAAATTGGAAGCCGACCAGGTTCCGTTGAATTCGAATTGGATCAAGCGGCGGCACGGAGACTTATACCGTGCAGCGATCAAATTGTTTCCGTCGAGCTGGGAAAAGGCTCTGCGGGCCGCGGGAGTCGATTCCTACGAACAGAAGAAACGCCGCGGCCGCTGGAATCACAAGCGCGTCAGGGCGTGGATGCGAGAGCGGATCGATAGGGGCCGATCCCTGCTGGCCCGAGACATACCGGTCGACCTTGTCCGATTCGTGCACGCCATCCTGAAGACGAGCTGGACCGAATTTGTGGAATCGTTCGGCGTTCCATATCCGGGCATTAAGAAGCGCCGGGATTGGTCAAGAGAGATGCTCCTGGCAGAAATCCGCCGCTGGGCCGCGCTGGGACATCGAACGAACAGCAAATCAATCTCGCGAGAATATCAGGCGCTCCTGCCCCAGGCGCGCAAATATTTCCGCTCGTGGGACGCAGCCCGCGCTGCCGCGGGAGTCGCGCTCGACCGCGGTCGCGCTCCGAAGCCCGCTGCTCCGGATTCAATCGCGGAATGACTGATTATTCACCATCCAGCAAGATCGCCTAAGGATTTGCAATCCGCATGTCGTCTACGAAAAGCCGTAGCAGACGTGCCTCGAAACGCGAACGGAAATTGTGGGTGGCAGTCCGCGACGTTTGAGCTAACTCGATCCGACCCCGCCAACAAACATCGTCGTCAGGCGATCAACGATGTCGCGTTGGGGAATTCGCTCCTGTTCGATGCGCAGGTTGTCCGATGCGCAAATGCAGAACGCGGCCTGTTCATCCGGCGTTAGGTTCGTCGGAACGTCACCATTCCGGCCTGTCCCGCCCGTTGCGATCCGATTGCGCCAGGTCGCCAATGTTTCGGTATCCATGAACAGGCTGATTGTGCGAGGAAACATCGCGCGCAGCCTCGACAACATTTCAAATCCTTCGACATCAAGGTCTCCCCAATAATAGAGGTCTAACCGCGACAGCCAGCCTAGATAGCGGAGATCCGTCACAGCATTTCCCAGGCCTCCGAGGGCCACACTGTCCGGAATCGACGGAAGCGTGAGCAGGTTGACCTTATTCTCGACGACAAGCGCCCGCGTCACTCTTATCTCCGTGGCCGCCAGCTCGTGCAGAGGGACGGCACATGCACCCCACAGGCTGCCGGCGTCGCGCTGCACCCGCGCATCCAGGAACCGAATCTGGATCAGCGGCTCGACGTAGCGCAGTCCAAATCGCCGATCAAAATGCTCTTCATCCGACCGGATGTCGTGCGGCGCCAGGACCAAGTCGAGCCACTCCCGCAAGATTCGTCGGTTCTGCTCGATGAATTTCGTATCGACGTCGAGGGGGAGTTCGCGTGCAAACAGCCCTGGCCGCGGGTGTGCCACCAGGTAATCGACAACCTGCAACAGGCCGTCGATCTGCCCGGCCGATTCAATCAGCACCTGTCGATGGGCGCTAATCCACGACTCCAGGATCGGATGGCGGCTGCGAAGGCGATCGACAGCGGCTGCGAACCGGTCAAATTCGTGCACCTTCCCGATGTGGCGCAGCAGGTCTTCGCGCGTTTCGAAGACGATCCGACGTGGAAACTGATTTCGGCCGTGCGTGCGCGAGTTTCGTTCTTCCCACTCGACTGTGTATCCGAACCCGCGCGACTCCTTGGATTCCAGCCGCAGCTGGCGAATCGATTCCGACGCCGCGGCCAGGTTCTCATCCAGGTCCTTGTCGGCCGGTATGACCCGCGGGAAGAACGGTTCCCCTGACAGCCAGGCGCGCAGGAACACCGGGTACAGGTTCTTGGCTTTCCGCAGAATCTCTTCCGGCTGGATCATCGGCGACGAGAGACGGCCAGTCCCGCAGAATCGTCCGTGTCGATCAGTGATTCCTCAAATTCCTGGGCATTCATTTCGTAGATGGCCGAGCGATTGTCTTTCTTTGTGACGTGGAGGTAACAGCCGACATACGGTTGAGTCACCCGCGCCTTGGCGTCCAGCGGGGCCACGATCAACAACTGCAGGCCGAATTGCTGAAACAGGTCCAGCGCGTATTCGGCGTGCTGGTCGTCGACCTTCGAAAACATCTCGTCCACCACCACAAAATGGAACCGATCACTGCTGGGGCGATCGGGGTCCAAGTCGTATTGATAGGCGATGGCGGCGACGAGAATCGTGAACGCGAGCTTCGCCTTTTCACCGCCGGACTGCCCGGTGCTGTCCTCATACACGGAGACCGGTTTGAGCGTCTGCCGATCGATGACGGCGGCCGTGAAATTCAACCAGCGCCGGACGTCGATCACCTTGTCGCGCCAGCGGCGGTTCTCTTCGTCCCGAAGTCTGACGACGAGATCCCGAATCCGCACGAACCGCGCTTCATTCGCCTCCGCCGAATCTTCGAAATACCCGTCCACACATTCCCGCAATTTGGCCTGGAACTCGGCAATCTCCGCATCCCGGACAGGGCGGGGCTCGAGCTGAATGTGCATCCCCGGGCGGTACTCCAACTTCTTGAGCGATTCGTTGAGCAGATCAATCTTGCTCTCGATGCCGCGGCGCTCTTGTTCGAGCGAATTACGGAACAGGCCGATTTCCTCGATCACCCGTTGATTGAGCCGTTCCTTGAACCGCAGCTCATGGCGGGGCAGGTCATCTTCCGCGATCCGGCGGCGCAGCGCCAGGAAACTTTCCAGGTAGTCGGTGGCTGGCCGCAGATCGGCCGATTCGTCGGGGGAATCTTGTAGGAACTTGGCCATCGCTTCGAGGAGCCGGTCACGGGTTGGATCGATCGCCTTTCGCAGTTGGGCAACCCTCGCTTCCTGGCTGGCGCGAAAGTCGTCTTTCCGCTGAAAGACGTCGTCGCACGATAGCGCAGGTTCCGACAGGATCGCATCGAGGTCGCCGAAACACTGGCGCTGTTCCGCCAACATGCCGTCGGCCTCGCCGCGTTTGAGTTGTCGGGAAGAGTTCTCGATCAGCTTCTCGCCTGTCGAAATCTCTGTGCCGAGTTCCCGTTCGTCGCCCGCCAGCGCGAGCAGCAGCGTCTGCAGATCCTGCGCGCGCGATTCCGCTTCGTTCAGCCGCCGTTTCAAATCCTTGATCGTGTCGGAATGTTCCTCAATCGCCCGGCGCTCTTTCTCCAGCCGCCGGATTTCCAGGTCGTGTACGGAGAAATCGATCTCCGAGAAGGCCGTCACCTTCAACGCCTCGGCCACGGCGGCAAGCCGGTCGCGCGTTTCGGTGAGTTGGTTTTCGACCCATGCGAGTTGCCGGTCCGCTTCGCTTTCTTTCCCGGAGAGCCGCTGGATTTCGTCGCCGATCCGCTGCTTCTTCTCACGATTGTCCCACCCCAGGACGAAATTCCGCGGGTCCATAGCCTGATCGCGGTCATCTTTCTCGTGTCGCTGCACACCCGATTTGACGTGCCGGTGGCGAGTCATCGCCGGACCGCGGCTGAGCTGGAACGCTTCGACCGTGTCGCAGCACTGGAAGTCGAAATGGTTGGCCAACTCGGCCTTGACCCACGGCAGCAGGGAATGACCATCCCGGAAATCGAGCTTGCGGATCAGAGAATGCGGAACCAATTGTCCCCGATCATCCGCTGGCATCTGCTCCGCCACGCGGTGGTAGACAAGTCGCTGGCCGCGGCCGTTGACTGCCAGACGCGTCCGCTCCACGTGATCGGTGACGAGGCGGTAGTACTTGTCGGGAACGAGCAGGCTGAGTGCAAAACCTCGCAGAACTTTTTCGATCGACGGCTCCCAGACACGTTCCTCCGCGCGGACGCGCATCAATTCGGCCGCGAACGGAAGCTCCCGAGGGGCCAGACTCAGTTCGTCGCACATTGCTTGCCGGAGCGACGCACACCACTCGGGAATATTCTCGCGTCGCCGGTTGAGGCCTTCCAATTCCTCGCGAAAGACGGCCAGACTCTTCCGGATCTCGCCGCGAGCCAGAACGCACTCATGCTGGTCGTCATTCAATCGCGCGGCCGTGGCTTCGAATTCCGCGCGCCGGGAAGGCAGGCCCTTTTGAAAGGCGCCGAATTGCGCTTCATCCTCAAACCGTTCTGCACAGCCGATCTTGGCAAGCGCGGCGTAAAAGCGGTCGCTTGTTGTGCGTTTGGCTGCGGCCGATGCGCGTTCGCGATCGATCAGGATGGGGATCTGCCGCAGCCGGTCGCCGCCAGCGTGCTCGATCTGATTCTTCAAATCACGGATGTGTTCCTGGGCGGCGCCGATCTCGTCGTTCAGGCCGCCCTTCCTGACGCGCAGGCGTTCCAGCTCCACCTTTCGCTGGGCCACGGCAGGCACGAATAAATCGACAATCCGCTGAGCGAAATAGGCATCCGTCGCGCTCAATAACCGCTCCGCCTTGTCGAGTGTTATCGCTTGCCGCTGATATTCCGTGCCGTGTTTTTCAACGGGAGTGAGGAGCTCGAACTGCCGCCGCACGCGAACCAGGCTGTCATGAGCCTCGCTGAGCTGCGTGAAATGGCTGATGAGCCGGTCGACCTTTTCCCCCCAATCGCACGGCTCGAGCATGTGATCGCGGATAAAATCATTCAGGCGCTGGATATCCTTGACGGCGACGGTTTGGTTGAAGACCTGCATGGCCTTCGGTTTGACGTGCGTCAGCTTGGTAAACCAGCCTTCGAACTCGTTGAACGTCTTCGTGGCCCGGAGCCCGCGACTGCGGAGGGTTTTCAGGACGGCCTCAGTTGATTCGAGTCCCCCGAAGTCTCCCTGAATGGACCGCTCGTCGTCTGCCAGACAGTAGATTTTCTCAACGCTCAGGTCGTTTGCCAGATAGAGCAGTTGGGCCACCGTAAACGCCGTGCCCAAACCCTCGTTGCGAAAGCAGGCCAGAATGACCGAATACTGGTCCCCCTTCGGCCTCAAAAACTTGGGCTGACTGACTTCGCCGTCATCTCCGCCCCCGCGGTCATATGCCCCGCGGAGATACGTCCGCTCGTCGCGCTCGCGCTTTTTGGCACCCGCCGCGACGTTGAAATTCCGCACGCCCGGTCGCACCAGCAGCGTCAGGAGTGCATCCACGAGCGTAGACTTGCCGGTCCCGTTCTGTCCGACCAGCAGGGTCACCTTGCCTTCCGGGCGCACCGAGAACACGTGCCGGTCGAACGTTCCCCAGTTGAATACCTCCAGCCGGTGCAGGCGGTATCCCTTGGCCCGTGATGGGGCCAGGGTCCTGTGATCTTGGTGATTGGTCGATTCCATGCGCGTTTACTGGCCCGATCGGCCGAGGCCCTCAAAGGTGTCAGTCATGTCGTTGCCAGAGGAGGCTGGCGGTGTTCGTGTCGGCGCCCCGCGGCCTCCTGCAACAGGCGCTGGAGACGTTCAAGTTCGTCGGCGGTCAGCCGGGCCTTGAGAATGCGCCGCACTTCCCAGCTGGGGGGCTCCTGGCCAAAGCGCCGGACAAAACCCAGCTCCTCCAGCTTGCTCAGCGCATTGAGCAGCTCTCGCTGCAGTTTGACGTCATCCCCCTGCTGCGGAAAGTAAGCGTTCCATTGGTCGAACAGCTCGGATTCCTCGACAACGCAGCGTTCGTTGCGGGTTTCCTCGTCTTCGAACCGCCGGAATTCGTCGCGCAGCAGGACGCACAACAGCGTTTGCCCGTAGCTGAGCCGTGTTGAACGGAATAACTTGGGCAGGGCGTCGTAACCGGCCGGGAATTCGTCTTCGGTGAGCTGCCGCAGATACGCGAGGCCCTCCGGCTCATCCACGATCAGTCGCAGACCCAGCCGGGCAAAGTAACCTTCGAGCTGAGAGACGTTCGACATCAACACGTCCCACACGCGTCCGTCATCAGTATCGACGACCCCCTGAAGCAAACGCACGGCGGCGATGCTCCAGTCGCGAAAGTCGGGCAAGTCACCGCGCATGGCCGTTTCTCCGTTCCGGTGTGAAAGTCACGCGGGGCACTGTCAACAGGATGGGCCGAGCGCCGGGACGCTCGGGGGCGACGTGGACCGTTTCCCGCGCGTGCGCATCAATCAGGTGGCCGTCTTCGGCCGCGATTTGCACGTATCCCACGACTTCAATGATGCCTCCGTCTGCCGGATGGACTTTGAGCAGGCTGCCCAGGGTGGGGGCATATTCAATCGTGAGCATGTGTCGGACCCGGTCGCGCATCGTCCGCCAGTCGAGCCGATGAAACGCCGCCAGTTGGCGGAATGCCGAAAGCCGGTCCTCGGAGTCCGGCTCAAATTCGGCGAGTTCGACGGCGTCGAACTTCGGAGGTTCGGTCCAGAACGGTCGCCGGAAGGGAGATTCAATGGCCAGGTCCAGGTCCAATGACAGCCCGACCTCCTCGATCGGCGCTCCGGGGGCCAGCGTCATGAAGCCGCCGCGAATGTCACGCAGGAGTTGCGCGATTCGCTGTCGCTCGGCATGAGCCCGCGGATCGACCAGCCGGCGCAGGGTCGCCGACAGCCGCCGGTTGGTCTGCATGACGATCTCGGCCTCATTCTGCAGCAGCGTCACCATCCCGCGGATTGTGTCGAGACCATCCTGCTGGTGCAGCAGCTCGGGAATTCGACGCACTTCCTGGATGACCTTTTCGAGCCGCTCGGTCTGGCTGGGGGAGAGAATCAGCCGCACAAACTCGTAAAAGCTGACCCCCTGGTCTTCCTGCTTGAGCAGGTCCTCGGAATCGAGCGCAAACTCGACGATTCGGCCGCGCGATTCCAGGCCGCCGATGTGTCGCTGCTGGACCTGGACCGTGATGTCGCGAAATGACTCTTCGACGGCGCGGAAATCACCCTGAAGCTGGCGCAACAGCGACACGGCCGTGGCGAACCGTTCGCGTATCTGGGTCGGCTGATACCGGGTCACCCGGCCCCCGGATTCGAGTTGATCGATTTCTGTCTGGATGCGCTCCCGCTCTGCGCGGAGGTGCTTGAGCCGGACGTCCGGGTCGTCGGACGATCCGACCACTAGATCGGCGAGCGTGTCGATCACAAGTTTCAGGCGCGACTCGGTCCCGACGAACCCCAGGTCTTTGTCGAGCACGCGGTCGATGAAGTTGAAAACGTCTTCCGTGTGCGGCGTCAGTTGGTACAACGGCTCATTCACGCCGGCCTTAAGAAACCTTTGCAGCCAGCGGCTATCGCGAGAGCACCACTCCGACAGATAGCCGTCGGCTTTTCCCGAAAGGTGGCCCGGATGACTTTCCAGGAGTTCCTCCTGGTACGCGACCAGCGCGCTGAGCACATCGGAATGGAGAAGGGCGCTCCGTCCCGCCTGTTTGAACTGCCGATCAAGGAAGTCGACGATGAAGACGGCGTTCGGGGACCGGAGCAGTCGCAGTGCCGGCGACGTTTCGAAATATACGAGCAGCTTACTGAGGCGCATGGAAACGACCGCAAATCAGACTTCTCAGGCGAACATCTTCCGTCGATACGTCGCACACGATTCGAAATCGCCGTGCGTTCCGTCCGTGGGCCGGTGCCGTTCGCAACATTATATCCGTCCCGTGGTGTCGAATTCAGTCCGCAGCGGCTGTTTTGTGTGAAGCGCAATCTTTACCTCCTCAAATCGGGTGCGTTCTGACTGATTTGGCCGGGCTGGCCGATTGGGGAAGAATTTCCGGCTGCAAAACAGATCGAAGGCGCCGGAATTCTTACGGAGCGCGGAGGTATCGCAGGGCGTGGCGTGGCATGGCATGCGGCGGGTGCCGTCCGGACAGATCGCCCGGCTGCATTCGCCCGCGCTGTGGACCAGGTTCAGAGTGCCGTCGGCATTGGCCGGCGCACCGGCCGCACGTCGGCCTTGAGCATCTCGATCGTGATCGGTTCGCCACTGACTTTGCTCAGCAGGGCGGCCGCATCGGCCAGCGATAAGGCCGTGGAACTCAGCGCGGGCTTGGCCGGGGGGCCTGCGGGGGGGCTATCAGATGCCATTTATTCGCCTGTTTCTGGCCCTTTCTGGCCTGCGAAAAACATGTCGAATTCCAGTGGAAAACGCATCAATGTGAGTTGATGCGTCTCGAAACCCGAGGTAACTGTATGGTCGTTGGGATGACGTAAGGCATTGCAAATACAGGAGAAAAGACATGACGACGACCAGGCAAAACCAAGTAACCGAAAAGGCCATTCACGCCACACTCGACTCGCTCGGGTTCGCCACGATCAACCCGCGGAATGACTGCCGCGACCACGCCGCCTCGGCGATTCGGGTGCATCTGATCACCGACGACGAGCGGTGCTCGATCTACGCCTTCGCCGGCAAGTTGGGCCAGCTGCTGCGGTACGAGATCAGCCTGCCGTACGCCGCCCCGATCGAAGTGATTCGCGCGGCGATCGTCGCCGCCGTTGGAATCGATCGGGTGTCAACGCTGGTCGCCGCCGCCCGGCGACTGCTCGAGGCGCGGGAAGACCAGATGGTCACCAGCGAAGAATGGGACCGCCTCCGCGAAGCGGTCGACGCCACGCAGGCCTAACCAACCAGGAGCAACCCCGTGAAAACCATCACATTCAAGGCGATTGAATTCCCCAGCGCATTTGCGGCGCTGCAACACGCCGAGGCCACTGGCGGAAGCGCCATCCTGCTCGACGCCCGCAACTTCGTCTTGGCAACTGACGAGGTCGATCGCATCGCTGCCGCCGGGGTCGAGTTCGCACACCTCGTCGACCACGAAATGCCGGATGGCGAATACCGAATCATGACGATCCCGGTGAATTGAAAGGACGCCCCGATGCCCGCCCTGCAATGGCTCCGCCCCGGAACCAGATTCCGCCTCGCCGAGATGCCGGAGGTCACCGGCGTCCTGCTCAAGGCAAACGAATGCCGGGCGCTGGTTCGCCTGGACCGCCCGGAGCAAGACGTCGAATGCACTGACCAGGAAGGACAACCGCGGCGGTTCCCATGCCGCGGCACGCACGTGACGAGTTGGGCACCGACCACTGTGGTCGAGCCCGTAAGTTTTGAAACCCATTTCCAAGACGAGGAGAATGACATGTCGAAGACCGCCACGAAGAAGACGAAGACCACCAAGGCCAACAAGCCCACGAAGGCCAAGGCCGCGAAGTCGAATGGCAAGCTCTCCTGCCTCGATGCGGCGGCCAAGGTGCTGGCCGAGGCGAAGGAGCCGATGACCACCAAAGCCCTGATCGAGACGATGGCGGCGAAGAAGCTGTGGACCAGCCCGGGAGGTAAGACTCCCGCCGCCACGCTGTATTCGGCAATCCTCAGAGAACTCGGCAAGGGCAAGGAATCCCGATTCAAGAAGACCGACAAGGGACTGTTCGCTGCGAA
>JACQFH010000206.1 GCA_016200145.1 Planctomycetia bacterium | reverse complement strand
AGCTCGTTCAAGAGGCCGGGGCCAAAGCCATCGCGGTTCGGGCCGACGTCGCGTCGGTAACCGACGTCGAGCGGATGATCGCCGAGATCAATGCGAAGCTTGGGCCGGTCGATCTCCTGGTAAATAACGCCGGCGTTTTCGATTTCGTGTCACACAACGACACCACCACGCAGATCTGGCAGCGCACGATCGACGTCAATCTGACGGGGGCGTATCACGTCACGTGGGCAGTCAAGGATGCGATGATCGCGCGCGGCTACGGACGCATTGTGAACGTGGCCTCGATTGCCGCTCTCGATCCTCGCCCCATGTCGATCGCTTACGCGGCCAGCAAAGCGGGGCTGGTGGGGCTCACGAAGAGCGTCGCCGCTGCGCTCGCGGGGCACAACATTCGCGTGAATGCCGTCGCGCCGGGATTGATCGAAACGGAAATCCTGGACGGCGTCGAGCAGGCCACGCTCGACAAGATTATCGACGCCACCCCCATGAAGCGGATCGGCACGCCCGACGAGATCGCCGCGCTGGTGTGCTTTCTGCTCTCCGACGAATCGAGCTACACGACCGGCCAGACGATCGTTTCGAGCGGGGGCCGCGTGATGCGGCCGTGATGTTCAGCCCAGGTTCAGGTACACTTTGGCGATAGAGAAGTAGATCACGATGCCGGTGACGTCGACGAAGGTTGCGACGAACGGGCTCGACGCGATGCCCGGGTCGATCCCCAGGCGTTTGAAGATCAGGGGCAGGGCCGAGCCGACGAGCGTGCCCCACAGGCAGATGGCGGCCACCGTCTGGGCAATGACGGCCGCCAAGAGGACCGGGTCGGCGGTCCCCAGGACTTTTTCAGAGGTGAAATATGCGCGCACAAAGGCAATCGCGCCCAGCGTCAGGCCCAGGGCGATTCCCATCACGAATTCGTGCCAGATCACGCGGGCCCAGTCCCCCAGCCTGATTTGGCCGAGCGCCAGGGCCCGGCAGATCAGCGTCGCTGCCTGCGACCCCGAGTTCCCGCCGGTGGAGATGCACAGCGGCACGAACAGACTCAAAGCAACGACCTTGGCGATTTCGTTTTCAAAGTGGGCCAGCGCGGTGAAGGTGAAAACTTCCGCGAGAAATAGAACCGAGAGCCACATGGCCCGCTTCCGCCACAGCGTCACAAAGCTGGATTCGAGGTATTGGTCGGTCAGAGGTTCGACGCCGCCCATACGGTGGACGTCTTCGGTCGCCTCCTGCTGCAGCACGTCGAGCACATCGTCGTGCGTCACGATCCCCACGAGCCGATTCTGATCGTCGACCACCGGCATGGCGATGAAGTCGTATCGGGCGATCTTGCGGGCCACCAGTTCCTGGTCTTCATCCACGCGCACGCAAATCACGTCGCGATCCATGATGTCAGAGATCGGTGTCTCGGGTTTGGCCAGGATCAGCTTTCGCAGCGAAACGAACCCGATCAGGTGCCGCGCTTCGTCGATGACATAGATGTAATAGATCAGTTTCCGGTTCGGGGCTTGAGTGCGAAGCTGGGCCAGCGCGACCCCTGCCGTTACGTCGGAGTGCAATGTCGCGTACTCGGTCGTCATGATCGAGCCGGCGCTGTGGTCCGGGTAAGACAGCAGCTTGCGGATGTCGTCTCGTTCAGCCTGCGCCATCAGCGGCAGCAAGACGTCGATTTGCGACGCCTCCATGTTTTTGAGGAGGCTCACCCGGTCGTCGGGCGCCATGACTTCGATGAGCGCCGAAAGATGAGGTTTGTCGATCGTGGCGACCAGTTCCATCTGGCGAGCGCGGCTGAAATACGCGAACACTTCGGCGCGGCGGCGACCATCGGCCTGAGACAGCACGCGCCAGCAATCGGCCACCGGCAGGCCTTCGAGGTTTTCCGCCACGACGCCCGCGTGAAAGACGGCGCAGAATTCACGCATCGCCGGGGAGTCGTCTTCGATCAGCATCTCCCGCAGTTCAGGGAGCAGAAGGGGGTCGAACATGGCGCGGCGCCTCGCGTGATGGCAATTCGAGAAGTGACCGGAGAAGATAGAAGGTAGAGGATAGAAGGTAGAGGATAGAAGATCGAGGACAGAAGTTGGATGTGGCAGCACGTTTAGCCGCGGGGCTCGCCCCGCGCGTGGCGGCGCTGTGAAGAAGTAACGAAGAGAGAGGGGCGAAAAGCAAGAATGATCGTGGGGGACTCGTGCAGATGGATCGCGTTTGATGCTGTGGGGACTCTGATCCACCCGGTGCCGGCGGCAGGGGACGTCTATCACCGGGTCGCACAGAAATACGGGTCGAGTCTCGCGGCCAACGAGGTCGCCCGGCGGTTCCGGCAGGCGTTCCGCGATTCGGAGCAGGGTGACTTGTCGCATCCCGACGACGGCGCGCGGCTGGCAACGAGCGAAGATTGCGAACACGAGCGCTGGCGGGGAATCGTGTCCGCCGTACTTGACGACGTGCATGACGTCGCCGGTTGCTTTGGCGAGCTATTTCAGTACTTTGCGCAGCCTGCGTCGTGGCGATGCTTCCGCGAGGTGGCGGCGGTTCTTGCCGCTCTGGACGAGCACGGCTACGGTTTGGCAATCGCATCGAATTTCGATCGCCGCCTGCACAGTGTCTGCGACGGTCTTCCCGAATTGAGAAAGATCGGCATACGGATCATCTCGTCCGAAGTCGGCTGCAGAAAGCCGGGCCGTCGTTTTTTCGACGCCCTTGTCGCGAAGGCTGGCTGCCGGGCCGACGAGATCCTGATGGTGGGCGACGACCCGGCGAACGACGTCGAGGGAGCCAGGCAAGCGGGATTGCAGGCCGTGCTGATCAACCGCAAATCGCGTCCCGACCCCGGCGAAATCGCCAGTCTCGCCGAATTGATCACTCCGCTGGAATCGTGAGTACATGGCGTCGACGCCAAATACCGCCGCCAATCGTGTAGCGATTCAGCGAAATCCGCGGTCGGGGAGCGGGGCCGGGCGGCATGAGCTGGTCGAGCTGGTGCGCGAGTTGAAGCGGCTGTCGTTTCGGCCACGGTTGTTCAAAAGCCGCGAGCGCCTCGCGGCCTGGATGGCCGATCCTGCGATTCGCGCAGAGACCGTCTGTGTCGTCGCCGCGGGAGGAGACGGCACGGTCGCCGACGTTTTCAACCGCTATCCTGGGGTGCCGATCAGCATTCTGCCGCTGGGGACCGAGAACCTTTTGGCGCGGCACCTGGGCCTCTCGCGATCGGGACGCGAGCTGGCCCACGTGATTGCCGGAAGACACCGGCGGGCTTTCGACCTGTGCCAGATGCGAGAGCGACGTTTCGTCCTGATGGCCAGCGCCGGATTCGATGCCGACGTCATATCGCGGCTTCACGAAACCCGTCGCGGACACATCTCGCGGGCCAGTTACGTCCAACCGATTCTGGAATCGGTGCGTAAGTACGAATACCCGGAATTCCGCGTGTGGGTCGACGACGCCCCGATTCCGCTGACGGGACGGCTGGCGGTGATCGTCAACGTGCCGATTTACGCTCTGGGTCTTTCGGTCGCCCGCAGCGCCACAGGAGACGATGGACTGCTCGACGTGCGGCTGTTTCAGCGGGGGTCGGCATTTCAAATGGTGCGGTATTTATGTAATTTGGCGCTGGGGAGACACGAAGGGCTGGCCGACGTGCTCTCGGTGCGCGGCCGGCGCGTGCGGATCGAGTCGGATGTTCCGGTTCCGATCCAGGTCGACGGAGATGCTGCTGGCCAGACGCCCGTGGAAATCAGCGTCTTGCCGTCGGCGCTCGAAATCCTCGTTCCGGCGGGCGCTGCAACATCGGTGAAGGATCATGCCTGACAATCCGGTTACCATCGGTCCCTGGCACTGTGGCAAAGGGCAGCCGCTGCTGTTTATCGCCGGGCCGTGCGTCATCGAGTCGGAACAGCTCGTGCTGGACGTCGCGAAGCGACTGGCCGACCATGCCGCGCGGCTGAAACTGCAACTGGTCTTCAAGTCGAGCTTCGACAAGGCCAACCGCACGAGCGTCGACAGCTTTCGTGGTCCCGGTCTGGAGGCTGGCCTCGAGATCCTGGCGAAGGTCAAGGCTGCCACGGGGCTGCCCGTTCTGACCGACGTTCATGAGCCGCACCAGGCGGAACCCGCGGCCCGCGTGTGCGATATCCTGCAGGTGCCGGCGTTTCTCGCGCGGCAGACCGATCTCGTGCAGGCCGTCGCCGAGGCCACCGCCCGCCACGGCGGCGCGATCAACGTCAAAAAACCGCAGTTCACCGCCCCCGAAGAGATGGTGCATGTCGTCAAAAAGTGCGAGGCGTTCGGCAATCCGCGCGTGCTGCTCACCGAGCGCGGGACGACGTTCGGCTACGGCCGGCTGATCAACGACATGCGGGCGATTCCCACGATGCAGGGGCTGGGTGCGCCGGTGATTTTCGATGCGACGCACAGCGTGCAACTTCCGGGGGGGCACACGACGGGGGGCCAGCGCGAGATGGTGTCGTTTCTGGCTCGGGCCGCAGTGGCCTGCGGCTGCGACGGCGTCTTTTTCGAGACGCATCCCGACCCCGATCGGGCCCTCAGCGATGGTCCGAACATGATCCGCCTGAGTGATCTGCCTGCACTCATTCGCCGCTTGCTGCGGCTGCGGGCGGCACTCGACGTGAAGGACGACGAGATTTCAGCGAGCGACAAGGGGAATTGATGAGTCCCGATAATGTGGCAGGCACACTCCGTGTGCCGTCGACTGTGATCCCTGCAATCGGGAATGGCGGCACACTCAGTGTGCCTGCGACCATCTTCCGATTCTTCTCGATCGGCCTGTTGCTCGTCGCAACGGGCTGCCGCAACGATAAGCCGGCGCCGCAACAGGACAAGAAATCCACGGGAACGCAGGGATCCACGCAGAGTCAAACGGAAAGTCCGTGCGAAGGCACGCTGGCAACCATCGACGAGGTCTTCAAGCTGTCGAAGCTGGGGCGAACGACCACGATCGAAGACGGCGTCCTGCGCCTGAACGACTGGCAGCGCACCTGTGCGCCTTCCGAGTCTCCGGCACCGCTGCCGCTCGAAATCGCAAAGCTCCTCTCCGAACCGCAACTCAAGTTTCTGGATGAAAACCGGTTTCTGCAGCGCGACGGCGAGCATCTGCGGAATTGCCTGCTCGATCGAGCCGTCTCCCGGTATGCCACCGGCACAGGCGCGACAGAGCTCGATCGTGTGAAGAGCCTGTTCGAGCACGTCGTCCGCGCGATCGGACTGGTTGCCGAGCCACCGCAGAAACTACCCCTCAGCCCGTATGAGGTTTATCTTCTTGGAAAAGGTACGGCTGACGACCGCGCCTGGGTCTACATCAATGTGCTGAAGCAGTTGCGGATCGATGCCGTCTTGATCCAGCCGCAATCGAGTGACAGGCAGACACCCGCTGCTGCCGGCGCTGCCTTCCTCGTGGGCGTTTTGCTCGAAGGCCAGATTTTCCTGTTCGACCCGAAAGTGGGAGTGGCGATCCCTTCGATCGAAGGCGCCGCGGCAGGTGGCACAGGCCCGCGGGTCGCCACGCTGGCGGAAGCGGCGTCGGATCCGGCTGTTCTCAAACAGCTCGACGCCGGACCGGACCACATCTACCCGATCGCGGCGGACGAATTGAAGCACCCCGGCGCAGCAATTGTCGCCGATCCTGCTTTCTGGAGCAGGCGCATGCAGGGCCTGCAAACTCAGTTTGTCGGGGCGCGGGCCATGGTTATTGCTGATCCTCCAGGCGATAGCGCCGACGGCGCACCCGGACTGCACTCGCGTATTGCGAAAGCCGGCGGCGACTTCTGGAATGCATCCGAGATCCGCATCTGGGGGATGCCTGAAGAACGGCTGGCCGCTCATGCGCAGATGACGAAGGATCAGCTCGAACTCCTGGCGGGACTGATGAGCCCGTTCGCGGCGTACAAGATCGTCGGGATCAATGCAGAAGGGCAGGCCGGCCTGGTCGAGAGCGAGAAGCACGAAGATATCGCGGCGGATAAGAACCTGTATCCCAGTGCGCGAATGAACGAAAGAGTGATCGAAAGAACGACGGCCGGCGCACAAATGCAGGCAAGGATCGATCAACTGGAGGGGAATTCGGCTCAGGCCGTCCGCGCCTATCTCGAGGTCCGCGAGAAGTGCAGGGAGCTGCTGAAATACAACATTGTGATACCCGAACGAATCCGCCACACGCGGGCCGCCGAAGATGCAACATACTGGACCGCATTGTGCCAATATGAACAAGGCGAAATGAAATCAGCCGTGAATACCCTGCAGTATCTTCGGAAGCGATCCGAGTCGACGCACTGGCAGCGCGAGAGCCGCTATCTGCTGGCTCTGAGCCAGGCAGGCGCAGGAGATTTCAAGGCGGCGGTCGCCACGCTGGAAACAGCCGAGCCGGACGATCCGGAGTATCTCGGCAACCGCCATCTGATCCGCCAATGGCAGGCCGCCGCGAAATCGAATGCGAATTGATCGCAGTTCGTAGTACCGGCTTCAGACGGTCGGGCAAGCTGCTTCTGCGCGTACAAGCCGACGAGCGCCTGAATGCGGTACTACGAACGTGAGCCGTGGGTTTGAATTTCCAGGGTTACCGCCCAATCTTCTCGGCAATCGCGTAGCCCCGGTCGAGAAACGAGCGTTCGAACCAGCAGAAGAACCCGTACGCCGTGCCGACGATCAGGTCCTGGTCGCCGTCCTGGTTCCAGTCGACGACGGCGACAGTCGGGCTGTAAGGCACTGCGGGAATCTTGAGCGTCTCCGCGGCTGCAAACCGACCGCGTCCGTCGTTACGCCACAGAAAGACGTTGCCGTTCGCGGCGCTGCCGATCACGTCGGGCTTGCCGTCACTGTCCCAGTCGGCGACGTACGGCGTCATACGGATTTTCATGTCCCCCAGCAACACCGGCGCGGCGAAGCGCGGTTCCGTTTTCGTCCCTGTGTTGCGGTAATAACGGGTCTTGCCATAGGTGTCTCCCACGACAAGATCGCCACGCCCGTCGCCGTCGAAATCGGCCGCGGTGATCGTCGTCCGCGCCCCCTGCAGCACATCGAAATCGAGTGTCTGTCCCGCCACCGGTCCCACGTGCAGCGGGCTGCCGTCGTCGAGAGTCAGGCGCACGCCCGGCAGATCGAAGCGTGCAGGCTTCCCGCCCAAATTGCGATGCAGCCAGACGTGCCCTTCGTGCGTCCCGAACAGCAGATCGAGCCGGCCGTCGCCGTCGAGATCGAACAGATGAGTGAAGGTCCAGCCGTCGCCGCGCGGGGCCGGATGATCGATCGTGTCGCCAGAGGCGAGCAGTGATTGCGACGCGAAATCGCCATTCCCCGTGTTACGGTACACCGAAAAACCAGACAGAATGTCGGCCTGCCCGTCGCCGTCCCAGTCGACAAACTGCATGCCAAACGTCGGCAGCGGAACGGAGCCCCATGGACAGGGAAGCGCCTGGGCATGAACCTCGAACTGCGGCGACTTGTTCGTTCCTGCATTGCGGTACAGGTACACGTTCTCATTGGCGCTGACGACCAGATCGAGTCGCCCGTCGGCGTTGAAATCGACGGCCCGCGGCGTGGCCAGGATGGAGTTGGGAAAGGATCCGGTCTTCGGAAACGGGCGCTCGACGAGTCGGGGCTCGGTCCGCGAGCCGGTGTTCTCGTAATAGCGCAGGAAATGATCAGCGTCGCTGGAATCGCCTCCGCCGGCGTTCAGCGGCATGTTCCCCGAGATCAGATCGAGATCGCCGTCGCCGTCGAAATCGGCGGCGCATGGCGCCGCGGCCCAGTCGACGACGTTGAGCGCTTTGCCGTCTGCTTCCAGCGGACCGCGATAGGCCAGATTCGGCGTGCCGTCGGCCAACGGGCCCGTGTTCTCGTAGAAGTAGATCCGCCCGGTGACATACCCGCCGGCCAGCAGATCGAGGCGCCCGTCGCCATTCCAGTCGACGGCCTCCAGGATCGGATAGTAGTCGAGCTCGTAGATCCCCGGCGGAGATTTAGGAACTGGCTTGACGGGCAGGACGATCGGCTCGCCGGCGATCTTGACAAATCCGCGAGCGATCAGGCGCGGTGCACCGACGCTGCCTTCGTTGCGATAAAACAGGATCCTGTTGCGCTCGCCCCCACTCAGCAGGTCGGGTCGTCCGTCGCCGTCCCAGTCGACGACCAGCGGCGCCGCCGACCAGCCCACGTCGAGCGGACGGCCGTCGTCAGTTGTCACGAGCTGCGCGTAGGCGTAGCGCGGCTCCGTTTTCGTTCCGCGGTTGGGATAGAACAGCACGTGTCCCGTCGCGCCGCCGATCAGCAAGTCAGCCAGCCCGTCGGCATTCCAGTCGGCGACGGCGACGCGGCTGTGGATCATGCCAGTTGTGCTGGCCCCCGTCGGCCGGCAGCGGTGACTGCCGTCTCCCACGAATCCTCGCTGCGGCGGCTCGGCCGGCGTTTTTCCCACGGGCAGCAGCCGGAATGAAATGGCATACGACGCGGTCTCGTTCTTTTCCTGCCTGTGCGGCCAGACGAGCCGGCCGCCCCGCCCCTCGCCGAGCAGGTTGTAGAACTCGCCCCAGCGGGGGCGCGCCGTGAAGACCAGGTTCAGGCCGTCGGTGGAATGGATGTTCTGCTCGCACTCGGGAAAGTCGTAGGGGATGGCGTCGTCGTACCAGCGAAGCGGGAGCGGGGCCGAGATGTCCTTGCGAGTCGTCCGATCACAGCGCACGATTTGCAGCGACGCGAGATCGATGCGCCGCTGCTTGTCGAACTCGGCGGCCGAGAGCTGGAATTCCGCCGGGCGCTCGTCCCGTTCGCGGCCGCGCAGATCCTCTGCGCGGACTTCGACGTAGACGCGCAGCACGCCGTCGGCAGGCGCCGTGGTCTCGTCCGCCGATACGGCCTGTTGGGCGCCGGGTTGTTCGGAGGCAGCGAGCGCGAAGATGATCCCCAGTCCGACCAGGAACAGTACAGTGCGCGGGGCGATGCTCTTCATCGATTTCTCCAGATGGTTGCGGGCCGAAATGTTGGAATTCCATGAAGGCTCGGCGGTTCAACGACGTTGCCAGAATACCGCCGGCGGAACGCATCATCTACTTCGATCGGGAATCGACCCGGCGAGCCGCAGAAGACGACCCGAGCAGTTCGCTCCGGCGAGCGCTCGACGTAGTGAGTAACGCGACCACCGCTTGACAGCGATTCGGGGGCTGGCTAAAAATTTAGCCGATCGGACAATCCTCGTGCTCCAGCCGGGAGGCGCCTTGTGGTCTGCCGCACTGTTCCTTGTTGTCTGCATGCTGTGACGGTTTGGGCGGCGCTTGCTGCCGCGACCTGTATCGCCGAGGAGACTGCCTCGAAAGACGACGGCGCGCGCGTCGCCTGGCTCAAGAACCACGCGCGGGCGATCCGCACAGTCGAACCGGCCGACACGGATTTCGCCGATCTTGAACCGATCCAAACGGCGATTGGCGACGCCCGGGTCGTCATGCTGGGCGAGCAGACGCACGGCGACGGTACGACGTTTCACGCCAAGACACGTCTGATACGTTTCCTGCACGAAAAGTGCGGGTTCGATGTGCTGGCTTTCGAAAGCGGCCTCTACGACTGTCATAAAGCCTGGGAACTGCTCAACGACAGAAAGACTCCCGTCGACAAGGCGGTGGCCAGCGGCGTCTTCGCCATCTGGACGCAGAGCCAGCAGGTGCGGCCGCTGATCGACTATCTCGGCCGCGAGGCCAAGGGGAAGCAACCGCTGGAGCTGGTCGGTTTTGATTGCCAGTTTACGGCCGAGGCTTCGTCGAAATACCTTGCGGACGACCTGGCCGCGTTCTTCAAACAGCTCCCCGAGCCATTATTCGGCAAGGAGGAACAGGACGAAGTGATCGCCGCCTGTCGCGCGATGGCCAAGCCTCCGGCCAAGATCAGCGCGACGCAGAAAGACGCCTTTGCCGCATGCCAGAAGGTTCTGGCTGCGCTTGAGACGATTGACGGTGGAATACCCGCGCGCGAGCTGGCTTTCTGGAAGCAGTTCATCGACAGTGCGGCGGCCTACGCCGAGGCGCAGCGTTTTCTGGAATCCAAGTCTCCCGACGACATGACCGCGTACGGAAATCTCCGCGACACGCAGATGGCGCGGAACCTCGTCTGGCTGTCGCGCTCGGCATACCCCAACCGCAAGATCATCGTCTGGGCCGCGTCGATGCACCTGATGCGAAACCCGGCGACGGTCAAGATGCTTGCGATCGGCGAGGATGGTCGCCCGATCTCGCCTCGCGAGTCGCGGACCATTTATGACAAGACGGTGACTCTCGGGCACGCCGCCTGGCAGGAGCTGGGCGACGACATTTACAGCATCACTTTCACGGCTGCCGAGGGGGAATTCAAACTCCCCTGGTGGACCGATGCCCGCAAGTTGGGGCCGGTTGTTCCCGGATCGATCGAAGACCTGATGCTGAAGGCGGGCTTCCAGAATGCGTTCGTCGATCTCAAGAGGCGCGGCGACGGTGGTCAGTGGTTGGCCGAGGCGCTCGCCGCGCGGCCGATGGGGCACGTTTACACGGAAGCCGACTGGACGCGGGTCTTCGACGGGTTCATCTTCACCCGCACGATGACCGGCAGCGACCTGGTGAAGAGGCCGAGCGAACTGGTTCGCAACCGGGCCGACGACCCGGCGATTCAGAAGGAGCTGGCGCGGTTTCAGGGGGAATGGGTGATGGAGGCCAACGAAGCGAACGGCCAGAGCCTGCTGGCCGAGCGCTTGACGATGTACCAGCGCACGGTCAAAGACGACGGCTACACGATCAGGATCAACCAGCCGACGGGAGTGTCGACGATTGTGGGGCGGTTCGCGATCAATCCCAGCTCGGATCCCGGCGCGATCGACGCCGAGCCGGAAAGCGGGGGCCTGATGCGCGGGATCTACAAGTTCGACGGCGACCGGCTGACGGTTTGCTTCGCGCTGGCGGGCGAACCGCGCCCGAAGGAATTCGCCGCGAAAGCGGGCACGCCGACAACGGTGACGGTGTGGAGGCGGAAGTAGGTCGGCCTTTCCAGCCTGACAGCAGTGCGGTTTCCCAAGAGGACAGGGCCGCAGGCCAATTGCCAACGCCCGGTCGTACTTGGGGCTGGAGGTTTTCAATTCGGATCATTCGCCCATTGCTGTCAGGCTGGAAAGCCTGACCTACGCGCGTAAAAAAACCTGCGGTGGCCTTCTCTTGCGAGGGGCGCACCGCAGGTTTTTTTAATGATTCCGGCGATAACCTACTTTCGCACTGGTAGGCACTATCATCGGCTCCAGGAGCTTAACTGTCGTGTTCGGAATGGGAACGAGTGTGACCTCCTGGATAAAGTCACCGGAAAATCGCGGGTGCGCAAAACGTCAAGTGGACGTCCGCACTTCACCCGCGGGTGTAAAAAATGGCAGCGGCAGAGTGTACCTTCACTCACAAAACTCTTATTAACATGACGCGCTCACTTTGAGTGACTTGATTCTTACCGGGATGCATTATTCCGGAGAGAGCCAAGAATCAAAGTGGTCAAGCGTTCGCCCGTTAGTACCGGTCAACTAAAGCGATTACTCGCCGTACATCGCCGGCCTATCGACCTGGTCGTCTTCCAGGGGGCTCTCGAGCCGAAGCTCTACGAAACCTTATCTTGGGACTGGCTTCGTGCTTATATGCTTTCAGCACTTATCCATACCGTACGTAGCTACCCTGCGATGCCTCGGACGAGACAACAGGAACACCAGAGGTACGTCCCTCAAAATCCTCTCGTACTAAAGAGAAAATCCCTCAAGTTTCGTACGCCCACAGCAGATAGGGACCAACCTGTCTCACGACGGTTTAAACCCAGCTCACGTACCACTTTAATCGGCGAACAGCCGAACCCTTGGGAGCTTCTTCACCCCCAGGATGTGATGAGCCGACATCGAGGTGCCAAACCGCTTCGCCGCTATGGACGCTCGGAAGCGATAAGCCTGTTATCCCCAGAGTACCTTTTATCTGTTGAGCGACGGCCTTTCCATCCAGCACCGCCGGATCACTAAGCCCTACTTTCGTATCTGTTCGACTGATAAGTCTCACAGTCAAGCACCCTTCTACCTTTGCGCTCGGCGCCTGATTGCCAACCAGGCTGAGGGTACCATTGGGCTCCTCCGTTACTTTTTTGGAGGAGACCGCCCCAGTCAAACTGCCCAACTGACACTGTCCACCGCCCGGATTCACGGCACGGTGTTAGAATTCAAATAGGTTCAGGGTGGTATTTCAACGACGGCTAACCTGAAGCTGGCGCCCCAGGATCATCGCCTCCCACCTATCCTACACAGAAACTACCTAAACCCAATATCAGCCTACAGTGAAGGTTCATGGGGTCTTTCCGTCTAGCTGCGGGTACACGGCATCTTCACCGCGACTACAATTTCACCGGGTCGCTGGTTGAGACAGTGCTCCAGTCGTTACGCCATTCATGCAGGTCGGAACTTACCCGACAAGGAACTTCGCTACCTTAGGACCGTCATAGTTACGGCCGCCGTTTATTGGGGCTTCGGTTGCGAGCTTCGAGACTTGCGTCCCTGACCCTCTTCCTTAACCTACCAACACCGAGCAGGCGTCAGACTCTATACATCCTCTTACGAGTTCGCAGAGTCCTGTGTTTTTAGTAAACAGTCGCTAGAGCCGATTTACTGTGACCCCCCGAGGCTCTCACCAGGGGGGGCACCCCTTATCCCGAAGTTACGGGGTCAATTTGCAGAGTTCCTTAACCAGCGTTCTCCCGAGCGCCTGAGGCTACTCGCCTCGCCTACCTGTGTCAGTTTTAGTACGGTCGCTGATGACGTGACCCTTAGAGGATTTTCTGGATTGTCCTGCACATGTATTTCGTGATCGTAATTGCACTCAGGAGCATACCCTCGGATGTCGTGGCGGATTTACCTACCACTACTTTGGGTCACCCCACGGGCACTTCCAACCGCCCGCTCACGATTCAGACAACGTCCCCCCATCGGTATTTATCAGCGGCGCAGGAATATTAACCTGCTGTCCATCGTCAACGCCTTTCGGCCTGGACTAAGGGACCGGCTAACCCTGGGCGGATTTACCTTCCCCAGGAAACCTTAGGCTTTCGGCGGGCAGGATTCTCACCTGCCTTATCGTTACTCATTCCGACATAATCACTTCCAAGTCCCAACACACGTT
>JACQFH010000205.1 GCA_016200145.1 Planctomycetia bacterium | reverse complement strand
CTTGAACTCGCCGCGGATCTTTTCGGGGGCGTTGGGCTTGAGGTCGAACATGTCCTGCGTCGGCGCGCCGCCGAGCAGGTACAGCAGGATCACGCTCTTAGCCTTGGCCGGCGCGACGCGGCCGCTGTTTTCGAGCGCCATCAGGCTCGGCAGGTTGAAGACCCCGCCCAGCAGGGAAAGGGCCCCCGCCTTGAGGGTTTCGCGGCGGGTCAGGCCGTCACACAGACGCCGGCGGCTGCCTAACATCGTGATCATGGGGTTTCTTTCAATGCCGGAACAGAAACTCGTTGGTATTCAGCAGGGCCCACTGGATGTCTTCCCAGGCCGTGCGCTTGTCGGCGGCGCTGGCCACGTGGTCGAGTGAGGCGCGGGCCTCGTCGGGGAGCGGAGGGCGCGACAGCGTCGCCAGGAACAGTTCGCTCAAAACGTCTGCGTCGGGGGCTTTGGCGGCCACCAGCCGGCCGATGCGATTGTTGGGCGCCCGAATCTTGCCCAGCACAAACTCGCCGTTTTTCATCTCCAGGGCGCGGGCCATGTTGAGGTCGCTCTCGCGTTCGCACTCGCAGGCCGCTTCGCGCGCCGGCTGGCCGAACGCCTTCAGGAACGGGTGGCGGTCCCACGACGCGTACCGGCCTCCCGTGTAAATCACCTGCCCGTCGGGAAGCTGCATGGCCCGCGTTCCCTCGGGCAGGCCTGTGAACGCTTCGGGCTCTCCCGTCGCGGCGCAGATGGCGTCGAGCAGCAGTTCGGCCGTCAGCCGTTTTCGCCTGACGAGCGCGTGGGAGAAATACTTCTCGTCTGTGAGGTTGCCGCTTCCGGCATTGCCGGCTTCGGGGGAATTGCCGGCTTTCGCGTGCGAGCTGAGCTGGTAGGTCCGCGAATTGGCAATCAAACGAATGACGTGCTTCACGTCGAAGTTACTGGAGACGAACTCGCGGGCGAGGGCGTCGAGCAGCGCGTCGTTGGCCGAGGGGTTCGAGTCGCGGAAGTCATCAGGCGGATCGACGATCCCTCGGCCGAGCAGGTGGTACCACAGGCGATTGACGGTGGACCGTGCGAAGTAGGGGTTCTCGGGCGAGGTCGCCAGCTCGGCCAGCACGGCCCGGCGGTCGGCCCGCGGCGAAACGTCGCGCGCCGGCATCCCCAGCACGCGGGGATCCATCGCCTTGCCCGATTGCGGATGCGTGGCCTCTCCGCTGGGGGCCGAGTAGATCACGAGTGCGTTCTCGCGCAACTGCCAGGGATACGGCTGCGGCGGGCTGCCCGGATTTTCCGTATCCGGAATCGCCTTCAGCCGCGAGAACCAGGCCACCATGTGGTAGTAATCGTCCTGCGTCCAGCGCTCGAACGGATGGTTATGACACTTCGCGCATTGCAGCCGGATGCCAAAGAAAAGCTGCGCGGTGCTTTCGGCCAGCTCCTGCGCGTTGCGGACGACCGGGGCGCCGTTGTCGTACGGCCCGCGGAAATAATTGGCGGGGGGATTGCCGAACGTGCTGCCGCTGGCCGTCAGCAGCTCAGAGACGACTTTGTTCCAGGGCGTGTTGCGTTCGATGTGGCTGCGGAGCCACAGGCGGTAGGCGTGGCTCCCCTTGATCTGAATCGTCAGCCGGTTGGAACGCAACACGTCGAGCCATTTGTGTGTGAACAGGTCGGCAAACTCGGGCCGCTCCAGCAGCGCCTCGATCAGGCGGGCCCGCTTGTCGGGGGCGGCGTCGACCAGAAAGGCGCGGCACTCGTCGGGAGTGGGCAGGATGCCGCACAAGTCGAGATACGCCCGCCGCACGAATTCTTCATCGGTGCACAGGTCGGCCGGCAGGATGTTCAGCATCTTGAGCTTGGCGAAGACGTGGCGGTCGACGTCGTTGTGCTCGGGGGGATTCGACCAGACGAAGCCCGACTGCGGTTCGAGATACGTGAGGCGGGCGCACTCGATGACGCTGAGGTACCGGCACAGGATGGCCGCTTCGCCCGTCTGCTTCAGCTCGACCAGGCCGTTGGCGTCGACGCCCGCGATGCTGTCGTCGCTGCTGCTGAACGCGGTGAGGCGCGTGACGTCGCGGACGCTGCCATCGGCAAAGTGGGCCAGCACGGCCAGTTGCTGCCAGCGGGCCGGGGCGATCTGCACCCGGCTGCCCGGCAGGACTTCGACCTTCGTCAGGAGGGGCAATTCGACGGGGTCGTCGCGCAGGCCCTCTGTGAGCCAGGCGCGGAACGTCTCTTGCGGAATGGGATTGGCAGACAGCAGGCGCGGTCCCCCGGCGTGAGCGACCAGGCCCAGCCCCTTCTTCAGGATCAGGCTCGCCTCGGCGTCGAAGCGGTTGGTGCGGCGGCCGAGGGCCGAGTGCGTGAGCTCGAGGAAGTCGGCCGCCGGGTCGTACCCGCGCAGGCTCAACTTGAATCCGCCGCGCCCGCTGGGAATGCCGTGACAGGCGCCGGCGTTGCAACCGGCCACGTTGATTGCGGCGATGAACTCGTGGCGGAAGCCGACCGGCTGCGGTTTGTCGAGATCGGCGACGACCACCGGGACACGCGCCGATTGCCCGCCGGCCTCGATCACGAGGGCCGTCTCGCCGGCCGCAGTGGGACGGAGCAGGCCGCCGCGCAGGATTTTCACGACGTCGGGCTTTTCCGCCGTGAAGTCGCAGGAACCCGTCAGGTCGCGCTCGATGCCATCGCTGTAGCGCCCGGTGACGAGCACCTGCCGCATGGCGCGCGGCCCGGCCAGGCGGATCGAGTCGGGCTGCACGACGAGAGACACCGGCTGGCCGATGTACGCGGTCTTGTCGGTTTTCTTATCGGCCGGCCCGGCGGCCAGTGAAGCCGCCGTGGCAAACCAAGCTGTCGCGAACAGGAGTATGGTCGTCCAGTGTTTCATAACACTAACGTAGGTCAGGCTGTGCCTGACTGCAATGTGCACGCGATTGGGAGAAACGGGATCAAGCCAATATTTGTGGTATGCCTGGAGTGTGCGAAAAAAACTTCATTCGGTCTTTCATTGATCGAGCGACGATACAAGGGCTGAGAAACGACTTTGGCTGATGACGGCCGATTGCGTCAGGCACAGCCTGACCTACGAGTAGCTATCCGAATAATTGTCTCAGGGGTTGTCCGTCGGCGAGACGATACGGCCGGTCGGTGCGGTCGCGAATTTCGCCGGCGGGATCGAGGCCGAACCGCCAGAACAAGGTGGCGGCGATGTCGGCCGGCGTGACCGGGTTCGTGTCCGGATACGCGCCGAGCGAATCGCTCGATCCGTACACGAAACCGCCGCGGGCCCCCCCGCCCGCGAGCACTGCATTGTAACAAAACGGCCAGTGGTCGCGTCCGGCGGCGCCGTTCACGCGTGGTGTGCGGCCGAACTCGCCCAGGGCAATGACCAGCGTCGAATCGAGCAGGCCACGATCGGCCAGGTCTTCGATCAGGGCGGCCAGGCCCTGGTCGGCTGGCGGCAGCAGGCTGTCTTTGAGCAACGCGAAGTTGCTGCCGTGCGTATCCCAACTCTCGGCCCCGTTAATTTTTCGGTCGTAGACAGCCACGAACCGCACGCCGGCCTCGACCAGCCGGCGCGCAAGCAGCAAGCTCTGGCCGTGCCGCGTACGGCTGTAGCGATCGCGCACGGGTGCACTTTCCAGTCGCAGGTCGAAGGCGCGTCGCACCAGATCTGAGCCGAGCAGATCCAGGGCCTTCGCGCGAAAGTCGTCGACAGCGCCCGAGGCCGCCAGTGCGCCGGCGGACCGCAGCGGACGCTCGAGGGTGTCGAGCAGGCTTTCGCGCTGTTCCAATCGTGCAGTGGTCATGCCCGCCGCGAACTCCAGCTCGGGAAGGCGGAAGTCGGGATGGCTCGGGTCGCCTTCCACCTGCAACGGCTCGTGGGCCGAGCCGAGGAAGCCGGCCGACTGGCCCGGTACGTCCATCTCGTTCCACATGCGGTGAGGAAGCGCCACGAACGGCGGGATGCCCAAGCGTTCGGCGGGCCGCGCGCGACTGACGGCCGATCCCAGGCTGGGCGGATCGCTGAGGCTCTGCCCCACGAACAACTGGTCGCCGCGGGGCGGGTCGCGGCCAATGAGGGTCGTGAACGCCGCCGGCAGGTGGTTGGTTAGCCGATGGTGCAGGCTGCGGACAATCGCCAGGCGGTCGGCCACGCGGGCCAGGTGCGGGAGATGTTCGCTGGCCCACAGACCGGGGACCGCCGTGGCGATCGGCTTGAAGTCGCCGCGTACTTCGGCAGGCGCCTTGGGCTTCATGTCCCACGTATCGAGGTGGCTCGGCCCCCCCTGATAGAAGACGAGGATGCACGAGCGGACCGGAGGCAGGCTTTCGGACTCGGCGGCGCGGAGTGCCCGGATCGGGTCAAGTCCGGAGAGCGCCACGGCCCCGATTTGCAGCCAGCGTCGGCGGCTCATCAACGCCGCAGTCAGATGATCGTGGGAATTCCCGGGCATGGGCCAGCAATTCGGCAAGCGGAAACGATCCGGGACACGAGTCTCGCGCGGTGGCTCTTTCCCTGCGGATATTATTATCAATGCGCAAGCATGTGTCGAGGGGCGCGCTGCGCGAGAGAGGAGACAGGAGAGAGATGAAAAGAGATGAAAGTAGACCAAAAGGTCGGGCCCTTCAGAGTCGCATTCTATGAACTCGCACGTGCATTTCGTGCGGCCTGAAAGACCACAATAATCCAGCCCAGGGCAACGCCCTGGGGAAAATCCAAAACATCGAACCAAACCCTGAAAGGGCGAAACGAAACGATTCAATTCCACACAGAGCGTTCATCGAATTCGACTTGATGATGACGCGTCACGAGGTGATCGTCGCGTGGTCGCGTGCGTCGTCTTCTTTCGCCCTTTCAGGGCTGATGGCCGTATGTTGGACTGCGTCCCTGGCAGGTTGGAAAACCTGCCCTACGAGAGGTCTGCGGCGTGGCGGCGGATTTTTTCGACGGCAGCGGCGATCTCGTGCAGGTCGGTCTCAGATCCCAGCAGGACGGGATGATGCAGCGTCAGAACGCGTTCGTCGGCGAATGTCGCGTTGGGCAGGTCGCCTGCCGCACGAAAGCGCCGCGATGAGTGGGTCGTGTGCAGCGCGCGAAATCCGGGGTCGAGGGCGATGCCTTCGGCCCGCACGGCCGCGGCGAATGTGTCGCGAGACAGCCCGCCGAACGCCGCCGGGTCGTACTGGAAGCCGACCTTGTAGTAACCGGGCTGTGAATCGGAGGGCTCGTTGTGAAACATCGCGAGACCAGTCGTGCCCGCGAGGAGTTCAGCCAGCCGCGCGACGGCTGCCGTCCGTTGCGAATTGCGCTCGCCGAGGCGCGCCCACTGCGGCGCGAGGACCGCGGCCTGCAGCTCCGAGAGCGGGTAGGCGTCGTTGCCGCGCTGCGTGTACAAGCGCACGCGCTGGGCGATATCGTCGCGCGACGTGATCAGCGCCCCGCCGCGGCCCGCCGTGAGCAGCTTGCTTCCCCCGAAGCTCAAGATTGCGGCGTCGCCCCATCCGCCGGCGACACGGCCGTGGATCCGCGCACCAGGCATCTGGGCGGCGTCTTCAATGACCGCCAGGCCTCGATCGCGCGCGATCCGCACGACGGTTGGCATGTCGACCACGCCGCCATGCAGATGCGAAACCAGAATCGCCTTCGTCTTCGGCCCGATCGCCGCAGGAACGAGGTTAACGTCGAGGTTCCAGTTGTCCGGGCGCACGTCGACCAGCACGGGGGTCCCGCCGACGGCCAGCACGTCCTGAAAATTCCCCTTGAAATCGTAGGCGGCCAGAATGACTTCGTCGCCCGCGCCGATCCCGATGCCGCGCAGGGCCAGCTCCACGGCGGCCGTTCCGCTCGAGCAGAGCACGACATGTGTGGCGGCGTGATACCGGGCGATCAGCGATTCCAGCCGGCCGACGTGCGGGCCATGGTACTTGCCCCACGAACCATCGGCCATCGCCTCGCGGATCGCGGCGTCGACGGCCGGATCAGGGATCGGCCAGTCAGGAGGCCCGGCCGGGCGCACGGGCGGGCCGCCGAGAATCGCGGGTCGATCGGAGGGGGAGAGCGGCATTTAAGAAGTGCGGAATTCGGAATTCGGAGTGCGGAATATTTGTTTAGCCGCGTGCCTGTTTTGGACAGCACCGGGACTGGCAGGTTGGAAACCTGCCCTACGTCACGCGACGCCATTCATTGTTTTCCCACCTCCGCGAAAGATATCATACGAGACAACCATTGTCGGCAGCTCCTGCCTCTCAGCACAACTGCATCACTTCCAGATCGACACCACATGCCGCATCAGATTCGTTTCATCATGGTCGGGGGGTTCCTCGGCGCGGGGAAGACGACGACGCTGGCCCGGCTGGCCCGGCACTACCAGCAGCGCGGGCTGAATGTGGGCGTCGTCACCAACGACCAGGCGACAGACCTGGTCGACACCAATTCGCTGCGCTCCCAGGGGTTCGACGTGGGCGAGGTTGCCGGTTCGTGCTTCTGCTGCAACTTCGACGGGTTGATGGAGACAATCGGGAAACTCGGCGACGACCGCCGCCCCGACGTAATTCTTGCCGAGCCGGTCGGCAGTTGCACCGACCTCGTGGCGACGGTCGTGCAGCCGCTCAAGCGCCTGTTCGAGGCGGAATTCAGCATTGCTCCGTATGCGGTGATTTTGAAGCCCAGCCACGGTTCGCGAATCCTGCGGAATGAATCGGGCGCGGGGTTTTCGCCCAAGGCGGCGTACATCCTCAAGAAGCAACTGGAAGAGGCCGACGCCATTCTGATTAACCGCATCGACGAACTCGATCCGGCTGCGGTCGACGACCTGGCCGGGCTGATCGATGGCCAGTACCCCGGGCGGCCGATGTTGAAACTCTCGGCCCGGACCGGAGCCGGGTTCGAAGCGCTGACGGCCCTGCTCGATCAACAGGGGGACTTCGGTCGCCGCGTGCTCGACATCGATTACGATACGTACGCCGATGGCGAAGCCGAGCTGGGATGGTTGAATTCGAGCATCCGCGTGTCGGCCGCGCAAGAGTTTTCGATGGACGAACTGCTGCTCGACGTCGTGGGGCGGCTGGCCGCCGATCTCGACCGCCAGAGGGCGGAAACGGCACATCTCAAAGCGATTGGCTTATGGGAAGGGTTTTTCGGCGTGGCGAACCTGATCAGCCGCGACTGCCCCCCCGAGCTGTCGCTGCCGTCGAATTGCCGGGTCCGTGAGTTCGACATGATCGTCAATGCCCGCGTGGCGACCGACCCGGACGTGCTGCAAACCGCGGTGACAGGAGCCGTCCAGGCAGCCTGCACGGCGGTGGGGGGACGAGCCGATTTTCGCCAGACCCAGTGCTTTCGTCCCGGCCGGCCGACGCCCACGCATCGCTTTGCCGACCCGGCCGAGGTGGTGTAGAGGCCCGACTGAACTCATTTTTTCGCCAAAGCCAGACTGCACGGGAACTTGGAACGGGGAAAACAGTCTAATTCTCTGCCGATTCCGGTTCCTGTCGTCGCCAAAACTCCGAAATTCCCTCTGGAGAACGTGCCATGTCTCGATCGATCAAAACGGCTTCCGCCTGCGCTGCGATCCTGGTGGCGGCCCTGACCGCCCGGAATTTTGCGGAAACCGCCGATGACACGGCAGTGCCTTCGGACAAGCCCGACCGGGCCAGATCGGGCGAACCTCACCGGGGCAACTCGGGCGAGCAGCCCCGTGGCCGTTCGCGGCCGCGCGGCAGTGATGCGCCGCTGGCGCACGCGATCATCAAGAAAGAAGAGCAGTCGGGCGAAGAAAAGATCCTCAGGTCGCTCGAGAAACCGACGAACGTCGAGTGGTCGGAACTGGCCTTCGAAGACTGCATCACCTACCTCCATGAATTCCACCAGATCACGATGATTCTCGAAAAGGCCGCGGTCGCCGAAGAAGGCGTCGCTCTCGACCAGCCGATCACGTTGAAGCTGCAGGGAGTGCGGCTCGATTCGGTATTGAACCTGCTCCTGGAGCCGGTTGGCATGGACTGGGTCATCCAGGATGAAGTGCTGAAGATCACGACCCGCACTTGGTGCGAGGCGCATCCGGAAGTTCAGACGCACGAGATTCAGGCATTGATCGACGCCGGCCACACGCCCGAAGAGCTGATCGCCTCGATCGTCGCCTGCATCGAGCCCGACTCGTGGAAGGGAAAAGAGGCATATGCCGGCATCGCGCATACGGGTGGGGTGCTGGTTGTCCGGCAGACGCAGCGCGCCCATTCAGAAATCAACAAACTTCTGTCCGAACTGGATGACATCGCCGCACGCGACGCGGAAGATCGCCGCGGGCACGACAAGCCGGCAGTCGTGTCGGTGAAGGTCTATTCGACGGGCGACCAGCCTGCCGAACAGGTGGCCAAGGCGCTGCAGGAATTCGTCGAATTCGGATCGTGGAAAGTCCACGACGGAGGCGCCGGTGAGGTGCGTGCTCTGAATGGAACGGTGGTGGTGAAACAGTCGGCCCACGTGCACCGGTTGATTCAGCGGTTCCTGTCGCAGCTCGAGCAGCCGCCACGTCAGATGGCGACGACGAATGGCGCGCCGGCGCCCGCGTCCTCGAGCGCCGGAAACGCGGCACCAGACCCGTTTCGAGTCTTGCCCGACCCGCATGCGCCGTCGGCGCCACGCAGCAAGTCAGGCAATCCGCTGCGGCAGAAGCGCTGAGCGGTTCGTTTCTAATATGCGCAGGTCGAGATGCCGATGTGACCGGGTTTCCGGGGAACCCAGAGGGGGAGAGGCGAGAGGCGAGACAGAGAGAACGACGAGGATGGAAGATGGAGGATCGAAGATGGCGAGACATGAGTCCTGTCCGTCTCCATCCTCCATCTTCTATCCTCCATCCTCGCTTCGTCCCTACCGGGTCGGCGTCCGCGGAGCCGAATGACCCAGGTCGACCAGAGTTGCTAGGGCAGCAGGATGTCGGTCAACTGATTGACCCGGTCGCGGCAGTCGTCTTTGCAGGTGCAGCAGCCCGCGTACCGCAGTCCGACGCATGACGGTTCGGGGTGTTCATACGTCTTGCAGACGTTGCAGCAGCACCCGCAGCAGCCCGACAGGAATCCCAGAGAAACGGTTGCCAGGCACAGTAGCGCGGCACGAATTGGCTTAGGCATCATGGAAGACTTCCCTGTCTTGCGGCCGCGGTTGGTGTTGAGAGTCACCAAGCAACATCGGCTGAAGGGACTGCGCTCTCCCAGCGAGCGCTGTGGCTCGTCGAACCGGTCGAGCCAAGAAGTTCGGATTTCACGGCAAATCCGGCACGGACGATACAGCTTAACAGTCGGACCTGCTTCGGGGTGCGGATCGTGCTCCGATCCGAGTCAGGCAGCGCGAAAGTGCCCCGGCTGCTTTGGAACGGCCGGGGCACTGCACTCGCATCTTCGGAAACGATTTGTGTGGGCCTACCGCGAGCCGCTTTTCATCAGGGCCCAACCGGTGACGGCGATCGAAACCAGCAGATAGCCGTACTGCATCGGGGTCATATTGGCCCAGGCGCCGGCCAGATACTGCTTGTAGAACTCCAGATGTTCCCAGACGACTTGCATGGCATGCCCCGACCGAATTGCGGACGTACAGACGCCTCAGACAAGTCTAGCTCACAAATCCCGATCGGGTTGGAGCCCGGCACTTCCCTCTAACGCTCGAGGCGTCTCGGGGCGATTTTTTCGACCAGCCCTTCAGCGTAGGCGAACAGGGCGGGGGTGCCGCCGGTGTGGATGAACACCACTTTTTCGCCAGGCTTCCTGCGGCCTTGGCGAACGTCATCGATCAGGCCGGCCATCGCCTTACCGGTATAGCTCGGATCGAGCAGAATGCCTTCGGTTCGCGCCAGAAGTGCGATGGCTTCGCAGCCGCTGCCCGACAGCGATCCATAGCCGGGGCCGATGTAGTCGAACGAAATGTCGATGTGCTCGCGGCGGACTCCCAAATCAAGCCCGATCAGTTTGCCCGCGGCGTCCGCGATTTGCGCCATGTCTTCCTGCGTGTCCCACGGCCATTTGATCGGCGAGATGTGACGGACCGGGCACGAGAGGCCCAGTGCGAGTTGCCCCAGCACCACTCCCGAACCGGTCGATCCGGCCGAGCTGACGTAGATGGCGTCGGGTGTCCACCCTTCGGCCCGCGATTGTTCGACGATCTCGGCCACGCACAGCGCATAGCTGACGGCCGCCAGCGGCTTCACGCGGTGGCGGTCCCACGAATAGACCTTGCGCCCGTTGGCGGCGTGCCGCGCGGCTTCGGCAGCGATGTGGTCATCGAGGTCGACGCCGATCGTCGCGTTGACGATGTCGACATGCGCACCGACGAGATGGTCGAGCAGCAGATTGCCCTGCACGACGTCGGGGCCTTTGGCGGGGCCCCCGCGGCCCAGCACGAGGTGGATGTCGAGGCCGGCCTTGGCGCAGGCGGCCGCCGTCTGCCGGCAATTGTTGCTCTGGACGCCCGCGCCCCAGACAATGATGTCGGCCCCCTGCTGGAGCGCGTCGGCGATCAGAAACTCGTTGTGCCGGGTCTTATTGCCGCCGAAGGCCAGCCCCGTGCAATCGTCGCGCTTGATGTAAATGTCGGGACCGCCCAGTGTCTTCGAAAATCGGTCGGCCCGCTCGAGCGGGGTGGGAAAGTGACCCAGCGGAAAACGGGGCAGACGAGCCACGGCCGCCCGCAGATCGGACGTCGAAAGACATGGAGAGCTGGCGTTCATCGGGCGCTACTTTTCCAGAATCCAAATATTGCGGAAATGGACGGGATTGCCGTGGTCCTGCACGAAGATCGGACCGGGTTTCGATTCATCCGACAGCCCCCCACCGCCGTTGAACTTCGGAATCTCGTATTGGTTGTGCACGACGACGCCGTTGAGTTTCACCGTGGCGACGGCGGGTTTCGTTTTCTTTCCCTCGGAGTCGAATTGCGCCATGGCGAAGTCGATGTCGTACGTCTGCCACGAGAGAGGGGGCAGGCACATATTGAGCGCTGGTTTGGCGAACGAATAGTATCCCCCGCATTCGTTGTTCTCTCCCGAGAGGCCGAACGAATCGAGGATCTGGAATTCATACTGGTCGTTGCAGTACAGCCCGCTGTTGCCTCGCGCCTGCCCGG
>JACQFH010000204.1 GCA_016200145.1 Planctomycetia bacterium | reverse complement strand
TGCACGATGAACAGCGGGGTTCCGCGGATCACGGGCCAGTGCGCCAGCCACCACGATCCGGCGTTGACGATGACGGCGGCGAACCGGTCGGGCTGGCGCTGGACGTGGTGATAGGCCCCGAACCCGCCCATCGAATGGCCCAGGAGGAGCACGCGGTCGTCGTCGATATGGAAGCGGCTCTTGCATTCGCAGATCACGTCGGCCAGATACTCGTCACTCTCGCGCAGGCACCAGCGATAATACGATCTCTTGTCGGGCGACGAAGGCCCGACAGCGATCATGCCCGTGGAATCGAACAGATCCCCCAACTGGGAATTTTCTTTGTGATCGGAGTTTTCAGGAAAGTCCAGGGAATACCGCGGTGCATATCGTGACGTGCTGCGGCCGCCGCCGTGCATGAAAATGACCAGTCCCGTGGGTCGATCCGGGCGATAGGACTTGGGAATCGTGAAATAGAGGAGGTCGTCCGGGTGTTTGTCGAGCAGATCGCTCACGGTGAAATGCTCTTCGGGCAGGTACCCGGACACTACCGGCTCGAACCGCACAGTTTGCAGCTCTCGCAGGACGGGTTCGAACGTACCGTTGTATCGGGCCAGCTGCCGCAAAAGATGGTGCCGCTCCTCCTCATCGTCGCTGGTGAGATATTTGCGTGAAAGCTTAACCGCCTCCGCCCGATCCATCGCGTGACTGCTGCCAGGCGCGGTCAGCAGGGCGAGTGTCGCGACCAGCAGCACCGCCGAACGTGCGAAGCGACCAGATCGCCCGAAATCCAGTGGATGCCGAAACGTGATCGCGGTCATCGGTTTTCTTGACGAAAGGGGACGGAGAACGGCTACAATGGCCGGGACCGGATTGGCTTTCGGGTTGACGGCACTCCTTTCCATTCTATGCGGAGGCGGGCAATGGATCAGGCGCGCGAGGCGGGTGTTTCTCGGCGAGAATTCGTGAAGTCGGCTGCCGGGCTCGCGGGAGGGGCAGCCGTTTTGCCGCTCGTGGCGCCGGAATTCGTGCATGCCGGCGGGGGGGACCTGCTGCGGGTAGGGCTGGTGGGGTGCGGCGGACGCGGGACCGGGGCGGCGGGGCAGGCGCTGCGGGCCGACCCGAACGTGCGCCTCACCGCGATGGCCGACGCGTTTGCCGATCATCTCGATCGCAGCCTGGGCGAGCTACAGAAAGACGGCGAGATCGCGGGGAAGTTAGACGTTCCCGAAGAAAGGCGGTTCGCCGGCTTCGACGCGTACCAGAAACTGATCGACAGCGGCGTCGACGTAGTTCTGCTGGCGACGCCTCCGCACTTCCGGCCGCTGCACCTGGCCGCGGCGGTTGCCGAGGGCAAGCACGTCTTCGCCGAAAAGCCGGTGGCCGTCGACGCGCCGGGGGTCCGCTCGGTGCAGGCGACGTGCGAGCTGGCCCAACAGAAGAAACTGTCGATCGTATCGGGGCTGTGCCTCAGATACTGCGAAGGTTTCCGCGAGTCGGCGGCGCGCATTCACGATGGGGCAATCGGCGAAATCCGCATGCTGGCCGCCAACGACTTCCGCGGACCGATCTGGACTAAGGAGCGCAAGCCCGACTGGTCAGACATGGAATGGCAAATGCGCAACTGGTACTACTATACGTGGCTCTCGGGCGACTTCAACGTCGAGCAGCACGTGCACTTCCTGGACGTGTGCGCGTGGCTGATGCGCGGCGAATACCCCGAGCACTGCATCGGCAGCGGCGGCCGGCAGGTGCGCACGGGCCCCGAGTTCGGGCACATTTACGACCACTTTTCGGTGACCTACGAATACGCCGGCGGCGCGCGGCTCATCAGCCATTGCAGGCAGATGCCCGGCTGCTACAACGACATGAGCGTGCAGGCGTACGGCACTCGCGGCACGGCCGACCTGACTGAGCGCAATTTCGCCATCCGCGGCGAGAAACCCTGGGCTCTGGCCGGCAACAAGCGCCGCAATTTCTACCAGGTCGAGCACGACGAGCTGTTCGCCTCGATCCGCAGCGGCAAGCCGATCAACAACGGCGAGTACATGGCCAAGAGCACGCTGCTGGGCATCATGGGGCGGATGGCGGCGTACACGGGCAAAAAGATCACCTGGGAGATGGCATTGAACTCGAAGGAGGACCTGACTCCTGCTCGATATGAATGGGGCGCGCTGTCGGAACCGACGGTGGCCATTCCCGGCGTGACGCAGTTTGTGTGAGCGCTACTCGACTTCTTCGCGCGGGACAAGTGCCAGGGAGACAAGTTTGTCGCCCTCGTCGAGGCGGATGATGCGCACGCCCTGGGTATTGCGGCCGATGCGGCTGACCTCGCCGGCGCGGATCCGCTGAATGATTCCGCCGGCGGTGACCATCATGATCTCGGCGTCGTCGGTGACGCTGGCGATGTCCACAACCTTGCCGTTGCGTTCGGTGGTCTTGATGTTTCGCAGGCCCTTTCCGCCACGCCGCTGTCGGCGGTACGACATGCCGCTCTTCGAGGTGTCGACCGTATCTTCGCCCGTCGGTTCGCCTTCGACGGCCTCGCCCGACGGCGGCGCGGCAGGCGCCGGCGCTGGTTCTGCCGGTTCTTCCGGGGCCTCTGTGTCGTCAACGACGTCGGGCGCGCCGAACGGGGTGCGCTTGCCGAATCCGTTTTCGCAAACGGTTAAGAGGTCGGCCGTCGGGCTGGCAACCACCATGCCCACGACGTAGTCCCCTTCGGCCAGGTCGATGCCTTTCACGCCGAACGTCGCGCGGCCCATGCTGCGGGCGTCTTCCTGAGAAAAGCGGATCGCCATGCCGTTGGCGGTGGCGACCAGCAGGTCTTCGCCGGGCGAGACGAGCACGACATCGATCAACTCGTCGCCGTCGTCCAGGCGGATGGCGATGATGCCCCCCGACTTGGGACGGCTGTATTCGCTGAGGGCGGTTTTTTTCACGGTGCCGTTGCGGGTGGCCATCACGACCTGCCGCGTTTCGTCGAACTCGCGAACAGCCAGGCAATTGAAGACCTTTTCGCCGTCCTGCAGGTTGAGCAGATTGACGACGGCCCGGCCCTTCGCGGTGCGGTTCAGCAGCGGGATATCGTACACCTTTTGCCAGAACACCTTGCCGCGATCGGTGAAGAACAGCAGGTAATCGTGAGTGCTGGCGACGAACAGGTGCTCGATCGGGTCTTCGTCGTCAGCTTTCGCTCCGGTGATGCCTCGCCCGCCGCGCTTCTGCGCCTTGTACGTGCCAATTTCCATCCGCTTGATGTAGCCGCGGTGCGACAGCGTGACGGCCATCGTTTCTTCGGCGATCAGGTCTTCGCGGGCGACGGTCCCCAGTTCTTCGTCGGTGATCGCGGTGCGGCGCTTGTCGCCGTACTTCTGCTTAAGCTCTTCCATCTCGCCGCGCACCAGCGCCAGCAGGTTGGCTTCGTCCGAGAGCAACCGCAGGAATTCGCGGATGCTGTCGAGCAGCGCGCGGAATTCTTCGCCCAGCTTGTCGCGTTCGAGCCCGGCGAGCGAGCCGAGCTGCATGGCCACGATGGCTTCGGCTTGCGTCTGCGAAAGAGTGTACGACTCGGCGACGCCCCGCTCGTCCTGAAAGACCTTATAACCCGCATCTCCCAGGGCGCGGGCAATGAGCTCACCCGGCACACTGAGGAGCTGCAAGCGGGTGCGGGCCTCGGCCCGGCTGGGGGACTTGCGGATCGTGTCGATGACTTCGTCGATGTTGAGCTGCGCGATGAGCAGCCCCTCGACGGTGTGCTTGCGCTTGCGGGCCTCGGCCAGCAGGAACTCGGTCCGCCGGCGGAGCACGTCGACCCGGTGCCGCAGGAATTCCTGCAAAAGCTGCTTGAGGGTCAGCGTCTGGGGGCGGCCGGCCACCAGGGCCAGCAGGATGATGCTGACGGTCGTCTGCAGCGACGAAAACTCGAACAACTGGTTGAGCACCACGTCGCGGTCTGCATCGCGCTTGAGGACGATGTGCAGCCGCACCTGCCAGTCGGGCGTGTTGCGGTCGGTGAGATCGACGATTCGCGAGATGCCGTCGATTTTGTCGTCACGGACGAGCTGCTCGAGTTTCTCGCGGACGCGGTCGCGAGTCTCCATGTACGGGATTTCGGTGACGACGATGACTTCCGTGTTCTTCTCGGTTTCGAAATGGGTGCGGGCCCGCAAAGTAATTGTCGCCCGGCCGGTGAGATACCCCTGCCGGATGCCGCCGCGACCGCAGATGATTCCGCCGGTGGGGAAATCCGGCCCCTCGATGTCTTCGAGCAGGTCGCCGATCGAGCACTCGGGATCGTCGATCAGACGGATGACGGCGCTGCAGGTTTCACCCAGATTATGGGGAGGAATGCTGGTCGCCATGCCGACGGCGATGCCGTTCGAGCCGTTGACGATCAGGTTGGGAAGCCGCGAAGGCAGGACGACTGGCTCGACCCGGTTCTGATCGTAGGTTGGAACGAAGTCGACGGTATCTTTGTCAAGGTCGTCGAGCAACTCCGAGGCGACAGACGACAGCCGCGCTTCGGTGTACCGCATGGCGGCAGGGGGCAGGCCGGCCAGCGACCCGAAATTCCCCTGCTTGTCGATCAGCACTTCGCGCATGACCCAGCCCTGGGCCATGCGGACGAGCGTCGGATAAATCGCCTGGTCGCCGTGCGGATGGTAATTGCCCATCGTTTCGCCGGCGATTTTCGAGCATTTCGTGCGACTGGACGCTGGGCCGAGGTTCAGGTCGTTCATTGCCACGAGAATGCGGCGCTGCGAGGGCTTGAGCCCGTCGCGAGCATCGGGGAGGGCGCGGCTGACGATGACGCTCATGGCGTACGTCAGGTAGCTGTTGCGCATCTCGTCCTGGATGTCCAGCGATCGAATCTGTTCGCCGCTGCCGTTTCCGTCGGTAGACAACGCTGCTGCTCCCGGCATTGAAAAAACACAAGAAACCCGCTTTCTGCACGAGAAAACGGGCCTCGCTGACGAGCCCGAATCTTAGCGAGAATCGGGGCGATTCTCAACGCACTGCAGCCCGCGTATCACTGATTGCCACGGAACTCCTTTTCGTGAAATTGGGGTGTTTTTTTCGCATCCGATATCTGAACATAGGAACACTTAAAAAGAGTCGCGTTGGCAAACAGGCGGCCCAAAAATGACTTTGAAAAACGAGAATTTTCGCAAAATAATTTATCTCATTATTGCAACAATGGTTGCGACGTTTTTTTTTGCTTGTTTTTGACCGTTTTCAAAGAATGTGTGTCTATAAAATCGGAGATTTTACGGTATCCCGTGGGAAGAGCCCTTGTTGTGCGCTGTCAGCCCCGGTGCGCAGAGCGAAATTGTCTCTTCCGGGAGCTGTCACGTTTGAACGACGAAACGACCATTCTCGACCCGGCGCAGCAGGCCACAATCCTGTTGATTGAGGACGACGAAGCCGTGCGCGACTCCGTGCGCATGGGGCTCGTGCAATTTGGCTTTCACGTCCTGGAGGCGGCCAGCGGCGACGAGGCCGTGATCCTGTGTCAGGCCTACGCGGGTAAGATTGACGCGACCGTCATCGATATGGTGATGCCCCGGATGTGGGGGCACGAAGTGGCGGCCCGGCTCCTGGAAATCGCTCCGGGCATTAAGGTGGTCTATATTTCCGGCCATTCCGAGGAATTTATGCTTGGCTGCGGTGTCCTGAAATCCGAAGACGTGTTCTTTGCCAAGCCGTTCTACCCGAGTGAAGTGGCCGACAAAATCTACGAGATGCTGGGGATCCCGAATCCGGTCACCAGCTCATTCCCGCGATCGGCCCCGTCGGCGGAAAATGACCATGGCGACAAGGAATTGGGGCAATCCGCGACGGCTGCCGACGAACGCTTGAACAGTGCGTGAATCGACGGGCCGCAAGCATGATTCTGGGGCCTGAAAGGTCGACAATTCAAACTTCGTATGGAATCACGCTTGTGTGTTCAGTAGAATCTGGAACAATTGGGAAGGATGTCTTATTGCCTAGTGAATGGGCCGAAATTGTCGAATTCCGTCAGCCAGTGGATCGTCAGTCTGCAAAACGGCGATGCCGATGCAGCGCAGCGCCTGTGGGATCGATATTTCCCCGACCTGGTGGAATTCGCGCGCAAGCGCCTGAACAAAGGGGCGCGCCGCGCGAACGATGAAGAAGACGTTGCCCTCAGCGTATTCGACAGTCTGTGCCGCGGAGCCGAATCGGGGCGATTCGCAGATCTGAAGGGGCGCGACGAATTGTGGATGCTGCTGCTCGCGCTGGCGCGCCGCAAGATCATCGACCAGCATCGACTGCACTTCCGACAGAATGATTGCGGCCCGGCGGTTGATTCCGAGTGTGACGTTCCCCGCGACCCGGAGACGAACGATCTGTTCAGGATGGAGGCCGTGCTCGATGAGATTCCCGGTCCCGACCTGCTTGTGCAGATGGATGAAGAATGGCAGCGGCTGATGCGCCTGCTGCGCGACGCCACGCTGCGGCGCATTGCGACGTGGCGCATCGAAGGCTATTCGATCGATGAAATTGCCGCTAAGCTGGGTGTCCTGCCGCGAACCGTCAGCCGCAAGCTGATCCTGATTCGCTCATGCTGGTGGAAGGAGATCGCGCCTTGAACCTGGAACGGCTCGCCCGACTTCAAGAACAGTACGGCAAGGGCATGTCGATCAACGACGAAGTCGACATGATCTGCGATGAGTTCGAAGCCGAGCTCCTCGCGGGAGGCACTCCGCGGATCGACGAATACGTGAACCGTGTCGAGCCTTCTTCGCGGTCGGAGTTGTACAGCGAGTTGCTGGCCGTCGACTTCGAGTACCGCCGGCAGCAGTCGCAGCGGGCAAATTTCGAAGATCTGTTCAAAAAGCCCGGAGAAGACGGTCGGCCGCAGCCTGTCGCGGCCGGTGCGGAGGGCAAAGCCCCCGTGCGGCCGGCGGAGATGGTGGCCCATTACGAACGGCTCGAACAAATCGGTTCGGGGGCGTTCGGCACTGTGTGGCGGGCCTTTGACACGCATCTGAAGCGGATCGTGGCCCTCAAGCTCGCGCGGCATCAGCAGGACGGCGGCCTCGATCCCGAGCGGTTCTTGCGCGAAGCGCGGATTGCTGCACGATTGAATCATCCCGGCATTGTCGGCGTCCACGAAGTGGGCTGCGAATCGGAACGCGCCTACATCGTTTCCGATTTAATCGCGGGAACCAATCTTGATCGCTGGTTCGCGGCGGCCCGCCGGTCGGCGCGCGACGCCGTCCAGGTGTGCCACAAGATCGCGCTGGCACTGGAATACGCCCACCAGAACCACGTCATTCACCGTGACCTCAAGCCGGCCAACATCCTCATCGACGACGCCGGCGAGCCGCACATCACCGATTTCGGAGTTGCCAAGTGCCTGACGCAAGAGGCGGTCCGCACGATCGAGGGGCATCTTCTGGGAACGCCGGCGTACATGAGCCCCGAACAAGCCGTCGGCCGGTCGAGCCAGGTCGACGCCCGCAGCGACGTCTACAGTCTCGGAGTCATCCTCTACGAGTTGCTCGCCGGGCAGGTGCCCTTCGTCGGACCGATGACGGCCGTCCTGCAGCAGATCGTAAACGAAGAGCCCACCGCGCCGCGGGTGATGAACCTGCACGTACCGCGCGACGCCGAGAGCATTTGCCTCAAAGCCATGGCGAAAGAGCCCAAGGATCGCTACGCCTCGGCGCGGGAGTTCGCCGACGATCTGCAACGGTTCCTGGACGGACAGCAGACCGTCGCGCGACCGTCTACGATTGTGGAGCGGGTGTGGCGGAAAATGCGCCGGAACTCGGTCACGACGGGGGGGGCCGCGTTTCTGGCCCTGATGGTGCCGCTGGCGAGCGTGCTGTCGTGGAACAGCGCGCAGCACGCGGCGAGGTCAGCCGCACTTGCGCCTTCTGCACCCCGCAAGGTGCAGATTTCCACTGAGCCGGCCGGCGCCCGTGTGGCCATCGTTCCGATCGACCAGCTGACGGGTTTACCCATTGCTACGCAGGTGGTACGCCCCAAGGGTAAGACGCCGCTTGCCGTCGACCTCGCGCCGACCACGTATCTTGTCGTCGCCGAAGTTGCCGGGCGCGGTTTCCATGAGGTCTACCGGACAGTGCCTCCAGCAGGCGAACTCGGCTTGCCAGGCACGCGTGCGACGCGGTCGCACGCACTTGCGGATGGAAACGTGGAACTCCCTTCGATCCGAATCCTGCCTGAATCGGAGGTCATTGCCGGATTGGCATTGTTTTCAGGGGGCCGGTTTACGATGGGTGACAACGAACCCGGTGGCGTTCTGATTCATGAATGCGATGTAGACGCCTTTTACCTCGAAACTCACGAAGTAACGGTTGGCGAGTTTCGCCGACATTCCGAACGCTTGCCTGAAGGATTGAAGAATCTCGGGTTAAGTCTCGATGAGTCGGAACCGCTCGCGGGAGTAACGTTTGCGGAGGCCCTAGACCACGCCGAACGCGTGGGAATGAGACTGCCGACGGAAGAAGAGTACGAATTTGCGGCGACGGCCGCGGGTACTCGTGAATATCCTTGGGGAGACGACGAAAGTCTGATCGGGAACTGGGAATTCGGCGCGGTCGGAGAACCGCAATTTGACCACACCGATACCAGTCCTCCGGTCTTTGGACTGTTTTCCAACGTCGCCGAGTGGACCGATTCCCGCCGGCAGCCCGCAACGACCGGCTTAGGTTCATTTACGTTGCCGGAGGCACTTAAGCGGATGACGACCGAGGGGCGAGTTGTGCGCGGCGGTCCGTTTTCTGTCGCGAATCGCTCGTTCGACAGTCGAGAAATGCACTTCGGACCGCGCTGGGGACACAACATGCCGCAGGACAAGCCGTGTCGCGGGGTCGGGTTCCGTTGTGCGCGCAGCGCCAAGCCCCGGTTTCTCGATTAGATCGCTTGCTTGACCTGGCGGCGCTGGACTGCCCGAACTTCGGCGAGTTCGGCTACCGTGAACGGGCGGCGCGACGTTGGCCCGGATCGCCAGCAAGGGAGCACTTCGGCCCCTCCCCTGCTGGCGATTCGGAACCTGTGCGTTGTTCCTGTTCCTTGAACTTGGGAACACGCAAGTCTAATGACGTCGACGACAACTTGTGTCAGCTAACGCAGCACACCTGAGAACAGCGGGTCGGGTTTTGGGGCCAGCTCTGACGCAGCGTCCGATTTCGGGAACGGCAACGGGCGGGCCCCGCTGAAGATCGGATCAAGGCAGTCTGGGCATCCCAACTGGTGCGGGACGTCAGAGGGCATAATCCCTTCTGGCATACAGTTTGTGCCCGGTGCTGTGACGACGTAGTAGTACGTTCCATTGAAATACATATACAAGTAGATCGGGCAATATCCCACGTTGCCGCCGGCTTGGACATCGCTTCTCGTCGACCTGAGACCGGCGGACAGCCAGATCCCGAGACCCAGGATCCCCACAACGCACACCCACAGCGCGCGCTTCGACTTTTTCATGACTTCTCTCTCCTATGGAAAAACAGAATGGACCTGCGTCAGTGTCCTCGAACGGGGTGCGCAGACTGGCCCCGCCGGCAGGCACGCGGTCGGCTGGGAAGGATTCCTCCACCCCGCCACCGCGGCGCGATTCAACGAATCAGCATCCTTTCATCCGGGATACCCGAAAGACCCGGCTTTCGACGACCCAAAACCGGCAAAGTTTGCGCGGATTTCCCAAAATCGCGAAAATTTGAGGAATGAATGGATCGTACTATTGCATTGGCGCTGGCGCGGCGGGCATCGAGTTTCGTTTGACCAGGACCGCCAGCAGGAGTGCTGACATCCAGACTTCGGCGATCGTCGTCAGCAGCGAACCCTCGATTCCGAACTCGCCCCCGGTCAGCCACACGGGCATCGTTTCGACAAGTCGCACGTCGATCAAGCCGTTGGTTTTCAGGCCGCTCACCGGGACTTCAAACAAGACTCCCTGAGCGAAGTTCCATCCAAAATGCATGCCGGTCGGGAACCAGATGTTGCCGCTGGCGCAGTAGGCCAGCGCCAGTGTCACCCCCGCAGCGAACAGGTTGACACTGACAAGCGGCAGAGACCATGCTGCGGGATTCATCGCGTGCAGCAGCCAGAACACGGTGGACGAAAATAGAACACCGAACACCGGACGCCGGATGTCGATCAGGTTCTGCAGCAGGTATCCCCGGCAGAGGATCTCTTCGTAGAACGCCATCACGATCAGGGTCGGGATCAACAGCGCAGTCTCGACGGCCGCTGAAATCCCCACCCAGGCCAGGCCCCCGACCACCAGCAGCATGCTAATGACCAGCGCGACCGGAAGGAAGCCGACGAAGAAACCCGCCACCGGCGATTCGGTGAGCGTCCAGCCCGGTCGCGAGAGACCCAGGGACCAGATGCTGCGGCGGTCGAGGTATCGCCGACAGACGACAACGAGAACCAGCGTTCCCAGCGTGATCGGCAACGACGCCACGATCTGAATCCAGAGTGTCCAGTTCTCAGGCAACTGGGGATTGTTACCCGTTTTGAACTGGGCTGGGTCCCTTCGATACAGGAAAATGACTAATGGAACTGCGATGGCGAGCCCGATGGCGATCTGCACACAGAGGAAACCAAACCCGAAGATCGCGAACCTCCAGAACGTCCGCAGCCGATCTGATTCGTCGAACAGGAATGTCCCCCCGCGTCGGCGAATGGGCGCGTCGCCGGGGATTTCCGATAGGCCGCTCTCCTCGGGTTCTGGTGTCATGACATGGCCTGGATCGGAACCAATTGCGGGGCGCCGGCATGCCGCAGGCGGAGCTGGCCGCACGCCGCGTCGATATCGGCCCCCTTGCGTTTGCGAACCGTGGTCGTCACGCCCGCCTGCTCGACGACCTCGATGAACGCCCGCAGCCGCTCGGCCGCCGGATCGTGAAACGGCAGCTCGCATACGGCATTCATCGGAATCAGGTTGATGTGTGCATTGCGGCCGCGCAACAGAGCCGCCAGCTCGCGCGCCTCTTTCAGGCTGTCGTTGCGTTCGGCCAGCACGACGTATTCGTAGGTGACACGGCGCCCCGTCTGCTCGAAGAATTCGTCAGCCGCCGCCAGGATCGCCTCGATGCCGATATTGCGGTTGACCGGCACCAGCTCGCTGCGCAAAGCGTCGTTGGGCGCGTGCAGCGAGACAGCCAGGTTGTACGGCTTGCCGGCGCGGGCCAGCTCGCGAATCTTTTCGGGCAGGCCGACCGTCGAGATCGTGATCCGTCGGGCCGAAAGCCCCAGGCCGCCTTTTTCGTCCAGCGTCGTTAGGGCCTTCAGCAGGCTGGAGAGGTTGGCCAGCGGCTCCCCCATGCCCATCACGACGATATTGGTGATCCGTTCGAGGGCAGGCAGCAGTCGATCGAGCCTGAGGATCTGCTCGACGATTTCGCCGGCCGACAGATTGCGAGACAGCCCCAACAGGCCGCTGGCGCAAAACATGCAGCCCATGCCGCAGCCCACCTGGGTGCTGATGCAGATCGTCCGCCGGTCGTCTTCGCGCATCAGCACGCACTCGACGTTCTCGCCGTCGGCGAGCTCGATGAGCAGCTTTTGCGTTCCGTCGGACGAGCGCTGGTGGGCCGCGACGCGCGATGAAAAGACGGTGAATTGCTCGGCGAGCTTTGTGCGCAGTCCGGCCGGCAGGTCGGTCATCGCCTCGAAATCTGAGACTCGTTTACCGAAGATCCATTTGCGGATCTGGTCGGCGCGGTACGGTTGCTCTCCCTGCGCCTGGCACCAGTTTGCCAGCTCGTCGCGCGACAGATCACAAAGGAGGGGGAGAGTCATTCGATTTCGGAATTGGGATTTCGTATTTGAAGCAGAATTCGCTGCCCAAACCGACACACTACGCGGGACGGGGCTTTGGCATGCTATCCAGTTCAACAAGCAGCGATTTCACGTGTTCTTCGCGCGGGTCGAATTTCGAGAGCTGCACAAGCACTTCGCGGCCTTTGTCGCGCTGGCCACGGGCGATCAGGCAGCGGGCCAGTCCGCGCCCGGCCAGAAAAAATGCCCCATTGTAATCCCGGTTCGCGGGCAAAATTCCCCGAAAGCCGGGTGGCAGGCTATCGAGCCCGATCTCGTAGGCGAATCCGAAATGCCCCTGCGACAGCGGAATGTCGTTCTCTTCCAGCGCCAGCTCCCCCAGCAGATTGTGCGCTTCGAGAAACGCCCGGCAGTCTGCGACAAGATACAACAGCTCGTCGCGGGCGATCTCCAACTCGCCGGCCGCGATCATCTGCTGCACCTCGTCGAGATCTTCCTTCCGGTCGCGCGCACAGATGGGCGCCTGGAAGGCGAACCGGTTGCCGTCGAGTCGGAACAGTTTCAGGCGCGCGCCGGCTTCTTCGGCGGGGGAACCCGGACGATCTCCGCCCGGTTTACCGCCGGGCGGACGTTTCCCATTGTGCGATCGGTTTTTCCTGGGAGCATCCATCCAGTTATCATCCCGAGAACGAGCGAGTCGCGTCAAGCGCCGGGAAAAGTCGCCTTTCGCACCGCGAAAGTGCGTTATTTCGCGGAGCGAACGACGACAATGCAGCAAGGTGTGCCATCAAAGATCACTCAGCTCAATCACCCGATGCTCGCGGGCTGAGCGATACACGGCTTCGACGAGCTTCAGAGTTTCGAGATTGTCGCGACCCGAAATGGGCGGCTGCGTTCCGTGTCTCAGGGCGATCAGCAGCTCGCCCATCGTGCCGCGGAAGGCTTCGGTGAACCAGGCTTCGGTCCAGCGCGGTTGAAACCAGTAATCGCCGCGCGCCCGCGTGGTAAAATCCAGCGTACTGGCGGTGTGGGCCGGGTACGTAGGCCAGCCAATCGTCCCCCGCGCCAGGCCCGCCGTTCCCTCCACGCGCCAGCGAATGCCGATATCCCCCTGGCTCCCCTCGCGGACGGGGCCGGTCCAGACGTCGTCCCAACTGCTGGCCCGGGCACCCGATGCAAATTCGAGAATGTACAGGTTGACGCCGTCGGTGTGGGGGAACTGCGTCCGCGGATCGGGGCGCGTGCTGGCCATGACGCGATCGGGGTTTCCGAACCAGTAACGGAAGCAGTCAAGATGGTGGATCGACATGATCCACGTCGACAGCGAGTGCAGATCGCGGCTCCACGGCATCCAGTGCGGAATGGCCCTCATGTCGATCGTCCCCAACACGGGGTCGCCAAGCCAGCCCCTGTTCAGAATGTCTTTGCACGCCCGCACCGACTGGTCGTGCCGCATGTTCTGGTTGACCGCCAGAGTGACCCCGGCGTCCTCGCAGAGCCTGACGATCTCGCTCCCCTCGGCGAAGCTCATTGCCAGCGGCTTTTGCGCGAGAATGCCGCGCACGTGCGGCGCCCTGCGACCAGCAGTTCGTGGTAATCGCGGTAAACCGTCGGCACGCTCCGCAGCGCGGCGACTTCGTCAGCCCGCGCCGGGTTGCGCGAGCAGATTCCCACGACGCGAAAGCCGGCCTGTGCGTAGGCCGGCAAGTGGCAGTCGCGGATGATGAATCCCGCCCCGATCAGGCCGATGCCGTATTCGTCGAGGCCCGGTTCGAGCGCGAGCTGGTAGTCGAGGTTGAGATCGAGATCTGAGGACATGGTTGCTCTCTCCCGGAGCGTTCAATCATAGAATCCCGTCGCGGAAGGTTCAGATCGTCTGTACTACGACCTTTCGAATCAGGTCCGCCACGCGCTGGGGATCGAGCCGGGCGGGGAGCAGTTGGCCGACGTTCTCCGCGGCGGCGGCCATGCCGTAGCATACCGCGTCGGGAACGTCTTCGCCTCGTGTCAGGGCCATGGCGATACCGGCGGCCAGGCAATCGCCCGAGCCGATCGGGTTCACGACGGCCACCGGCGGCGGCTTCACCCACAGCAGCGCCTGTTCGGAACCGATCCAGACCCGTTCCTTCCCCTCCGAGACAACCGCCCAGGTGGCGCCCCGCCGGCAGATTTCGCGGATCGCATCGCGCACCTGTTCGTCAGTAAGCAGCGACCGCCCGAGCGTTCGTCCCAGTTCCTCGCGATTCGGCTTGACGACGAACGGCCGCGCTTCCAGCGCCGCCAGCAACGGCTCGTGCTGTGCATCGAGCACGACGCGACCTTGCGTTTCCGCGAGCAAGTCTCGGTAGAACGTCGCCGGCACACCGGCAGGCAACGAACCAGTCAGCACGATCAGATCGGCGTCGCGAGCCTCTTCCCGATACGCATGTGCGAATTGCTCCAGCTCGTCGTCCGTAATGGCCGGGGCGTTTTGCACCAGTTCGGTCGTGGTCGCCGCGACCGCGTCCAGGATCGTTGTACAGACTCGCGTCGGCGATTCCGTCTCAATCCACCGCGCCGGCACTTCCAGCGACAAGAACTGCCGTCGAATCGCCCCCCCAATCGACCCGCCGACTGTCGCGAGCGTCCTCACTTCAATTCCGCACTCCGAATTGCACGGTGCATCCGCCTCAGGCGCGATCCGAACTCCGTATTTGCCTGCGACCCCCCCCGCCCCCCCCTTGTTAAGGGGGGGAGAAGTGGAGAGGCATTTCAATGCCAACCCGACATTCAGGACTTTCCCGGAAGCGCACCAGTGGACTTCGCGGGCCCGGTTCACTTCGCCCACGTTCAGGCGTTCCAGCAGTACGATCTGCTGCCAGGCGGGAGACAGTCCAGCGGCGAGGATCACCACATCTCCTCCAGGATGTGCGTCAACTCGTCGTCGGTAAGAGCGCGCGGATTGCCGCTCATACTGTTGCCGCGCGAATCGCGTACGATTGCCGGAATCTGTTCGCGCAGCACGCCGATTTTCGACAGCCGGCGCGGAATGTTCAGCTCGACGAGCAGAGTTTCAATGCGCCACAGGACTCGATCGACCCGGTCCACGGTCGCCAGGCCATCGTATTCGCGCAACTCGTCGCGCTCGCGAGGAACTTCACTTGGGTCGAGCGTTGCGACTTGGGGATGCAGCATGGCCCAGCCGGCCCGCGCCAGCTTCGCCTCGACTCCGGAATGATGGCGGTTGATGCGAACGGCGGTTGGCAGCATCACGGCACAGGCTAGACCATGCGGCACGCTGCAGTGGACGCCCAGCGCAGCCGCCACACCGTGGGCCATTCCCAGCCCCGAATTGGCCAGCGCCATGCCCGACAGCAACGCCGCCTGTGCCAGCGCCTCACGGGCCGGTCGGGAACTGAGGTTATTGAACGCTTCGACAAGATTCGGAACGGCGAGCCCCAGGCCCGACCAGGCCAGGTCCTGCGTGGCGCTCGTCGCCCGAGGAGTGACATAACTCTCTAGCAACTGCGTGATGGCATCCATTCCCGTCCAGGCGGTGACGTTTGGCGGAACGCTCACACTGAGTTCCGGGTCGACGAGCACGATCCGCGGCACCATCAATTCAGACCGCAGGCTGATCTTGAACGGCGGGTCGAACGACGAAATCACGGCGTTCCTCGTCGCTTCGCTGCCTGTGCCGCCGGTCGTCGGCAGCGCCAGGACGGGCAGCGGCATGGTTTCGATCTTCAGCCCGCTGCCGACTCCTTCCAGGTACTCGACGACGCTCGCGCGAGATTCCTGAGTAATCAGGGCCGCTGCGGCTTTCGCCAGGTCGATCGCCGACCCGCCACCGATTCCGACAAGCAGGTCGCCCGTACCGGCCCGTGCCTCTCGCAGCAGGGTCACCAGGCGATCGACGTCGTCGACGAGAGGCTCGCGCGTGCAGGTTGGAGTGCACACGGCGTCGACCCCCGCCTCTTCAAAAGTTTGCAGGATCTCATCAAGCCGGCCGTTCTGCTCGAGCGTGCGCGACCCGCAGACGATAAAGGCCCGCCGCCCCAAACTTCGCGCGAGGCGCCCCGCCTCGACCCGCCGTCCCCAGCCAAACACAATCCGCGACGGCGCACAGAAGTCGTAACTGGAGTCGGGCATTTGCATCGTCCCCAGTGATCCTAGTGCAGGATCACGAACGAATCATCGGGTTCGGCGTAGACGGCGGCGAAACTCCAGACAGGGATGGACTTGTCGAGCCTGCCGCGCGTCGTGGTGGGGCGCCCCTTGTCGTTGAATAACTGCCAGGCGAGGCCGCCGCCCTTGTTCCAGCCGGTTCCCTCGGTCCACACGAGCAGAGTTTCTCCCTGGCCGTTTACGGCCATCGCCGGGTGCTTACGATCGCCCGATTTTCCGGTGGGGGCGAGCGGCTTCGACGGTTCTCGTCCTTTCTTCTTATCGATCCGCGACACGTAAATCTGGCTGTCGGTTTCCCAGGCCGCCATGACCGCATCGCGGCCGTCGACGAACGCCTCGCTGCTCATCGGACAGCGGGACACCATCCACTTGTCGGCCAGCAGTGAATCAAAGGACCGGGCGCCGTCGCCGGATGTAAGCAGGAACATGTCGCGGTTATTCATGTCTCGCGCCCCCCGGTACAGAAGGTACAGCGTCCCCTGGCGATCGGCGAAGGCCCGCAGCCCGCAGCAGCCGCACGCCCCGTTCTTGTCTTTGTCGGCGGTCACGTCGGGCGCAAACGATTTCCCTTCGTCGGTCGACTTCACGACGAACACGCGCCGATTCTGTTCGCCCGAGCCGTCGCCTCCGTGCCAGGCGACGTAGACGTTGCCTTCCAGGTCGGCGGCGACAGAACCGCCTCCGTCGAGGCCGTATTTCTCACCATTGACGCTGCGCTGCGGCTCGAAAGAATTGCCGTCGTCGGCCAGGCGCGTGTAGAGCATGGGACTGTCGTACTTTTTCGGGCCGCGCGGCTCAGCCGTTCCCGACCCGTTCCACGCGACGTGTACGCGCTGGCCCTTGCCGATCGCCAGATGCGCGCCTCGGATCGATCCGACAGCGATTGCGCTGCCCGACTGGCTGTTGACGCAAATCGGCCGCGAGAATTTTTCCTGGCCGGCGCCTTTGCGCACATAGTAAATGTTGGCGGCGCCGGGATCGTCACCGAGGTAGACTAGGTGCAGTGTGCCTTCGTTATCGACCGCCGCCTGCGGCTGCAGGCCGCCGTCGGGGACGCGGACGAACTTGACTTCGGTCTTCTCGACGCCTTTCGACGGTTCTTTTCCGGCTTTGGCCGCCTTGGGCGCGGCCGCCCATGAGGCCTGCGACCACGACGCGACGGCGAGAAGGGCAATCACAGCGACGACGCGTGGCAGTGCCGAAAATCGGAATCGGGTTCGCGACATGGCGCAGGCTCCGCTTTGCATTTTGGAGGACAGGCAATCCGCTGCGTCATTGTACGGCCTAGGCCCGCGATTTCGCAAACTGTTGCGCGCGGTCTTCGGCCCGCGCCGGTTGACCGGGGCACAGGGGTGCATTACGTTGCGATGCAATGCCGGGCGCCGGCGGGAAGGGGGAACGCGTGTGGACGTGTCGTTGATGGCGACTTGCCTGGGGGACGTGATGCGTCCCGACACAGCGCTGGCGACGGTGCGTTTGTTGCGGCGCCTGGGGGTCGAGGTACATTTCCCGGAGCGCCAGACGTGCTGCGGCCAGCCGTTCTACAACAGCGGGTTCCTCAGCGGGGCTCGCGACCTGGCGCGGCATACGATCGGCGTTTTCGCCGATGGGCGCCCGGTCGTCGTGCCGTCGGGATCGTGCGCGGCGATGGTGAAGATCGAGTTTCCGCACCTGTTTCACGACGACGCCGTCTGGCACGAGCGCGCGGCTGAACTGGCGGCGCGCACCTTTGAACTGAGTGACTTTCTGGTCAATCGCCTGCACGTTGCGGATGTTGGCGCGCATTTCGAAGGCAAGGTGGCCTATCACTATGCCTGCCACCTGCGGGGCCTGGGGCTGAAATCCGAAGCCGAGACACTGATCCGCGCCGTGCGGGGGGTCGAGTACGTTTCACTCGAGCGCCAGGACCAGTGCTGCGGCTTCGGCGGGTCGTTCGCCGTGCGCTACCCGGAAATCTCGGGCGCGATGGTAGGCGACAAGGTTTCGTGCATCGCCGCCGCCGGCGCCGACGTGGTGGTCAGCACCGACACCGGCTGCCTGATGAACATCGGCGGCGCCCTGCACCGGCAACAGCATGCGGTTCGCGTGATGCACCTCGCGGAACTGCTCGAGTGCCGCTAAGGGAGGGGAGAACACGCATGCTGCTGGTCGGTGCGAAGATAAGTCGTTATTGTGGCGATCGTCCGCAGCCGTCAGCCAGATGTCCACAGCGAGTGAATTGTGAACATTGCCTTTGTGTCGTATGAAACGCCGTTTGCCCCGTGCGGGGGAATTGCCGCGGTGATGGGGCGGCTGCCGGCGCGCGTGCAGTCGGCTTCGCATGTCGATACGGTCGTCATCACTCCGTTCCACCACCGCATCGAAAAAATGGCCTCGCTGGGGCGAAGCCACGAAGGCAGCTTCGGCGTCACGATCGCCGACCGCACGGTCGTCATGCATCTCTACCGCCACGACGACAAGATTCCATTTTACTTTCTTCTGCCGGAAGACCGGCGTTTTTTTGCCGGCCGGCGACACCCCTACGACGTACCGGGAGACGATCTGGTTCGCGACGCGCTGCTGTTCGGCGCGGCGATTCCCCGCTCGCTGCACATGATCAATCCGGGCAAGCGGTGGGCGCTGTTGCTGCAGGACTGGGAGGCGGCGACCGCCGTTCTGGCGATGGCCGACAGCCCCGGCCGCGCGCGGACATTCGTCACGCTGCACAACAGCTACGACTGTACGGTCTCGGGCGAACAGCTTGCCGCGGCGGGCATC
>JACQFH010000085.1 GCA_016200145.1 Planctomycetia bacterium | reverse complement strand
GTCAGCGCCATCGACGCTGCAGGCGGCGAAAAGGTCGTGCACAATGTCTTCGGAACTGAATATGACCGAGAAATGCCGCGATTGCAGGAGTTTGCGGCCGGCGCCTTGAAGGGCCCTCCCATCGTGTTCAACCGCGAGAAGGCTGACATTGTCTTCGCACAATTCCACGAAACGGCGAATTTCCGCGGGCATGAGTTACGGGCCGTCGGGATCATGGCCAAGCACATTCATCTGGTCGTGGGTGTAAAAGGGGATCCCGATCCGGATCGGGTCCTCGGCGACTTCAAGAGCTACGCGAGTCGCGCTCTGAACAAGCGGTTTGGGAAGCCAAAGTCGGAGACCTGGTGGACCGTGCGGGGCTCGACTCGGAAGCTGCGCGACGAAGCCGCGGTGCTGGCGGCGATTGAATACGTCCGCAATCAAGCCAACCCGCTCCTGATTTGGATCGCCGGCGAAGGAATCGTCAGCGAGCGACGCACGTAAGTGCGTCGGTGGATCTGCGCGTCACTGCAGCGTCGTTTGCAATGCGATTCTCGAAGAGAGTTGCATTCAGAGCGTCTTGGCAGGCGGATGCACCCGGGGACTTACGTCCCCGGCTCACAAGGCACATTAGGGCGTTCAATGCCCATTGCGGTGCCCGTTGCCGTTGGATGCAGTTTTGGGTGATGTCGCAAAGTTGTATTGCTGGGCGTAAAATGCAATCACGCGGCTAGGCGTCGGCTGATCCCCGGTGCCGAATAGCCTGAATCCTGACGGCGTGCCGCGTCCTATTCGCTCAGGATGCCGCTTTTCAGGATAGTGGCCCGTGGGAGTGCCGCACAGCCGGGATGTCGCCATCAGCGATGCGCTGCGCGACTATCGCCGCAAAGTAGAGGAAATTTGCCGGTTGATAGACGCCGACATTGCGCAGCGCGGATTGGCCTCGGGCGGAAGTCATCACCTCTTAACTGCGTTTGATGCGATCCGCAGCATTTCCGATGCCGTTATTCCTTGCGATGTGGCGACATCTCAGCGGCAACTACGGCGCATCGAGAAATCCCGCAAGATCACCGAAGAAAGTCCGTTCAGCGCAGCCAAGGCCCTGAAGCTGGTCGAAACGATAAAGTCCATCATCGACCAGATTCCGGTGTATTTGGAATCCGCAACTCGACTTGTTCAGCCTAACTTCGGCCCATACCAGCAGGTACTCAAGGAAGAGGCGACTAGGCGTGTCCTGCTGGAATACCACGCCCTCCAGAGCGACTTTGAAGAGGAGGTCAAGATTGTCCTCGGCGCGGCAACGATGCCGCCAGACGAGTTACTACTGTTGGCGGACGCGGACCTCAAATCAGACCCAGGAAAAAAACATAAAAAAATACGATCACGGCCAATGACGATCGCGGCAACAGATTGTGTTCGCTTGTACAAAACAGCGAAGAAACGCGATTCTACCGTCAAAATGCAGGGAATCGTCGAGGAATACGTTGATAAACACGGTGGCTCAGTGGCAACGATCTTGCGGTGCCTGAGCGACAACAGAGAACAGTGGCACTGAAAAATCGGACCACTTTCGGACCAAAATCGGACCACGGTCTGCCGTAAGAACAAGCTGCATAAGTAAGAATAACCCCGCGAGGCGACGGAAGCGCTTCGCGGGGTTTTTGTTTCTACCACCCGATCAAGCAAGAATGGAGGGCAGCAGACGTGAATGGCAACTCACGCACGAGAATATAGCTCGGGCAGGCGTCGGTGCTGGCGGTAGAAGCGCCAGCCCGACGCGCTGTCCATTTGGGCCTGACGGGTCGTTTCCAGAGCCTTATAGCCTCGCGGAACTGGGTTCAACTCCCAGCAGGTCCACTCTGCGCGCAATTCTATCCCGTAAACCGGGCAGGGGGAAGCCTATTTCCCCTTGCGCCGTGCTGCGCGAAGCGCCAGCTCACGAATCCACGTTACCGGCTTAGCGCCATGGGCCTCAGCACCGGACTCGATAATCTGCTTTTCTTCAGCAGTCAACGGAATCCGCATTGCGTCAGTCCGGCGATCCTCCGGCGCTTTCGGTGGTCTGCCACGAGTTCCCATGCGAATAATTATTGCAACAAAAATCTTTCCAGTCAAGCCGTATTTCGGTTGACACATTGATTTATTGTTGCAATAATAAATGCCGATGAAAGAGAAAACCCCGGAGATTGTTGAAGCAATCGCCGGGGCGAGACAGTCACCCAGGCTTGTCGCCCGAATGCCAGCCCAACAACTGCATTCTAAACGACTCGCCGCAGATTGGAAGGCGAGTCATCATGGTTTGCCCGAGTTGCTCTGGCGAGAACTGCAAGCGGAACGGTAAGGATCGAGACGGCAATCAGCGGTATATCTGCCGCGATTGCAAAAAGACGTTCGGAGACGACCGGCCGCGCCCGCTGGGCAACATGCAGTTGCCGATCGCAAAAGCGGTCGATTGCCTCAAATTGCTGCTGGACGGAATGTCGATCCGCGCCGTCGAGCGGTTCACCGGCGTATCCCGCAACACGCTTTGCGACCTGATCCTGCAAGTCGGTGAACAGTGCCGTAAGTTTCTGGCCGATCGGTTGCAGGGCCTCCCGGTTGCTGACGTGCAGGTCGATGAGGTGTGGTCGTTCGTGGGCATGAAAGAAAAGACGCGGGCACACAAGCTGGACGCCGATCCGCTCAAAGGCGACGCCTACTGCTACGTCGGGCTGGAACGCAGCACGAAATTGATCGTGTCGTACATGCTCGGGAAGCGCGACGAATTCGACACGCACGAATTCGCGTCCCGACTGCGGCAGGCCACGGTCGGTCGCTTCCAGCTTTCGACTGACGGTTGGTCGCCGTACTACACGTACATGCCGCTCGAATTCGGCCAGCGGATCGACTACAGCAGCATAATCAAGGTCTACAAGAATCTGCCGCGCGACCGTGGGAAATACTGCCCGGCCCAGATAGTGCAGATTGCGAAACGGCCCGTCGTCGGCAACCCTGACCCGGCCCTCGTCTGCACGAGTCACGTCGAACGCAGCAACCTTACCCTGCGAATGACGGTCCGGCGCTGGACTCGGCTCACGAACGCTTTCAGCAAGTCGTGGCGACACCATGAAGCCGCGATTTCGCTGTACATCGCGTTCTACAACTTCGTGCGGCCCCACATGACGCTCAAGACGACGCCGGCGGTTGCGGCTCGGCTGACTGACCATCGGTGGACGATGGAGGAGTTGCTTGCGGCGACTGCGGCGTAGAAGTGATGCCAAGCCACCGCCGCAGAATCGGGATTTGCGCAGGCTCAGTGCAGAATCCTACACCCCAGAATTGGCAATTGCGAAACGTGCATTCAGGAATGCCGATTGCCCCGTAATACGTTGGCGTGTTTGGAATAGCCCAGATCATCGAGTCCTCGAATGTCGAGCACCCGACGATTACTGTATTCGCATACGGGGTTACGACTGCCGGACCGAAGATCGCACAGTCATCAAATATCTTCCCGCGAATGCAGGCGCGCGATACCGTGTCCCGCGGAACGCTGTAGATCATCACAGTTTTCCGTGTAATGACCGATGCTTGCAACTCTTCTTCTGTCGCCAGGGGATGACTGGTGAGCGCGATGCTTCGCGGATCGAATGCGAGTGGCTGCGTTGAAACTTGATCGACAGAAGAATGGCGTGGCGTCGATCCTCTGATAATATTCCGGCACCATAGAATACCGCCGAATGCCAGAATCGCGGCAGTCAGCACATAGGGTCCGTACCCGCCAGTAAGCAATCCCCACACGAATACGATTCCCGCAATGAGATAGCCGATTCCCGAGGGGGCAACCTGCGCTACGTCTGCCGCCCGCGAGAGCCACTGCCAGCAGAACTTTGCGATCGTGCGAATTCTTTCCATCCGGCCAGCCTACTCGGCGGCAGGCGCGAAATCCATCAAGCGCAATCGCAACGGTTCTGTACGAAGGAGATTTTAGAATCGTCTCGCGCGACTTCAACAAAAATCACGCTGTTTTCCCGCGGATTTTCGCGATTCAGCGCGACGGCAATACAACTCTCAGCCACTACCGAATCATTGGAAAACTACGGAGAAATCTGGGACCGCGTGTGGGACGAAACGCATCCTGCCGCGGTGTCGCACGCGCCGGAACAGCCTGCCTGGAAGCGAGCGCGGAAGAAGAAGAGGTGAGGAGGAGCGAGGAGCGAAGTGAGAACGGCGAAGAGAGAAGGGAGAAGATGGAGGATCGAGGATGGAAAGCACGAACAACGACTCCCCCCCTTCGTAAGGGGGAAAGTAGAAAGCTGGGGTAGCCCGGCGACGGGCACATGGGGCGTACGACGAAACTTGACAGCCACTGCGAAATCGATGAACAAAACCGATTCCACGGGAACAAACTTCGATAACGGCATCTCCAGCCTGACGACGGACGGTAGTGGACGAACAGGACTTCGAACGCATGGTGACGCTGCATTACCCGCGAATCCGCCGGGCGGCGCTGTTATTGTCGAGCGGCGACTCCTGGGACGCCGACGACCTGGCGCAAGAGACGCTGCTGCACGCCGCGCGGGGCTGGTCGGGGTTCAACCGTGCCAGCCGCGAAGAAACGTGGTTGTACTCGATCCTGCTCAATCAGCACCGTCGGCGGCTGCGATCGGGCCGGCGCCTGTGGCGGCGGTGGCTGAGCTGGTTCGAACGAAGCGCTCGCGACGAGTCGGCCGTAGCGCCCGAAAAACGGCTTGTCGCTGAAGAGTGGCGCACCAGCCTGTGGCAGGCCGTCGCTTTGCTGCCCGAACCGCAGCGGGAAGCCATCGTCCTGCGGTATGCCGAGGGTTTGAGCTACGAAGAAATCGCCAAAATCCTGCGCTGCCCGCTCGGCACTGTGAAGTCGCGGCTTCACCACGCGCTGGCATCACTTCAGAACAAGCTGTCGGAGCACGAGTCGCAAGACAATCAGAAACCATCCGTAGCCGAGCTCGCCAGAGTTCGGGCCGCGTCGCCGAATCTGGACGGTGGTGAGATCGTCTCACTTTGCGACGACGCCCTCCACAAACTTCTCCCCTCTCCCCGCCGCGGGAGAGGGGCCGGGGGTGAGGGGGCGCTGCGCGAGGGAACAGAGAGTTGAAAGCAGAGAGCAGAAAGACGATTGGAGAATTCGGGTGCGTCCATGAACGATGAAGAATCATTCGAACCACTCGAAGAACGGCTCGCCGACGAGGCGCAGCGTCTGCTGGCCGACTCGCCGCGCTCGTTGCCGCTGGCCGGGCTGCGTGTCGAGCTGGCGCGCCGCAGTCGCCGGCGGATGGTGACCCGAGCCTTGTGCGCGACGGCGACTGTCGTTGCCGCGGGGCTGTTTCTGATGTTCTGGAAGCCCGGTCCGGGCGGCAACAGCGAGCATGCCGATTCCAATAAGGGCAGCTCAAAATCGACCGGGCCGTCAATCGCACAAACCGATTCGCCGCACGAGCCGCTCGAATCGGACCTTCCAGAAACGATCGCCGAGACCGGCGCTCCCGCCTTCATGGCGATCGCCATACTGATGTCGCGGCCGGGGGACAACGGCGAGCCCGAGGTGGTGCCCGGCTGGTACGTCCCCGGGCGGGTGGAGGAGATCGACGCGCAGGACTTGTCGCCGGCCGAGCGGAGCGCCGTATCGCAACTGCTCGAGCTGGATTTCGAAATTTCCGACGATGACACGATTTAGACAGGAGCACTTTCCAATGGATGCGAAACACGACCAGCCGGGGACTGTCCCCTTATTCGGCCACGCGTCTTTGTTGTTGTTCGTAGGCGTTGTGTTGTCGCTGGCGGCTGCGCAACCTGCGCGGGCCGATGTTCGCGAATCGGTGAAGCGGGCTCTGCCGACGACGGTCGGCGTCGAATGGCACGGCGCGGCAGAAAAAATGCCACCGGCCAAGCCGGTCGCTCCGGCGACGAGTTTCGAAAAGGACCAGCAGCAAACAACGCTCAAGTCCCTGACGAGATACACCAGATTGCAGTCCGACCAGGTCCACATGGCCAGCGGCACGCTGGTCTCGGCCGATGGGCTGGTCGTAACAATGCTCGGCTCACACGAAGACGGAACGTATTCCGTGACGTTCGCCGACGGCAAGGTGCTGCCCGCGAAGTTGCTCGTCGACGACCGGCGTTCAGGATTGCAACTACTCAAAGTTGACGCTGCGGGCCTCCCCTACCTGTTGCTTTCCGACCAGTCACCGCAGGTGGGCGAAGAGGTAACATGGACGTACTGCCTCGATCTCAAGGAACGGGCGGCGGCCCGCGGGATCATCGCCGCCAGGGGGCGCGAGCTCCAGGGGCTGGGGGCCGACCTGCTGCAGCTCGACACGGGCGTGGCGATGATGAGCGGGGGGGCGCCGCTCGTCGACGAACAGGGGAAGCTGCTGGGTATTATCGCCTTCAGCCGCGTGGGCGAGGCGTCGCGGATCGGGTTTGCGATTCCGACCACAGCCGTGCGGGCGCTGATCGAAGCCCGTCGCGGCGACGACCCTGCGGTCGTGAAGCGCGGCATGCTTGGCATTCAGCTCACTCCGAATGAGAAGGACGACGGCCGGGTCGTGGCACATCCCACGACCGACTCGCCCGCCGCCGCGGCCGGTGTGCGCGAGGGGGACGAAATCCTGGCGATCGACGGCGCCAAAGTTGAGTCGTCGAAGGGCCTGCTCAGCCTGCTGGGCGCGCGGACGGCTGGTCAGAAGGTCAAAGTGTCGGTCCGCCGCGACGGCAAAGAGCACGAGCTCGAGGTGACGCTCGCGCCGGCGCCCACGGCGCATCCGGAGAGTCCGCTGACCGGCACGGCAGCCAGAGCCTTGGCGGCAAAACCCGGCTTTACCGCCATCCAGCCCGATGCCATTTATTACGTCAATGGCGAGGGCAGGGTGAAAGTCCTGCAGGGCGAGGCCTCGAAGAAATCGCTCGAGACTCTTCGCAATTTCTACGAGGAGTCGCGGGTCGCTGCGCAGATCGCGGCGGCGCAGCGGCAGGCGCCCAACGCGCCGGTGCTGGTCCCCACGCTCCAGGTGCAGCGCAGCGACGTGGAAAAGAAGCTCGACGAAATCGGCCGCGACATGCAGTCGTTGCGGCAGCAGATGGAAAAGCTGACCGAAGAGCTGCAGCGCCTGCAGCAGCAGTTGTCCGGCGAAAAACCGAAACCATAGCCACAACGTGGCGGCCCTATGTCAGCCCAGGCCAACGGCCTGGGGAACCGGCCGTCAAATCAGCGCAAAGCCCCGAATGGGGCGGCCCTAATCGGGATTGTGAATTTCGGATTTTGATTTTTGGATTCGATGTTCGTCACGCCGACAAACAAATTCGAAATCCCACATCCGAAATCCCCCTAGGGCCGCGCCGTTGGGGCTTTTGGAATTTGTGGTTGCCCGTGTACCCAGGCCGTTGGCCTGGGCTGACATAGGGACGTCCCCGTGGGACTGACGCGCGGCGGCCCTGCGGGCCGCCGGATCCGCAAATCCTACACCTGCAACTTTGCCGGCGTTTGCTATTGAAGACAGAATGTCTGCTTTGTACAAGAGAATTGCAGTAATAGCCGGTGGCCGTTTCCCGTTTGTCTCTCAAGGGGAGAAAAGCCCATGGCTCGTCGCTCGCAAATCGAGGGGGGGATCGGCGTGGGGGCCCGGCGCGTCGCGCTGGCGATGGGCGCGATTGTCGCAGGCGCCGGACTGTGCGGGGCAGAACGGCCGCAGTCGGAAAGCACCGCAAGAACCGTCCGCTTGCTCGATGTTTCGGATCTGGTGATCGAAACAAGCCGGCCGGTGAGCGCCCCCCGGCGCGGCTTTGCTCCCGAGCAGGCAACCGGGCGCCCCGACGTAAAGCAGGCCGGCGACAACGGCGCCGCCTGGGCCTCGCAGACTCCCGACGGGCAGCGCGAGTGGCTGCTGTGCGAATACGCGGCGCCGATCCAGGCGCGGGCCATCATGGTCTACGAGACGTTCAATCCCGGAGCGCTGATCCGCGTCAGCGCGTTCAACGCCGCCGGCGATGAAATCGTCGCCTGGGAAGGCGAAGACCCCACGCCGCGCACCCGGCCGCGCGGAATTTCAGTCATCCCGGTGAAGCTCGATTTTCCGATCCAGCGGATCCGACTGACGATCGACTCTCCTGCGGTGCCGGGCTGGAACGAGATCGACGCCGTCAGCATCGAAGACGCTGGCGGCACAATCCACTGGGCGCAGCAGGCCGAGGCCAGCAGCACGTTCGGCGCGGGGTCGCGGGGAGTGCAGCCCGCGAATTCGAAACGGGCCTACTCGCCGGATCAGGTCGTCGGCGCGCCGGATACTCCCCGGCCGGGAGACCAGGGTACGGCGTGGGCTTCGGCTTCGCCTGACGGTCAGCCGGAATGGCTGGTGTGTGAATACAAAAACCCAAACGTGCCGGCGGAAATCGTGGTGTACGAGAACAACGCGCCGGGCGCGATCACGCGGATCAGCACATTCGACGACGCCGGGAAGGAAAGCACGGTCTGGCAGGGAGTCGATCCCACGCCGCGCGACCAGCCGTGGGGCGTTTCGGTGTTTCCGGTGAGCGTCAAAGCGCCCATTCGCAAGCTGAAGCTGTACATCAATTCGCACGAATTCCCCGGCTATAACGAAATCGACGCGGTCGGGTTGCGGAGCATTTCTGGCGACGTCGAATGGGCCAGCAGCGCCGAGGCCAGCAGCGTATTTGGAGCAGGGGCGCCTGCCATGCCCGGGCCACAGGGCATGATGCCGGCGCCAAAGCCGGGCGAGAAAACGGTTCAGGACCTGCAGAAAGAAATCGAGGGGCTGCGGAAACAGGTGGATGAGCTGCAGAAATTGCGGCAGGAACTCAAAGAAATCAGGGACGTGCTCAAAGACAAAGCGAAACCTGCGAGCGACAAACCGTGAACGCCATTTCCAAGCTCTTGCTCTGTCTGATTGTCGCATTAACCGCCAGCGTCGCGCCGGGTCTCGCTCAAGAGGCAAGCGCACCGGGCGCGGGAAAGTACGACCTCGTCGTCACGGGCGCTGCGGCACCGGTGCACCTGCGGTTCGAGATCAAAGTGGGCGGCACTCCCTGGCGGCAGCAGTTCGAAGAAGTTCAGAAGCGATATCGCCAGGCGCTGTTTGCTCAACTCGACGCCGATCGTAGCGGCGCGCTTTCTGCCGCCGAGGCCCGCCGGCTCCCTCCTCCGCGTTCGTGGTCGAGCCTGGGTGAGAGCGACAATGTGCACGTGGCGTTCAACTTTCGCGTGCTGGACGCCGACGGAGACGGCAACGCTTCCCCGGCCGAGTTCGAACAGTATGCGAGCGCCTTCGGCAATCTGCCGCTGCGGATGACCACGATTCCCGCGGGCCGCTCGAGCGACGATCTGTTCCGGGCGCTCGATGCTAACCGCGACCGCGTTTTGACGGCGGTGGAATGGTCGGCGGCCGGCAAGCTGTTTGACAGAGATCGTGACGGCAATCGCGTGCTGACGGCCGACGAGCTGCGCGGGCCGACACCGGTCGCCGCGCCGCCGGAATTTGTTGCGGGAATCGTCGGTCAGCGCGGGCTGGGCCCCCCGCTCAGCATCGAAATGAAACCGGCCGGCAATTCCGCGGCTGACGCGACCGTGCTCGTCGAATACGCTGACGACGACACGGGTCCGCAGCGGCCCAAAGTGACCGTGCGCCTGGCGGCCGGCGCCGCAGCCCGCGGAATGACGATCGAAAGCTCGACGCCGGGCGAAACGGTGCTGCACGTCGGCGGTCGCCGTCTGGTGTTGCGGGTCTCGCCTCCCTCGGTGCGCGCGGGGGCGGCCATGAGGCAGCAGCTTCTCGAACAGTTCGACGCGCTCGTCGCCGAAGGCGAGTCGCACGTTTCCGCGGCGACGTCGATGCCGACGCTCTTGAAATCCGTGTTCGGAACCGCCGATGCGAACGACGACGGCCGGCTCGAGCGGGCCGAGCTGCTGCGCTACGCCGAAACGCTCTTGCCCCTGCAACTCAGCGCGGAATCAGCCGGCCTGCGGTTCGTGCAGTTCGCCGAGAGGCCCGGACTGATGCCGATTGCGGACGGGAACGTCGACGGGCGACTGAGCCGGCGCGAGCTGCAGGAATTGCCGCGGCGCTTGGCGGCACTGGCGGGCGAATCGGGGCGCCTGGAGCGCGACAAGATCCCGCCCACACTGGTGGTGGCGCTGCAGCACGGACCGTTCCGCGAATCGGGCGATCAAAGCATTCTCGAAGACGCCGGGACGGCTGGATCGGTCTCGAAGAAGCCATTCTGGGAGATGCAATCGGTGCGGGAGTTGGTGTGGAGGGGAAGAAGTGAGGCAGGGAAATGCGGAGTGCGGAATGGAAAAGTGCGAGCCGTGGACGTAAGTCCACGGGTGCATCCGCATGTCACTGACGCATTGCAAAGACGAGCATGTCCCCCTCTCCCCCTGCGAGAGAGGGTTAGGGGTGAGGGGGAATCGTCGGATTGAAATTCGAGTCGGCGCGTCGAAACAGACCCCCTCACCCCCGGCCCCTCTCCCACAAGGGGAGAGGGGAGAAGTTTCAGGGAAAGGTCAGAGGTAACCTGATGTTCCACACGAAATCGCTCACCTGCCGACCAAACCATTATCTCCCCGGCGCAACGTTGCTCGTCGTCCTTGTCTCCGCGGGGTTCTTGACTGCGGAAGACGCGCAGTCGACGTCCGGGCGCATCCTGACCACCAGAGTCCGCAGCAGGATCACCAGGCTCGAGATTGCCGGTCAGTCGGCATACGGCAAACGGAACTGGGGGCCAGAACAGGCCGAAGGCCCCCCCGACGCCAAGGCGCCCGGGAGCAATCCGTTGGCATGGACGTCGCTCACCGCCGACGGCCAGATCGAGTGGCTCCTGTGCGAATACGAATCGGCTGTCGAGGCGCGGACCGTCGTCGTGCATGAATCAGCTTTTCCCGGCGCGCTGAGCAAAGTCAGCATCTTCGATGCCGACGACAACGAGATCGTCGCCTGGGAAGGAGACGATCCGACGCCGCGCAGCAAAGCGCGCGGCGTGTCGGTCATCCCAATCAAAGTGAAGTTCCCCGTCAGCCGGATTCGACTGACGATCGATTCCCCGGCGGCGCCCGGCTGGAACGAAATCGACGCCGTCGGCCTCGAAGATTCCAGGGGCGAGGTCCACTGGGCCAAACGCGTGGAAGCCAGCACGTCGTATGCGACGCCGCGGAATCCAGTCCAGGGAGGCACGGGTGTTCCGTACTCGGCGGCCCAGGCGGTCGGCCAGCCCGACACGCCAGGCCCCGGCGATCATGACACGGCGTGGTGCCCGGCGACGGCGGGAGGCCAGCCCGAGTGGATCGAGTGCCGATACAAGACGGCTCAAAAGGCGACCGAAATCGTCGTCCATGAAAATCTCTCGCCCGGCGGCATCACGAAAATCGGCGTGTTTGACGACGACGGCAACGAGGTGACGGCATGGGAAGGCATCGATCCGACGCCGCGCGACGAACCGTGGGGCGTTTCGGTCTTTCCCGTCAACGTGAAGTTCGCGTTTCGCAAGCTCAAGCTCTACGTGGATGCTCCAAACAGCACGGGTTACCACGAGATCGACGCGGTCGGGCTGCGCGACGAAGACGGTCAGACGCAATGGGCCGCTGAGGCCGAAGCCAGCAGTTCCTGGGGCAGTTACCAGGGAGCGCTGACGGGCGATCTCGTCATGCCCGCCATGCCGGCGACCGATCGGAGTTTCCAGGAGTTGAAGAAAGAAGTCGAATCGCTGCGGAAGCAGATGAAAGAACTGGAGAAGCAGTTGCAGGAGCTTTCGAAATCCCGGAAGGAATGACAGCGGACGTAGGGTGGGTCGAACGGAGTGAGGCCCACCTGCATCGGCGACGTGGTGGGCCTCGCACGGCTCGACCCACCCTACATGTTGGTCGCATCCCGATACTTTTGGCGAAGCTGCGTGGGGACCAAATGAGCCTCAAACCGAAACGCGAATGTGATCAGGGGCTGAACCTGCTCAAACTCCTGAGCGCGCTCGTGGCCTGCCTGATCGGGGCCGCGGTTGCGCAAGGGGATGATCTGTCGAAAGCCTCGCCCGAGGCAGTCTCCGCGCGGATCGACCGGCTGTTCGAGCAGGCGTGGCTGAGCGCCGGGGTCGCACCGGCGCCGCTGGCCGACGATGCGACCTTTCTGCGGCGGGTCACGCTCGATCTGACGGGCTTGATTCCAACCGCAGGAGAAATCCGCGCGTTCCAGGCCGACTCGCGCCCCGACAAGCGCCAGATCGTCATCGCCGATTTGCTGACACGACCGCGGCACTCGAATCATCTGGCCCGCTTGTGGCGCGAGATCCTGCTGCCCCGGAATACCGACGCCACGGCGGTGGCTGCTTTTGAAGCCTGGCTGCAGAATCGCTTTCAGCAGAACCTGGTCTACGACCGCCTCGTTCAGGACATTCTCTCGGCGCGCGGCACGGTTGCGCAGTCTGAGCCGGCGATCTTCTTCGCCGCCAACTCCACGAAACCCGAAGACCTGGCGGCGAGCTCGTCACGGGCCTTTCTGGGCCTGCAGGTGCGCTGCGCGCAGTGTCACGACCATCCGTTTGCGTCCTGGAAGCAGTCTGATTTCTGGGGCTTCGCGGCCTTCTACGCGCGAGTGCAGGGACCGGCCGGGGCTGGCGACCAGACCCCCGTCGATGATCGCGCGGATGGCGAAGTGCGGCACCCCAAGACGCTGAAGGCCATGATTCCCCAGTTTCTCGACGGGCGCCAGTTCGCCGAGTCGACGGCCGAGCCGCGTCGGGCCGTGCTGGCGCGGTGGATCACGGCGGCCGACAATCCGTTCTTTGCGCGGGCGGCCGTGAACCGCGCCTGGTGGCTGATGTTCGGCCGCGGACTGGTGCAGCCGGTCGACGACCTGGGCGCAAACAACCCGGCCAGCCACCCGGAGGTGCTGAAACTGCTGGCGGACGATTTTGTAGCAGGCGGCTTCGACCTGCGCCGCACGCTGCAGATCATCGCCGGCTCGAAGGTCTACCAGCTTGCCAGCCAGGAGGGGGGCGCACGCGAAGGGGCTGCCGCCTACACGGCGATGGCCGTGCGCAGCCTGTCGGCCGCGCAGGTTTACGACGCGCTGCTCCAGGCATCGGGACAGCGGGTTTCTTCCCCCACTCCTGAAATGATCCGCGAGCGGAGCGCGTTTCTCGCGCAGTTCGACGCTCCGTCGCGCGACGCGCTGGAGTTTCAGGGAGGCATCCCACAGGTGCTGTCGCTGCTGAACGGTTCGATGGTGGCGCGCCTCACCGATCCGACGACGAGCGATCTGATTGCCGCGCTGGCCGACAGTCCGTTCCTGAACGACCGGCAGCGAATCGAAACCGTCTTCCTGGCGACCGTCTCTCGCTCACCGCGAAACAATGAATGGGAACCGATGCTCAAGATCTTCGAGTCGAAGCACACGGCTGAATCCCGCGCCCAGGCGCTGGGAGACATCCTGTGGGCGCTGCTGAATTCCAGCGAGTTTGTGTTGAACCGGTAACGGGAAGTTCGCCATGCTCAAGAATCTCTTGCCGCACGTTCATCCGTCGCGTCGCCGCGCGTTGCAGACGCTGATCGCCAGCTTTTCCGGAATGGGCCTGTGCGGCTGGATGCCGGTGCTGGCCGGCGCGACGCCGCCGGGCGCGAAGCGCCGGCATTGCATCTTGCTGTGGATGAACGGCGGCCCGTCCCAGACCGACACGTTCGATCTCAAGCCCGGGCATCCCAACGGCGGGCAGTTTCAGCCGATTGCAACGGCCGCCTCCGGGCTGCGGATCAGCGAGCACCTGCCGCGCCTGGCCACCAAAGCGAAGCACCTGGCGGTGCTGCGCGGGCTGAGCACGAACGAGGGGGACCATGGCCGCGGCACGTTCACGATGCGCACCGGTCGCCGGCCTGATCCGCTGGTCCGCTTCCCGACGCTGGGGTCGCTGGTGTCGAATGCGCTCGTCGAACAGGAAACGGCCTTGCCCGGTTTTATCGCGGTCAATCCCTACTTTGGTTTCGACGCCACGTCGTTCGACGCCGGCTACCTGGGCCCGCAGTTCGCGCCGCTGATCGTCAAGCCGCAGGCCAGCCGGAACGGGACTCCGTTCGCCGATTTCGGAGTCGACAACCTGCAGCCGACGGCGCCCGTCGCCGCGGCGCGTTCGACACAACGGCTCGAATTGCTGAAGGCGTTTCAGGCGCCGGTCACAGCGCAGCCCGCGCGGGGCCCGTTGCTCGCGCACCGCACGATGCTCGAACGCGCGCTGCAACTGGTCAGCAGCGACGCGGGCAAGGCGTTCGACCTGTCGCAAGAGACGCCGACCGTGCGCGACAAGTACGGCCGCGGTACGTTTGGCCAGGGGTGCCTGCTCGCGCGGCGGCTCGTCGAGCAGGGGGTGTCGTTCGTCGAAGTTTCGCTCGGCGACGGCGGGCGCTGGGACACGCACAGCAACAACTTCGCCACGGTCCGCGAGTTGTCGGCCGAGCTGGATGCAGGTTGGAGCTCGTTGATGGAAGATCTCGAATCGCGCGGCCTGCTCGAATCGACGACGATTGTGTGGATGGGCGAGTTCGGCCGCACGCCGCAGATCAACGGCTCGGCGGGGCGCGATCACTTCCCGGCCGCGTGGTCGGCGGTGCTCGCCGGCGGCGGAATCCGCGGCGGGCAGTCTTACGGCCGGACCAGCGCCGACGGAATGTCGGTCGAAGACGGCCGGATTGACGTGGGGGACCTCCTGGCGACGCTGTGCGCTGCGATCGGCATCGACCACACGCACCTGAACGTCTCTGAAATCGGCCGCCCGTTCAGGATCGCCGACGGCAAGCCAGTCAGGGCGGTGCTGAGCTGACGGTTCAGGCCGGATCTGCCGGCAATTCGAGCTCGGCGATGAGGCCTGTGGGAGAATTCGAACGGCACGACAGCGAGCCTCCCAGTTCGCGGGCCAGGCGCTGCGACAGCGCCAGGCCCAGGCCCACGCCCGGGGCCGATTCGGCCGCTTGCGAAGACGACTTTTGAAATGCCTGGAACAGCGTCTTGCGGGCCGACGCCGATAATCCCGGCCCGAAGTCCGAGACGCGCAAGCATACCTTGCCGCCGTCGACTTCTGCCGTGCAGAGTATCCGCGCGTCGGCCGCGTCGCGCGCGTACTTGCAGGCGTTGTCGATCAGATTGAACAGAATCTGTTCGACCGCCATCGCATTGGTCGTGAGCCGCGCAAATCGGGCCGCGTCCGAAATCTGAAGCGACAGCGCGAGGGGCGTCTCGGAGACACGCTGCTCCAGTCGCGGGCGGCAGCGCTCGATCAGATCGCCGGCGGTGATCGCTTCGTTTCGAGCGGTGGATCGGCCATGCTCCAGCCGCGCATAGGCCAGCACGTTTTCCACGAGATGCGTCAGGCGGTTGGCCTCTCTGTGGAGGATCTCAAAATAGGCCTGCTGCTGCCCCGGATCCGACGCCACGCCGTCGCTCAGCATTTCGGTGTAGAGACGAAACGTGGTCAGCGGAGTGCGCAGCTCGTGAGTGACTGCCGAGACGAACGCGGCGCGGCGTTCACTGAGGGCCAGCGTCTGCCACATCAGCCAGCCGAATGCAAACGCCACGGCCAACAGCAGCCCCCAGATGGCGACGAACGGCGCTGGCCAGGCGCCAGTCGCCGGGCTTGAAACCGGCTCCAAGCCAATCGGCAGAGACACCATGCGCCACTTTTCCAGCGGCCCTCCATCGCCAACCGCGACGCCGGCGTCCAGGGGCTGCAGGCGGAGCGGCGGCGACGACCGTGCGAGCTGTGCCGCGAGCAGCGCTTCCCATTCCGTCCAGTTCAACCAGCAAATTTCCAGATCAGCCGCGCCCGCCGATTTCGACGAGGGGCTCTGCCTCGCCAGAACCAGTTCGCGCCCCACCCACATCGGACGCAGCGGCCCGGAGCTCGACGCGGCTTCGGAATTCGGACGATTCGATTGCGCAGCCTGCTGGACCTGCTGGACGAACTGATTGCGGATCTGCGCATCCTGGCCTGCCGCGTCGTTTTGCGCCACCTGGCCCGACCCCTGCGCCGGTGGTCCCCGCGGCGCCGGTCCGGGCCAGATGACCAAATCGCGGACCAGTGCCGCATCTCGCGCGTCGGTCGTGGCCAGCTCAGGGGTTACACCTTGCATCGGTTCGGCGGTTCCGAGTCGCTTATCCCAGTCTTCGCCGTGAAAGGCGGAATCGGCCTCGAGTGGGTGGCGCGCCGTTGATTGTCCGTCGCGCCGAATCGTCCAGCGCCCTGCCGCGTCGCGGAAGACGTATCCGCTGATCAGCCTGGGCGCCAGCATGGGCGTGCCTGCGAACGAGACGGCCAGCGACGGACGGTTGATTTCGATCGCGAGGAGCGGCGCCGCCAGCGAATCGAGCCGCCACAGCGCGTTGCGAATCTCGCTGTCGAGAAGCGCCTCCTGGCGCGCCCGGTCGGCCTGCCAGGCCGACATGGTCAGCCAGCCGACGGCCGACGTCGTCGCCAAGAGGCAGACTGCGTAAATGGACCAGGCAAACAGCGACCGATTCATGAACTCTCGTCCTTCGCTGCCTCAAACCGATAGCCGCGCCCCCGAACCGTGCTCAGCACACGCGGCTGGGCCGCGTCGTCCCGCAGCTTCTCGCGCAGGCGGGTGATGTGCATGTCGACGGTGCGCGTATTGAGGCCCTGCGGATCGAGCCCCCAGACTCCCGCCAGCAACTGCTCGCGAGACACGACCTCTCCCGCCCGCGCCGCTAGAAACACGAGCAATGCCGCCTCCTTCTCCGACAGCTCGACCTGCTTTCCGTCGGCCAGGATCAACGACCGGCTCGCCATATCCACGACGCCGCCGTCGAAGGGAACTCGGACCGGGCCGGGCATTCGGGCAGGCGTTCGGCGCAGCACGGCATCGACCCGCGCCAGCAGCTCCCGCAGGCTGAACGGCTTGACGACGTAGTCGTCGGCCCCAAGCTGCAAGCCGTCGACCCGCTGCTGCTCGGCGCCGCACGCCGTCAGCACGATGATCGGCAGCGCGGGCTGCGCGGCGCGCACGACCCGCAGAATGTCCCAACCCGAATTGCCCGGCAGCACGAGATCCAGAAGCAGCAGGTCGAAATTGCCGGAAAGCGCCTGTTCGAGCCCCTCGTCGCCGCGGGCGGCGGCCGTCGGCTGATGACCGGCCGCCCGCAGCGCGTCTACCACTCCCCGGCGGATTGCCGCGTCGTCCTCAATCACCAGTGTTCTGGGTGACGGCATCGAGATGTCCATCATTTTTGATCGCCGAGAACACGTCCGGCCGCGACAGGCCGTACCACGGATCGTCCAGCGGGCTGAGGAATAACTCCGAATAGACCCGGCGGACGAGGTCTTCTCGCTCGGGCACCGGTTTTTGTGCCGCGAACCAGTTGTGAATCTGCACATGCAGATAATACTCGTTTCGGACCGAATCTTCGTTGATTACCCGGCTGACGTTGCGGACCAGACGCATCACCGGCGTCTCGGTCACGGCCTTCGCCAGGGCCTGCCTGCCGGCAACTTCCGCCGGCGGGCCGCGTTCGATCACGGCCCGGCGCGTCGTGGCGTCGAGAACCTCGGGTTCGCCGGCGATCGCCGCGACCTTCGTCCAGATCTCGGGCTGATGATCAACCCCCGTCGGCAGCGATTCATTGAGCCGGGCCGCGCGGCAGCGGTTGACCCACGCCACTCGCGCCTGGTGCGTGCGCTCGCGATGGAACTCGGCGCGGGCCTGCTGAAATTGCTCGCCGTCGAATGCCGCCAGTCGCGCCGCGGCGGCGGCTGATTGCTCGAGCTCTTGCGCGAACGCCGCCGGGGCATAGAGTCCCGGCAGAACGTCGATGGTCCGTCCCTGGTTGTCCAGGATCAGATGCAGACTGTTGCCGGTGATCGTCCGCCTGATCCGGCGACCGTCGCCGAAATCAATCGTGATGATCGGCACCGCACGCACCGACTGCCAGTGCAGCACGAACCGGCGCGACAGCAGCTCCCGCACGCCGGCGTGCGGGTAGAGCGTGGTGCGGAAGAACCGGCTGTTGGCGCAGCTCAATTCGTCCGTCAGGTTGCCCAGGAGCCGGAGCGAGAGGACAGGCTTGTTCTCGCGCTTCGCGGCCGCCAGCGCCTGGTCCAGATCGGTATGCCAGTACAGCCCGCAGTATCCGGCGTCTTTCTGCTGCGCGACGGCGTCAATCACCGCGGACCAGCGAGGCGAGTTCCGTAATGCCGGCTCGTTCATCAGATACTCGACGGCTGCCGGCCCAAGCTCGCGGAGCCGGGCCAGCGCCGGGTCGCTGACGGCGACGTCGTCCTGCAAAGCCAGATCGGCCAGTTTGCCAAATTCGGCCGTCTTGGAATCCTCTCCCCCACTTGGCGCCTGTTTCTGACGTACACATTCGAGGGCCTGCAGATTGCCGATTCCCCACGTCAGTCCCGCGACGACCGCGACGCACAACAATATTCTCATCCGCCACATTGTCTGCCGACGACTGCTCATGACGAGTCTCCTTGAGAAAACCCCTGGAACCGAAGAGCCGTCCGGTGTGCTCTTCCTCACTGGAGTAATCCTACGGGAAAATCCGCCCGGCAAATGTAACGAGGATGTAACAACGCGAGGCAGAGCCTCGGGGGCAGTGCGTTACCGGGCAGAGCCCGGTAACGAGGCAATTCCTGGTCAATCGACAATTAACAGACCGTCGTATGACTCGCACTTCAGGCAACGGGCATCGCCGACTTTCGAGACTTGCCACGTTTCGACTGTGTGTGCGGTCGTAAATGCCGTTCCTTGAAACCGCGGATTCACCGTGACAATTGCTTCCCAACCGTCCGCATTCGATTTGACGCGATCGATGGAGGCATACCATTGGATCAGCCGTTCGCGGCCGAAATAACTCGGGGATCTCTGAAACACCGCCGTACGATTCTCTGGCACCGGCGGATCGCTCTCGAACAGGGCTTGCACCGTCGGTGGGACGGAGATCTCTGAATAAACACGAGTGCCGCACCACTTGGGTGAAAGTCGCCAGGGTTCCGCGGCAAGCAGCGCGGCGCGGGCCGCCAGGTGAGCCTGGTGTTCGACATGCCTCGACCAGGCGAAGTATGCCGCGCCGCCGATCGGGAGGGCGTACAAAGCGATCAAGAGCCACGATGTTTTGCGAAGGGGCTGCATTCTCGGAAGCTCCAAATTCAGGGCGTCTCCGCCACCCGTTGATTCATCTGCCGTACGGACTCCGGCAGGCGGTCGCGGACGCTGCGTTTCAGCGGCTGCCAGCCGACGTCGATGGGGTCGAGCCAGGCGGGGATGTATCCGCTCATGACACCCACGCGGGATTTGTCGCGCGTGGTGTTTGCGCCGAAGCCGTGCCACAGTCCGCTGTGGTGGATCAGCACCGAACCGGCCGGCGCTTCGATGGCCACCTGGTGCTTGTACGCCACGTTGGCCCGCGGCCCGTGCGGAACGTGATGGCTGAACGGCAGGTACAGCGTGGCCCCCATGTCGCGCGTCAGGTCGCTGAGCATCCACGAAAAACCGAGTACAAAACAGATGTTGGGCATTGGCAACCCGATCCGCGCGATGCGGTCGGTGGGGCGCGTCACGCGCAAGGGACCGGCCGTGGCTCCCGGCTTTCGCCAGCGGCAGCCGACTTCGGTCATCTGAAATCCCTCCCCGAGCACGGCCTTCGCCAGCGCCAGGCACGCCGGCTGTGTCACCAGCGGCACGAACAGCGGATCGTCTTTTGAATCGAGATAGTTGAACAGCCCCGGCAGATGCTGGTCGACTTTGTCGGCATCCGGCTGGCGGGCCATGATCTCTTTCACCCGTTCCTCGATACGCAGCGCGTCGCTGCGGGGGATCACCTCTTCGAAGACGAGAAAGCCGTATTCGTCAAACTCGGCCTTCTGATCGTCACTGAGGATCTTCGCGCCGGCCGGCGCTGCCGCGGCTGCCTGTTGGGCACCGGCACGCGTCGCATCCGAACCGACGACGGCCGCCAGAGCGGGGCCGGCGCCGGCCGCGGCGAGAAAGGTCCTCCGCGATACGCCGTCGTCTTTTGATGGATCGGTCATGTGAATGCCGTTCGAATGGGATTATGTGTCGAGGCAGAGCCTCGAGGGCAGTGCGTTACCGGGCGGAGCCCGGTAACGAGGCGACTCGCGTCAGGATGGCTCGGGCACGTCGAACAGGTACAGGTCGTAATCGCCGTTGCGTTCGGAGACCGTCACGATCTGTTTGCCCGAAGGATGCCACGCGGCGAAGTCGTCGCGCTCGGGATGCCGTGTGAGATTCACGGGACCTGTGCCGTCGGCGTTCATCACGTAGATTTCGTAGTTGCCGTCGCGGCGGCTGGTGAAGGCGATCCGCTTGCCGTCCGGCGACCAGTGCGGATGCGAATCCATGCCGAAACTGGTCGTCAGCCGGCGGACGTCGGCGCCGTCGGCCTGCATCACGTAGATCTCGAAGTCTCCTTCGCGGCTCGAGCTGAAGGCGATCTGCTTTCCGTCGGGAGAGTAATGCGGGTGGGTGTTGATCCCGGCGGCGCGGGTGAGAAAGGTGAGGTCGCCGGCCTTCATGTCGACCGACGCGATCTGCTGTCCGCCCGGCGCCGACTGGCCGAACACGACGCGCGTGCCGTCGGGCGAGATCGTAGGCGAGCGCACGCCGGCGCGGGCCTCCTGCGGATTGTAGACCGCTTCGGTGTTGGCCACCGTATCCTTGATGACGAGGGGCAACTGGGGGCTGGTGGCGGCCCGGCCGAACACGACGTACCGGCCGTTCCGCGACATCGTCAAATCGAGCAGATGCTGTTCGGTCTCGGGGAACATGCGAGTCTGGCTGCCGTCGGCGACTTTGAGTCGCATCACTGTCAGCCGATTCGGGACGTCGTGCACCGAGTAGGCGATTTCAAATCCGTCGCCGAGGAACACCGGCGTGAATTTCAGGCGACCGTCGCTGGTCAGCCGGCGTGGTTCGGCGGCGCGGGCGCAGTCCGCAGCCGTTAACAGGACGGATGCGACCATGACGAGAACGCGTGTTGTCCTGAACGAAGACAAGGAGAGGGGGAGACAAGGAGACAAGGAGAACGGGGTGCGAGGCTGCGCCTCGGTTTGGTACTTAAAGCAAATCATGGATCACGCGGCCCTGTTCGAGGACTCGCAACTGGGCCCGTTCGGCGGCCGTAATGCCCGACAGCTCGAGAATCGTCGTGCCGACCGTGGCCGGCGTGACCGGATCATTGACCGGGAATTCGCCATACCGGTCGCTCGATCCGACGACGCGGCCCGGGACAACGCCCCCTCCAGCCCACAGCGAACCATAGCACTGCGGCCAGTGGTCGCGAGAGGCGATTTCGTTGATGCGGGGCGTGCGGCCGAACTCTCCCAGGGCTACCACCAGCGTGCTCTCCAGCAGCCCACGGTCGGCCAGATCGGAGAGCAGCGTCGACAGCGCCCGGTCGAGAATCGGCCCGTGCCAGTCGGCGAGCAGTTCGAAGTTCTCGGTATGCGTGTCCCAGCCGTAGTCCGAAAACTGGAACAGGACTTCGACGAACCGGCTCCAGTTGACTTGCACGTACGGTACGCCGGCCTCGACCAGGCGCCGTCCGAGCAGGCAACTCTGCCCGAACGCGGTGTGTCCGTAGGCCGCACGCATCGCGCTCGATTCGCGCGACAGGTCGAATGCCTGCTGCGCTTCGCTCGAGCTGAGCAGCGCATGGGCCCGTTGATGAATCTTGTCCCACTGCTGAAACGACCGGCGGTCGGCGGCGCGGCGCACACGGTCGATCTCGCCCAGCAGCAGCGTGCGATCGGTGAGGCGTTCCGGGGAGAGACCTTCGATGAGGCGCAGCGTCGGAATCTCGACTTTGCCTTCCGGCGAACAACTGACCATGAACGGATCGCACGCCTGGCCGAACGTCCCGCCGCCGTAGCCTTTCATCGGGCCGCGCCCGTCGCCGATCGCGCCGTTAGCCAGCGACACAAACGTCGGGAGCTTCTCGGCCGGACGCTGCCGCGCGACGATCGAGCCGAAATTCGGCGGATGGCCGCCGGGACCTTCGTCGGCGCCGGTCAGACCGATGGAACCGGCGACCAGGTGATCGCCGCTGAAATTCACATTGCTGCGCACCAGCGAAAACAGGTGGCTTCGGTCGGCAAGGTGCGGGAGCAGCTCGCTGAAATGGACGCCGGGCGTGCGGGTCTGAATCGTGGCGAACGGCCCGCGGTATTCCTGCGGCGCTTTGGGTTTGGGATCAAATGTATCGAGGTGACTGGGGCCGCCCCAGAGCCAGACGACCAGCACCGACTTGGCCCGGGCCGGTTCGGCGGCTGCGACGCCGGCGAGACCAGACAGCCCGAGCGCCGCGGGAACGCTGACACCGGCCCGCAAAAACGCGCGCCGGCTCATCCCGCCACAGCTTGCCGCCCGGAAACTCCCCACATCCAGCATGGCGTTTCGCAATTTCGATGTCGCCCCTCACGGGGCTTGCGTTTCTCGCGCCATTTCCCAGTCTTGGCGCACCGAGACTGGTTACGATTATGGCGCTCGTCCGCAGGTTGCCGCAAGAGCGGCCGGACGCGGAACTTTCGCAGAGCCGCGCCCGTCAGGAAGTGGTCCCCTGACACCGCTTCCTGACCGGCGCGGCTCTGAGGCAACCCCGGCTGCTCCTGGTGATCGGCGCGCCGTGCGGCAGCTCAGTCCGGCACGACGGCCGTCAGCTCTTGCGAGACGGCTTCGACCTGCTCGGCGGTGATCGACGACGATTCGTCGGCAAACCCGACCAGCAGGGCCAGATCGCACAGGCGGTTGATCCGTCGTGGAACGCCGCCCGAAAGTTCGAACAGGGGCTGCATGGCGGCCGGTTCGAAAATCGGTCGCGAAGCGCCGGCCGCTTCGAGGCGGCACGAGACGTAACCGGTCGTTTCATCGGCCGATAGCGGGCGCAGCAGGCACTTCACCGCCAGGCGCTCTTCGAGCTGCCCCAGCCGGCGGATCGTGTTGAACAGTTCGTTGTGCCCGGCGAAGATCAGCGAGAACCGGCTGCCGCCCGGATGTTGAAAATTGAGGAGCAGCCGCAGCGCCTGAAACACTTGCGGATCTTCGATCAGGTGGGCTTCATCGACGACGATCACCGGGTGACGTCCCTGTTCGTTGAATTTCCGCAACTGCTGTTCGATGTCGCGCACCGTCCGGTCGAGCCCCGCGGGTTCATGCCCGGAACGTTCCTCTGCGGCGCCCAGCTCAAAGGCCAGAAAACTCAGCAGCTCGGCGGCCGACATCTGCGGAAAGACCAGGTGCACGAACGGGCCGAACGGCTCGGGCAATTGCCGGCTGAGGACCTGGATCAGAAAGCTTTTGCCGATGCCCGTCGCGCCAGCGAGCAGGCCCGCGCCCTTCGCGTTTTCAATGAGGTACCGCAGTTTCAGGAGCGTCGCCTGATGGGTTTCGCTGCGGAAGAATCCGCTCAGATCGGCGTCGTCGTCAAACGGATTGCGTTCGAGTTGCCAGTAGCGTTCGTACATCGGTTGCTCCGCGGTTGATCCTTACGACGTTGTGTTGCTGACGGCGGCCGGGACGAAAGTCTCGACCTCGCCCAGCCAGTCGATTCCCAGTTGTTCGAGGTCGTGTTCGCCGATGATCGGCGAAGTCGACGATTCGCCGGTGCGGGCGACGCAGACGAAGGCGTCGATCGCGCGGCACTCGAGAATGGGCGGAGGGGCATCCTGCTCCCACGAGCCGGCGTCGACGAGCACGATGTCGTGATCGCCTCGCAGCGACCGCAGCAGCGCCTGCCAGGCGCCGATGCCTTCGCGGTCGATCGTTTCGGCCGGGACGCGCTCGATCAGTGGGGCCAGAACGAGGTTCTCGGAAAGATCGGCGAGCGATTCGACCGGATCGCTTCCGCCGTCGCGTCGCGGCGCCTTCGCCTGCGGGCCCGATTGATAGGCCAGCATCGCCGCCAAACCGGGATGATTGAATTGCGCGTCGACAATCGCCACGCGAGACGCCTTTTCTTCGGCCAGCACCCAGGCCAGCGTGACGAGCAGCGACGTGCGGCCCGCACGGCGGCCGGGGCCGCCAAACGCGACGCAGCGCAAATCGCAATGCGTGGCCAGTTCGAGCAGCCGATCGGCCAGTTCCCGCAGCTCGTCGGCGGCCGGCGAGGCCAGCAGGCGACCGACGATTGTCGGCCACGAGAAGTGCGGCGGGGCGGGCACCGGCCCGTCATGGAATTCGGCGGCGATTTTCGAAGGAGCCAAGGCGGCGTTCTGCGCCGTTCCGGCCGGATGCTCATGCGCCTCGTCGAACCGCAGAGTTTTCCCTTCCGCGCGGTGAAGCGTGGCGACCGGCTTGTCGGCATGTGGTTCTTGTTCGACAGGGGAAGGCAAGGCGGCCGTGGTTGTTGTCGGCGCCGATTCGGTCGCTGGCATCTCGGCCGGCAATTTATCCTGCGGCACAGGTCGAATTGGCTCGCGCAGTTTTTTGGCCCATCCGCGAACGACTGCGGACGGGTGCTGTTCGAGCTCGGTCGCCGCGACAGAGTCGCTGCGCCGCTCGTACGCTTTCAGAAGTGCGCGATTGAAAATGGTCATGCGTGAGTGTTCCCGCGAAGCGGTCGTGCAGTCGACACGCAGTTCATCGATTTGAGTCGTCGGATTCGTCGTCACTGATGATGCCGTCCAGCCAGACTCCTTTCGGTTTGCCGCTGCCTTCCGTCGTGTACAGGGCCGATTTGACAGGGTTCTCGCCGGGCGGAACGTCGGACAGCTCGGTCGTCCAGACTTTTCCTCCGGCGGGCGTCACCGGCCGACGCGGTCGGGTCGACGATTTGCGGGCCAATGGCCGCGACGGCGCGGGATCCCGCGGCGCGGACACCGATTCGGCCGCTTTGAAATTCCAGTCCTGGATCAATTCCACGGCCAGCGCGACGATCGAAAGAGCCGTAATGACTACTGAGACGACCCACAACCGGCCGAACAGCTTGCGACGCCGGTCGCGCATCCGATCGATCATGCCTGTGACGTGCTGCTGGCCATCGTCGTAGCGCTTCCTGCTGATTTGCGCTTTAGCGCGAGCCACGGGATCGGGCCCGGTTTCCTTGCGTTCGGAACCGGCGGCGGCACGGGCCGACTTGCGCGGTTTCCGTTCGGGACTGACATCGGGCAACCGCAGGTGGAACGGCCCCTGTGCCAAGAGCTCGCTGGCGCGGCGTTTGTCGGCTTTATTTTCGGCGGGCCGTGCCATGTACAAATCCATGCGGGACAGAGACTTCAGATGATTGAAGCCGATGTTTGTTGGGTTTCTGACGGATGCCGGTGGATGTATGGGACAGCGACCCCGACATCCGGCAGGCTGCGGTTTCTCTCTTACTATCGACTG
>JACQFH010000174.1 GCA_016200145.1 Planctomycetia bacterium | reverse complement strand
TGTCGCGCGACACCAGCCGGAACCGAAGCGGCTGGGCGGGCTTGAGCGTGAGCGGCGTTGATTCATTGGGTTTGACGGCCACCTCGTAAAACTGCGTTTCCTCGTAGCCCTTCGCCCGCACACTCACGCGCAGCGATTCGAAGGGGCAGCGCGGCACTTCGAACTGTCCCGCCTGGAATTCTCCCTTCGCCAGCTCCTTTCCCGCCTGACGCCGCACTTCGACTTCTCCGGCGGCGATCGGTTTGCCGTCGGGCGATTGAAACAGGAGTCTCGCAGTGAATGTGGGCGGATCGTCGCCTGGCTCCCGTTCGCGGACGGTGATCGTCGCGACGCCGGTCGACAGGCTTCCCTGGAAGTCTTCGGGCCCGGGAATCGTCTTTCCGCCCGGAGACTCGCGCTTCCACTTATTGAACGAGAGGTCGATTCGCAACCGATACTGTCCCGCGACGCCGATGATCGTGGGGCCGACTGGATGTTCGAGCTTTTCCGCTGCTTCACGATCGGCCACGACGGCGACCGAAATGGCAGGCAACACGGCCGACTGGCCGGGCTTGAGCGTCCACCGCTCGACCCGCGCCCAGCCACTGTACCACGAGTGCTCCAGCGTTTTTTCTTTGCCGTCGTCCCCGATCACCACGACCGCGTCGTCCTGCCTCCAGGTTTCCGACCAGAACGAGATGTCTTTCTCGCCGGCGTTCCTGACATGCAGGCGAACGTCGAGAGCCGCACCTTGCGGGAACGTGGCCGTCGCCGTATCGCGCAGCGCCTGTGGCGTTCGCGCAGGGTGCCGCAGCTCGATGGCGGCCTCCAGGCCGTCGGTGACTTCGCCCCACACCAGTTCGCGTGCTTTCAGCTTCGATTCGGCGATGCGAAACGAGATTGGAGCCGACGCGGCGTTTCCTGCCCAGACTTTCGTCAGTGGCTTGTCGGGCCAGACTCGCTGCATCTCTTTGACGACTCCCTCGCCGGGGCCGCGGTATCGGACTCGCATCGTGTACTGCCCCGGTCCGACGGCTCGCGCCAGTGTGGCATCCCAGCCCAGGGGGCGAATCAGCACGACGAGCGATTTGCCGGGCTCAATCGTTTCCGCCTGGCCGCTGCTGAGCGACATCATCGTGTCGACTTCGAGCATCACGCGCTGGGGGTGGTCGACCGGCTTTCCATTCTGGCCGAGAACGTCGCACTCGAACAGATAAGGGGCGAAGCTGTCGGAGACGCTTTTTCCGGGCCAGGGGGGCGTGACCGCATCGCCGTAGCGCGTCCCCTGCAGCGAGAGAGGCTTGTTGCTTACGTTCTGCAGCTCGACCAGCAGCGTCACGTCTTTTGCGGTCGGATACTCGGTGGCGAGCTTCGCCTTGTGAAAGTCGGGTTTCTGTTCGTCGGTCTCGGCGGCCACTGCGATTGTCCGCAGTCTCACGCCATCGGCCGGTTCACCCCACTGGCCGCGGTCTTCAGTCCGGGACTTGCCGGGTGTGGCCTTCTTTGCCGCCGAATTGCCAGTCTGAGCGTCGACCGTCGGCATCAATCCCGTCGCGCCGCAGGCCAATGCTGCAATCAACGCCCAGTAGGCGCCCCGTCCACGGATCGGAGCCATTTGCCCCGGTTGAGAATGCGATTTCCCGTCCAGGCATCGGCTGATCATGGCACGTCTCCGAAGTGGGTCAAGACGATGGCGCATCGTATTCGACGCAGGACGGGCGGGGAATATTACGAAGAATCCCGATCCCCTTAATACGTGTCGTCGCGGCGATCTGCTGGCTCGATCGCGCTTGCAGAAACTGGCGTTGGAAATACGATGGAACGGGTTCACCAGTCCGGCGGCACGAATGGAAGGGACGAATCATTCCATGACATACCTGTTCGTTTTGTGCCTTGCTGCTTCCGAGCAAACGGCGATTTCCGCGGGATCGGACAAGATCGACCTTACGGTCGGGCCGGCAAAGACGGCGGTCGAAGTGTTCACCTATAAGCCGGCGGCGTATCGCGATGGACCCCTGATCCTCGTTTTTCACGGCGTGCTGCGAAATGCCGATCAGTATCGAGACCACGCGCGAGAACTGGGGGACCGGCTGGGGGCATTGATTGCCGCTCCCCGGTTCGACCTCGAACGCTTTCCGATCGAAAGTTACCAGCGGGGAGGCGTCGTCAAACAGGGCCAACCGGCGCCGCGTGAGGAATGGACGATCAGCCTGGTCCCCGGCATCGCCGCGGAGATTCTCAAGCGGGAAGGACGTTCGGGAGCGCCGTATTATCTGCTGGGTCATTCCGGCGGAGGGCAGTTTCTCGCCCGGCTGGCGGGATTCGTCGATTCGGGGGCCGTGCGAATCGTCGCCGCGAATCCCGGAACCCATCTGCTGCCAACCCGCGACAAACCGTATCCCTTCGGATTCGGGGGATTGCCTGCCGAGTTGAGCGACGATGCGGCGCTCCGGCGGTATCTGGCGCAGCCGCTGACGATCTACCTGGGGACGCGCGACATCGAAGTCGATCAGCATCTCGACAAGAGCGCCGACGCACTGGCCCAGGGAGCCGTGCGTCTGGAGCGTGGCAGAAACACGTTCGCGTTCGCGGAAAAGCTGGCCCACGATCGGGGCTGGCCCTTTCACTGGCGGCTGGTCGAAGCTCCGGGAATCAAGCACGACCACAGCACAATGTTCAATCACGAAAGGTGCGCGCTCGCCCTGTTTGGTCTGAACCCGGCGTATGTCGTTGGCCACCGGGGCCTGATGACGCAGGCGCCGGAGAACACCCTGGCGAACTTTCGCGCCGCACTGGAATTGCGGCTGGGGTTCGAGTTCGACGTCCAGCGGACGCGAGACGGGCACCTGGTCTGCCTGCACGACGCCACGCTCGATCGCACGACCGATGGAAACGGAAAAGTGGCCGACCACACTCTCGAAGAGGTGCGCCGTCTCGATGCCGGCCGCTGGTATTCGCCGGAATTCACGGGCGAGCGCGTGCCGATGATCGACGAAGTCTTCACGCTCCTGGGCCGGCATCGCCACCAGCCGGTGCTGGCGGCGGTCGACGTCAAGATCGACGACGAGCAGGTCGAGGCAGATCTTGTCCGCCTGGCGAGGGAGCACAAGGTGCTCGACCGGCTGGTGTTCATCGGGCGGACGATCGACGAACCGGCTGTCCGCCATCGGCTGAAACACGCCAGCGCGAAGGCCCGCACTGCGCGGCTGGCTGCGAGTCGATCGGATATCGACGCGGCACTCTCCGACGCGGAATGCGACTGGGTGTACGTCCGGCAGGTTCCCGAAGTGGCAGAGATCCGCAGAATCCACGATGCCGGCCGGCGGGTTTTCATGGCCGGCCCTCTGGTCGCGGGCCGCGAACCGGAAAATTGGCGTGCGGCGGCCGTCGCCGGAATCGACGCGATCCTCTCCGACCATCCGCTCGAATTGCGTCACGAGCTTGCAGCGCCTCAGCGGACCAGCCCCCCGGCACAGTCGCGAACAACAAAGTAGAAGCGACATCCTGCCGCTTCGGCGCTGCGCCCATGATCCGAAGACCATCACATCCGGCACCAATTTCAGCCAGCGCACAATCTCCAGGCCGCGTCCAACTCCGATGCGGCAGGATGCCGCATCGACTTTTGAACCCTCGCTGCGCTGGTCGGGTCTGGTTAGACTCTGTACGAATGACGAACGTCGCGTCGCAGATCGATCTGCATCCAGTACCGATTCGGTCGTTGCAGCCGGCGCGAGAGGGGTTGCCCGATCTGAAGCCTCTCTCGATCGGCCGTGTCGGCATCGGGTTTCCGGTCGTGCAGGCGGCGCTGAGCGGTTACAGCGACGGGCCGATGCGAATCGTGGCCCGCCGGCTTGGCGCGCCCTACACGGTTTCCGAGGTCAAGTTCG
>JACQFH010000173.1 GCA_016200145.1 Planctomycetia bacterium | reverse complement strand
CACCGTGCCGTCGCTGGACTGGCAGGCCCGACGGCAGGCTGTGTAGATTAGGAACCGTGGGACGTCATTGCCGATTCATTCCGTGCCTTCAATCCGCGCCAGAGGAGCAACTCGCCATGAACCGCCGCAAATTCCTGGAATTGTCCGCTGCCGGACTGGCGTACTCGACCTCCGCTTTATCCGCCGGGCTCGCCGACCCTCGCCCCAAACGTGTCGGGCTGATCGGCTGCGGCTGGTACGGTAAATGCGATCTGTTGCGCCTGATCCAGGTCGCTCCCGTGGAAGTCGTTTCTGTGTGCGACGTCGACAGCCAGATGCTCTCCGGCGCGGCCGCCATCGTTGCTGAGCGTCAGGCTTCGAAAAAGACGCCGCGCACGTATGGCGATTACCGCAAGATGCTCGCCGAGAAAGACCTCGACGTCGTGCTCATCGCCACCCCCGATCACTGGCATGCACTGCCCATGATCGCAGCGGTCGAAGCGGGCGCCGATGTCTACGTCCAGAAGCCGATCAGCGTCGATGTCGTCGAGGGACAGGCAATGCTCGCGGCGGCAAGGCGCACCGGCCGCGTGGTGCAGGTGGGCACTCAGCGTCGCAGCACGCCGCACCTGATTGAGGCCCGCGACACGGTCGTCAAGCCGGGCCTGCTCGGAAAAGTCGGGATGGTGGAGATCTATTGCTATTACCACATGCGGGCCCGTGAGAATCCTCCCGACACCGCGCCTCCCGAATCGCTCGATTACGAGATGTGGACCGGGCCGGCGCCGATGCGCCCGTACAATAAGCTGGTTCATCCACGTTCGTGGCGCGCGTTCATGGAGTACGGCAATGGCATCGTCGGTGACATGTGCATTCACATGCTCGATATGGTCCGCTGGATCCTCGACCTGGGCTGGCCCAAACGCGTCTCGTCGGCGGGAGGAATTCTCGTCGAGAAAAACAGCAAGGCGAATATCAGCGACACTCAGTCGGCCACGTTCGAATTCGACGAATTCCCGGTCGTCTGGGAACACCGCACCTGGGGACACCCGGCCGACCCCAAATATCCGTGGGGGGCGACGATTTACGGCGAACGGGGAACGCTCAAGCTGAGCGTCAACAGTTTCGACTTCGAACCGTTCGGAGGAAACGGCGCAATCCATCGGGACGTCGTCATGGAGCTCGACAAATACCCCGAAGACAAGACCGAGAAAGACCTTGAACGGCACGTGGCGCCCGCCATCCGCGTGCACATGCTCGACTTTCTGAAGTGCATCGAGACCCGCGGCAAGCCGGTCGCCGATATCGAGCAGGGACACATCTCAACGGCCAGTTGCATTCTCGCCAACCTGTCGATGCAGCTCGGCCGCTCGCTGTCCTGGGACCCGAAATCGCACCAGGTCGTTGGCGATGCCGAGGCGAACAAACGATTGCGGCGCCCGTACCGCAAACCGTGGGTGCACCCGGAGCCCGCCTGACATGCGAGTCACCGTGCCTGCCGCCGTCGGCCCGACAAGGCGTTCCGGGCGCACACGAACTGCGGTGCTGCTGGGAATCATTCTCCTTTCCGTGCTGGGCGGCGGGGGCTGGTTTGCTCTGTATGTCGCCGGCATCCTCCCCGATGCCACTGGACCGACGGGAGGCAATCCGCCCCAAGCTCCGACCGACAAGATGGCCTCGCGGCAATCCGCTCCAGAGGAACTTCCTGCGCGCCCCGTCATCAACGGGTCGTTGCAATACGTCCCCCATCGCACGACCGATACCAGCGGCTTCTTTCAGATGGCGGCGCTTGTTCCCCCCTGGCGGCACGATGCAACGCTCGCCGAAGTCGGCGCCGCGTTCGAAAAACGCGGTTTCCGGATCATTGAAGACATCGACCGCCGGCTGGCGCTCCGCGAACTGCCCCCCGCCGAACAGATGCAATCGCACCTCGTTCGCGTGCTGATGTTCAATTACGAAGGTCAGGTTGACGAGGCCTATGCGGCTCTCGGGCAGTTGCGCAACCGCGTCGAGAAGGACGACGAACTTGCCCGCGACTGGCTGTACACGATCATTCACTTGCAGGCGGTCGCTTCGATGAGGCGCGGCGAGAACGAGAACTGTGTCATGTGTCGCGGCGAAAGTTCGTGCATCATCCCCATTGCCCCATCGGCCGTGCACACAATCCCGGCCGGGTCGCGTCAGGCAATCGTGCACTTCACCGAGTACCTCGAGCAGTTCCCGGACGACCTGGGTGTCCGGTGGGGGCTCAATCTGGCGCACATGACGCTGGGCGAGCATCCCCAGGGGGTCGATCCCCGGTTCGTCGTTTCGCTCGAACATTTCCGCGAATCCGAATTCAACATCGGCACCTTCCGCGACATCGGCCACGTCGTCGGTCTCAATCGCTTCAATCAGTCGGGAGGCGGCCTCATGGAAGACTTCGACGGCGACGGTCTGCTCGACGTGGCTGTGACTTCCATTGATGCTAATGCCGTCATGGGGCTGTACCGGAATGGGGGCGACGGCAAATTCGTCGAAATGACCGACCCGGCAGGCGTCGCCGCACAGCTCGGCGGACTGAACTGCGGCCAGACCGATTTCAACAACGACGGCCTGATGGACATTTTCATCCCGCGCGGCGCCTGGTTCATCCTTCCCGTGCGCCCCAGCCTGTTGCGCAACGACGGAGACGGCCGGTTCACCGATGTCACACGCGAAGCGGGCTTGGGCGAACCGCTGAATTCCAACTCCTGCGCCTGGGCCGACTACGACAACGACGGCCTGCTCGATCTGTTCATCGCCTGCGAGCGGCAGGTCAATCGCCTGTACCACAACGAGGGGAACGGCACATTTGTCGAAGTCGCGCGGCAAGCCGGTGTGCAGCAGGACCCGAAGGCCTTCTGCAAAGCCGGGATCTGGCTCGATTACGACAATGACGACTTTCCCGATCTGTTTCTCAACAATCTCGAGGGGACAGGGCGGCTGTTCCACAATAATCGCAATGGCACGTTCACCGACGTCTCGGACGCGATGGGAATCGACGGGCCACAGGAGGGCTTTCCCTGCTGGGCTTGGGATTACGATAACGACGGCTGGCTCGACATCTTCGCCACCTCCTATTTCCGCAGCATCGGCGGCGTCGTGAAGGGCATGCTGGGAGAGCCGTTCGAATTCAGCTCGAACCGGCTGTTTCACAATGTCCGGGGTGAGCGCTTCGAAGACCGCACTAGACCAGCCGGCCTCGACATGGTGCTGGGGACAATGGGCTGCAACTTTGCAGATCTCGACAACGACGGATACCTCGACATGTACCTGGGAACCGGCGCGCCGGGCTACGACTTCCTGGTGCCCAATCGCATGTTCAAAAACGTCGCGGGCGCAAGGTTCGCCGACGTCACCGGCACGTCGCGGACTGGAAACCTGCAAAAAGGGCACGGCGTCGCGTGCGGCGACTGGGATCGCGACGGAAACGTCGACGTCTTCATCCAGCTCGGCGGACCGGCGATCGGCGATCGGTATCACGACGTCCTGTTCCAGAACCCCGGACATGCCAATCGCTGGATCACGCTCAAGCTGGTCGGCCGCCAGACCAATCGACCTGCCATCGGCGCGCGAATCAAGATCGTCGTCGCCGGCCCCGCGCCCCTCACCGTGCACCGCCATATTTCTTCGGGCAGCAGCTTTGGCGCGAATCCCCTCGAACAGACGATCGGGCTGGGGCCTGCCGACCGCATCGCCGAGCTCGAAGTCCACTGGCCGACGAGCGGCACGACCCAGGTGTTTCGCGACGTGGACGTGAACCAGTCGATCGAAATCACCGAGTTCGCGACCGATATCCACAAGCTGAAATCCGAGCCGATCGTCTGGCAGACCGAGTAGTCTGCCGCCACCGGCCTCTGTTGCAAACCGGCCGATCCGCAATTCCGGACCATTTCCCCAAATCCACGTTGAGAATCAATCGCGCTATTCAAGAACACTCTGCGAACGACCGATGCGCCTCACATGAAAAAGCTCATCGTGGTGCTGGTCGCCGCACTGTTTCTGCCTGCTTGCGTCAAGCATCCGCCGCGCGATCCGGAAAAGGTCAAACGCAGCGAGGCCCGCAAAAAGCGAGTGGAAGACAAACAGCGCCGCCGCGACCAGCAGTTACGCAGGACGACCGAAGTCGGGCGGATGCAATCTGTCGTGTGACAACATCGCAGCCTGTTGAAAAACACCGTGGCATAGGCTTCCAGCCTGTGAATCCTCGCGAAATCACGACAGGCTGGAAGCCTATCCCCCATTTTTCAACGGGCTCCTGGCGTTGCGCGATCGGCCTATTGTTTCGCCACGTCCGGCTCTGCTGAGACGTAGTCGACGTAGCCGATCATCATCTCCT
>JACQFH010000191.1 GCA_016200145.1 Planctomycetia bacterium | reverse complement strand
CGGCCAGTCATGACGGGCGGCTGCTGGCCGCCTCGAGCCTTGATGGAACGGTGCAGATCTTCGACGCGGCCGAAGGCCGGCGGCTGCACGTCATCGTCTCGCGGGTCGCGCCCACCGAGCTGGCGTTCAGCCCGATCGGCGATCTGCTGGCGATTGCCGGGGCCGACGGGCCGGTGACGCTGTGGCATGCCGAAACTGGTGCGCAGGCCTCGGTGCTGGTGGAAACGGCAGCGCCGATTGCCTTCAGCCGCGACGGAAAACTGATCGCTGGCCGCGCGGCCCGGCAGGAGATTGCACTCTGGGACGCACAGACCGGCGAACTGCGGCGCACGATGCAGGGGCACGCGTCTGGCGACCTGCGCGGGATAACATTCAGTGACGACGGGCGGATGCTGGCGTCGTTCGGCACCGATGTGAGCGTGCTGCTGTGGGACGTCGCCAGCGGGCAGGAACGCCGCCGATTTCCGAATGCTCAGCACCCGGCGTTCAGCCCGGACGGCGCATTTCTGGCGGCGGGGACCTCTGCCGGCGACCTCGTCTTGTGGGACACCCGGACCGGCGAAACTCAGCGAACGTTTGACGAAGGGGGCTATCCGCTGGCGTTTCGCGAGCAGGGGAAATCAATCGTCTCGAAGCGGCTCGGGCGGGCGATTCTGTGGAGTCTCGAATCCGGAGAGGAAATCCGCACGCTCGTCGACGTGCCAGAACTGGCCGCCGTCAGCTCTGGCGGAACCTGGCTTGCCGGTTGTGACGCAGCCGTTGGGGAGCTGCGGTTGTGGAACCTGGAGGCGGGAACCGGTGTGCGCGTCTTGAACACGGCCGGTCCGCTGGCTGCGCTCGCGTTCACAGCCGATGGCGACTCACTGCTGACAGGATCAAAAACCGGCGTCGTTCAGTTCTGGTCGAACGAGAAGGCTGCCGAACGCGTGGCGTCGCCGATCCGGCTGGGCCCGGCCGACCTCAGCCCCGACGGCCGCTGGCTGGCGGCCCGCAGCGGCGATCGGATCGAGCTCGTCGACGTGTCCACCGGGAATTCCGAACGCACGATTGGATCAGGAACATCGGAGCTCGATTCGCTGGCGTTCAGTCCCGACGGTCGACTGCTGGCCGGTTTTGGCGGCTGGGGATTCTTCCGTACGTCACTGCGGTTGTGGGACCCGCGCGCTTCGCGAGAGCTGACGCTCGAAGACAAACTGGCCGGCACGGTACGGTCAATTGCTTTCAGCAGCGACTCGCAACTGCTGGCGATTGCCGGCGACAGTCGGCTCGTGACGATCTGGCACATGGTGCGGCGAAAGGTGCAATACGACCTCGACGATTCTACCGACCGCGTCACGGCTCTGGCGTTTCATCCCGACGGCCGGCGACTTGCCGCCGCTTGCATTGATCAGTCGGTCGTTCTCTGGGACTTGAAAGCCGAGGCGGGCAAGCCATTTGCGAAGGCGGGCGCGGTGTGCCGCGAGCTGGTCTTCAGTCCCGATGGAGAATTCCTCGCAGCTCCTGCCGGCGAGCGAGTGGTGGTATGGAACGTCGACAGCGGCAAGATCGCCGCAGAGTTGTCGACGGCCGCCGGCAGCCCCAGTACGTTTGCCTGGCATCCCGCGGGAACCGCGCTCGCAGCAGTCGGGAACGAAGGGTGCGTCTGGCTGTGGAACGAGCCGCAGTCGCGGCGTTTTCGCGAAGAACCCGATCGCGTCGTCGTCTTGGGCCCGCCGCGCGGCATCGTGCACCGCGTCTTATGGAGTCCGGACGGCCGGCACCTGGTGACGGTCAATGGCAACGGAACGATCGCGGTCTTGCGCCTGAGTACTGAGTACTGAGTACTTAGTACTCCGAAGTCCGTTCCGCGGCGCCGGTACGAATGCCCGACGACAGAAACTTCGGTCGCGGGATCCGGCCGCGCAGGCTGCGCTGCGGGGTGCGGCCCAGCGACTGGGCGATCCCCTGGACGACGCGTTCCTGCTGTTCTTCCGTCAGTTCTGAATAAATCGGCAGCGCCAGGCTTTCGCGCGATGCCTGTTCGGCGTGAGGCAGGTCGCCTGCGTGGTAACCCAAGTCGGCGAAGCACGTCTGCAGGTGCAACGGTTTCGGGTAGTACACACTGCAGCCGATCTTGCGCTCGCGCAAGCCCGCCAGCACTTTGTCGCGCTGGCCGCTGGAGACGCGCACGCAATACTGGTTGTAAACGTGCCGCCGGTCGTGCTGCGTTCCGGGCAGAGTGATGCAGTCGAGCAGTCCGTATTCGTCGAACAGCACCTCGTAACGGCGGGCGTTTCGCTGCCGGGCCGCCGTCCAGGAGTCGAGCCGGCGCAGCTTGATTCGCAGCACGGCCGCCTGCACGGCGTCGAGACGGCTGTTGAGACCGACTTCGATGTGGTCGTACTGGCCGGCTTCGCCATGTACGCGCAGCCTGCGGACGCGCGATGCCAGCGACGCGTCGTCGGTGGTGATCAGACCGCCGTCGCCCGCGCCTCCCAGGTTTTTCGTGGGGAAGAAACTGAAACAGCCAAGCGTTCCCAGGACGCCGGCACGCCGTTTCTGGTATTCTGCGCCGATCGCCTGACAGGCGTCTTCGACGATGGGGATTCCGGCCGAGGCGGCGATGCGCCACAACGGTTCCATTTCGACGCACTGGCCGAACAGGTGGACCGGCATGATCGCCTTTGTTCGTGGCGACATCGCCTCGGCGACGGCGTGTGGATCAAGATTGAAGCTCGCTGGGTCGATGTCGCAGAACACCGGTGTGGCCCCCAACCGGTAGATCGAACTGGCGGTCGCAAAAAAGCTGTAGGGGCTGGTGATGACTTCGTCCCCGGGCCCGATTTCGAGGGCCATCAGCGCCAGGAGCAGGGCGTCGGTCCCCGATGCGCAGCCGATCGCCTCGCGGGCGTCGCAATAGCCGGCCAGCTCGAATTCCAACTCGGCGACCTCGTCCCCCAGGATGAACCGCTGTTCGGCGAAGACCCGGCAGACCGCGGCGGTCACCTCAGATTCGATCTCGTGATGCTGCGCGACCAGATCGATCAGCGGAACGGGGGCCGGACCGGATTCCTGACCGCCCGCAGTAGTTGCCTCGCTCATCGGCGACTCCATTCGCACCAGAGTTTCGGGACGCAAGCTCAATGTTGGGGCGTAGGTTATGTCTGGTGTCGAATCGTGTCAAGGTGACTGCCGGCGAAGCGGAGGACGGTGAAGAGAGGGAAGATAGAGGATAGCGGATGAACCGGCAGGGGTCTCCTCTCCCTTCTATTTCCACCCTCGATCTTCGATCCTCCATCCTCGATCCTCCCCACCTGCCGTGATAAACTGGCCCGCATGAGCAATTCCACTGCGACGGGCGGCGTCTCCCACGTTCTGCGTGCCGGAATGATCGGCACGGGGATGATTTTCGACGACACATACCGTCCCTTCTTCGAGCGCGTGCATTCAGAAGGGCTTTATGATCGGCGGTATGGAGCGGTCGAAGTTCCCCTGGTCGCCGTCGCGTCGCGGACCGGATCGCGTGCCGAAAAATACCGTCAGTCTGCGGGCGATCGTATTGCCCGGTTCGAGAGCTTCACGGGAAGCGATGCGGTCGATCGGCTGCTCCCGGCCGGCGTCAAGTTTGCGTGCGTCGCAACGCCCGACGACCGCCATTTCGAGGCAGCCCGCAAAATCCTCGCCGCCGGAGTCCATCTGCTCGTCGAAAAGCCTTCGGTGTTATCTCTCGAACAGCTCGACGAGCTGACGACGCTGGCGCGCCGGAACAACGTGCTGGCGAAGGTCGTGTACCATAAGCTCCTCGATCCCGACCATAAAAAACTCCGCACTTTCATCGCAGATGGCGTCCTGCAGCACGTGAACAACGGTTATTGCTCGCTCCTCGAACCCCGAAGCATTTCGGGCAGCCAGTTCGCCGAGTGGATCAGCGGCCGCAATCCCGGCACTTACGTCGCTGTACACTACATCAAGCTGATTGACTTCACGTTCGGTGGGCGGCTGAAAACGATCTCGGCGACCGGCCAGCGTGGCATCGTCGGCCCGTCAGACGGTCCCACCTGGGACAGTTGTCAACTCCGGTTGATCTACGAATTCCCCCGCTTAGCGGCATCTGACCTCCCCGACTTAGCAAGGCGGGGGCAGGGGAAGGCGCGCGGCTCGAAGACTGACTCGGTCGACAAGGCTGGTGCCCAAACCAAACCTGCCCGCGAAGCCGCCTTCGATATCCACACTTCGTGGGTGACTCCCGACAACTTCCCCGGTTATGTAGAGCAGGAAGTGCAGTTCCGGTTCGACAATGGCGTCTGGAACGGCCATTCGCGGAAGCGGGGAGTTGAATGCACGATTGAAGGACAAACTCCGATCAGCATCAAGAACACGATCAATAATCATTACAGCGCCCGTTTCCTCGAACCGTGGGGCGAGCGGTCGCAGCGAGGCTATGGCGTCGAAGTGCTCGAACGATTCGNCTCGAACGATTCGTTCGCGAAGCGGCATGGGTCGAGTTCGGCGGACCGGCCGAAAACCGCGCCGCACGCCGTTTGGAAATGGAACAGCTCACCTACAACGATTTATCGGCCGACCGGCAGACCGTCGCCGCCGTGCAGGCGCTCGAGGCAATTCTGGCACGGCAGCACCAGGGGCGACCCGACTGCGTCGTGCGGGTGAACGACCCGCGCGGCGGCCTGGTCCTGTATGAACCGGGCGTCGTGGAACCTGAAGTCCTGTATGTGCCAGAAGTGTAAAACCACCCGGGACGTACGTAACTGGGGAGTGAAGACAAGGAGACAAGGAGAGGGGGAGACAAGGAGATGACTTGAATCGGCGCATCTTATCTCCTGGTCTCCCCCTCTTGGTGACCGGTGATTTGTCATTTGATTGCGGGACCGATGCTGCAGATTGGAAAAGCGGGACGCGCGTGCACTGGTCTGTCACGAATCCGTCGTGTTGAGTAGCATGTCACTCAAGTCAGTCTCGTTGGCGGTTCGACGCGTTTGACGGGTCAATTTGTGGAAGGCAAACCATGCCCAGACTGCTTTCACTCATAGCGCTGTTCGTACTGGCCCTGCCGATCACGATTCGCGCCGAAGACACGGGCGTCATTGAACTGATTCGGGAGCTTCGTTCCGTCAATGTGAAGCGGCGCCTGCAGGCGGCTGAATCGCTGGGCAGGCTGGGCCCTGGGGCGGCGCCGGCTGTTCGGGCGCTTGTATCGGCCCTTTCCGACCAGAACCTCGAAGTGCAGGCGCAGGCCCTTGTCGCGCTGCGACAAATCGGGCGCGGCGCGGGCGATGCCGTTCCGGCCCTCATCGACCTCCTGAAAGGAGACGATTCGTCTCGGTTCGGCGGCGCGATTGACGCGCTCGGGGCCATCGGCGGTGCTGCGGGTGATGCCGCCCCTGACCTGCTGGGATTCATGCTGGGGGAAGATTCCGCCCTGTCGCTGGCGGCGTGCCGGGCCCTGCTCCACATTCTGCCTCCCGATCGCGAGGAGCTGAAGCAGGCGATTCCCGTGCTCGTCCACACCATGACCTCCGGAGATGCGCAGTCCCGCGACGAGGCCGCCGCGACCCTCGGATCAGCCGGACTGATCGCCGTGCCGCAATTGGTGGCAATTGTAGAAGCGTACGCGAAAGATTCTGAATCAGCCGGCCGCGCCGCGATGGCCCTTGCGCTGATGGGCCGTCATGCGGCGCCGGCTGTCCCGGCGCTGATCAAAGCGCTTCAATCCGATAAAGAGTCGCTCGTCGTGCAGGCGGCCGCGGCCCTCGGCTCGATCGGTCCGGGTGCGGATGCCGCGCTGCCCCAGTTGAGAAAACTGCTGTATGGCAAAAGCTCGACGATCCGTTTGAGTGCCGTGCGCGCGCTGGCAGATATCGGCCCCGGTGCGGCCGACGCCGTCAGCGACATCGCCGCGGCGCTCAAGGATCGCGACGAGAAAATCCGGGTCGAATCGACCCGGGCGCTCGGCAAGATCGGGGCGGAGTCGCGGCCTGCCATCCCGGCGCTCGTCGCGGCGCTGGCCGACGAATCGGAATCCGTGAAATGGCATGCCGTCTGGGCCCTCAGCCAGATCGGCGGCAAGGCGGTGAACCCCCTGATCGCTCTGCTCGACGACGAAAAGCTCCGCGAGACGGCGGTCGTGGCATTGGGTGACATCGGCGCCGCGGCGCGACCTGCCGTGCGTCCGTTCGTCGCCCTGCTGGCGAAACCCGATCTTCCCGCCGCGCTGAGAAGCGAGATCATCCTGTCACTGGCGCGGATCGGGCCGGCGGCCGACGATGCCGTTCCCGCGCTTCTGAGGACCCTGACTGATGAAAAGAGTGAATTGCGGGCTTACGCGGCCTGGGCGCTGGCGCACATCGGTGCGAGGCAGGCCGTTCCGCCGCTCGTCCGCGTGATGACAACGGAGTCGGGGTCTTCCGACTTGTCGATCGTAGCGCCCATCGCAGTACTAACCCTCAATCCGGATTCTCCCTTTTTCTTTGATTCGGCGATGAAAGGCGTGGTTGAGCTTCTCGGGCACTCATCGGCGTCGGTACGGCAGGAAGCGGCCCTGGCGCTGGCCGCCGTCGGCAAGAAAGCCGCGCCGGCCGTACCGCACCTCACCGCGGGACTGGCCGATCCTGAACCGGCAGTTCGCGGGGCGCTGCTGTCGGCTGTGGCGGCGATCGGCCCCGATGCGGCCGATGCGCTGCCGGGAGTTATCAAGGCGCTGGCCGATCCGGTATATCCAGTGCGATATGCGGCCAGTTACGCCGTCGGGAGAATCGGTCCTCCGGCGAAGGTGACTGCACCATTGCTCGAGGTTAATCTGCTCGACTCCGATCCGTTGCTGCAGTTCGCCAGTGCCTGGGCGCTGGTCAATGTCGAGCCGGACCGGCCGGGCCTGGCAGGCAAGTGCCTCGAAGCGCTGCGGTGGGGCCTCAAGAGCTCTGACGCGCGAACCCGGGAGGAGGCGGCCCAGGCCCTGGGCGCACTGGGTTCCGATGCCCGACCGGCCGTTCCCGATCTCGAATCCCTCAAGAAAGATTCCGACGCGAGCGTCCACAAGTCGGCAAGCGAAGCCCTGCAGAAAATCGGCCAGCCGAAGTCGAGTTCGCGCGGGCTATTCGATCGCGGGCGCGGCAGGCGCGCCACCGAAACGAAATCAGACGCGAAATAGTCGAGCGGCGAGGCCGGCCTTCCCGTTTCGGCGATTCGATCATCGAGACAACGCACCATGCGACTGCACCCCCTGGCCAGCGAGACGATTGCAGGAATCGGCCGCGCGATCGAAGCCCGAGAATGCTCCTGTGCCAGCGTCGTCGAGGCGTGCCTAACTCGAATCGACGAGCGCGAGCCGCAGGTCAAGGCCTGGGTCAGCGTCGATCGCGCCGGGGCGCTCGCCCGGGCGCGCGAGCTCGACCGGGAATTGGCCGCCGGTTGGCGCCGCGGGCCGCTGCACGGAATTCCGATCGGCATCAAGGACCTGGTTGACATTGCCGGTCTGCCGACTGCGGCCGGCGCGCCGTGGCTGGCCAATGCCGTGGCCACCGTCGACGCGCCGATCGTCGAACGCCTGCGCGGCGCCGGGGCGGTCATTCTAGGTAAAACGGTTACCACGCAGTTTGCCTGCTTCGACCCGCCCCCGACGCGCAATCCGTGGAATGTCGATCGAACGCCCGGCGGATCATCGAGCGGATCGGCAGCCGCCGTCGCGAGCGGAATGTGCCTGGGGGCGATCGGTTCGCAGACCGGCGGGTCGATCACCCGGCCAGCGGCGTTTTGCGGTGTCGCCGGTTGCAAGCCGACATTTGGCCTCGTCCCCCTGAAAGGGGTTTATCCGCTGTCGCCGAGCCTCGACCACGGAGGACCCATTGCCCGGACAGTCACAGACCTGGCGATCCTGCTCGAAGTCCTTGTCGATCCAGCCTGCAGTACCGCCTGGCGCACCGCGAACTCGGCGACCGGGGGAACTGGTCCCTTTCAATGTGCCGCGTCCGTCAAACTGGGGCGACTGCGAGGCCCATTCGATCAGAAGGCCGAGCCTGCTGCACTGGCGGCGTTCGATGCAGCGCTCGACCAACTTTCGCAGTTCGGGGCCAGCATTCGGGACGTCGCGCTTCCCGTGGAATTCGATGATGTGTTTCGCTGTCACCGCACTGTCATGACGCGCGAAATCGCCAACCACCATCGCCCGTTTTTCGCCGAACACTTGCCCGAGTACTTGCCCTGCATTCGCGGAATCGTAGAAGAAGGACTGCAGGTGAGCGACGAAGATTACGATCGCTCCCGGCGCCATCAGCAGGCGCTGACGCCGGCCGTCGTGAAAGCGATGCACGATGTGGACGTGCTGGTCTTGCCAGCCGCGGCGGGCCCGGCCCCTGCGCCCGAGACGACCGGAGACCCGAGCTTCAATTCGCCATGGAGCTATACCGGTCTGCCGACTGTTTCATTCCCCAATTCGCTGTCTCCTGAGGGGCTGCCACTGGCGATCCAGCTCGTCGGCCGCCCGCACGGCGAGCCGGGCCTGTTCGCCGCCGCCCTATGGTGCGAACGCTGCATTGCCGATCAGTCAAAGTAAGTCCCGCCTGCCGGGCGAGACCTCATGTAACGGTAGCCGGCGGACACTCCGGTCGTTATCATACTGACTCGAATCAAACGAGCGTTTTTCGCCGATTATCAAGGAGAATCGTCACGTCCCATGGCAAAGAGAACACGCAACATTCGTGAGCTGCGCGAGCAGGCCGACGCGGCAGAAAAACAGGAAAAGTCGTCTGGCGAAGGCGCTGCAGCCGACAAGAAAAAAACCAAAGAGCCCAAGAAGAAGGCGCCGAAGGCCAAGCGTTCGAAGGCCAAGGTGGTCGTCCGCAAGCGGCTGGTGTGGGGCGTTTTCAGCAGCAGCATGAAAGAAGAAGGCCGCTTCCCTTTTGCCGACCGCGAAGGGGCTGAAGCTCGCGCTGTTGAACTGGCCGCCAAGCACAAGCGCACCTATTTCGTGCAGCCGATCAAAGAACCGCTCCCCGAAAAAGAGCCTGCCCCGGCCTAGCTGCTGGCGCTCCGGTAGCTTTTGAGGGCGAAGTAGAACACGCGCCGCGACACGAACAGCCCGACGATCGCGGCGGCCGCCGTCACCAGCATGATTGGCGAAGTGCCGAGCGGCTTGCCCACCACAACTTCTGCCGGCACCGTGATCACGAGCAGAATCGGGATCAGATACGAGAACACGAATTGCAGCACGGCGCCGGCGGGCGACCCGCCGTAGATGTTTCTCGGGTAACGGGCGAACACCGTGATGTAAAACCAGAACTCGTACAGCCCCTGGTTTCGGCCGAGCCAGACGCTCGTCGACGCCAGCATGATCATCAGGCTGTAGAAAAAGGCGATCCCCAGCGCGACCAGCACCAGGTACGCGGCGACCGCCGGCGGGTCGATTGGCCATTCGAGCTGGTGCAGCGAGTACCCCAGCAGCGACACGGGCAGCAGCAGATGAAACAATGCGCCCAGGTCGAGCTTTTCGAACGAGATCAGGAACTGCGTGTCGATCGGCTTGAGCAATGCGAAATCGAGATTGCCCGTGCGGATCAGCTCGCTGAAGTTCGCACAGTTGGGCATGAAGAACGCTTCCATCACCGTGTTGACGATCATGTTCGTCGCCATAAACGCGAAGTACTCGTAACGGGTCCAGCCGTTCATCGACTGCACATTGCCGAAGATGATCGCGAAGAACACCAGTTGCGCCGCGAACCAGAACGCGTTCGTCACGATCTCGATCAGGAAGTTCCCGCGAAAGGCCATTTCGCGAACGAGCGAGTTGCGAAAGAACGTCGCAAACACGCGTCCATAATGCGGGCGTTTCAATCGAACGTTTTCAGTCATTTCGAACGCGATACCCACGGGGCGCCGCCCGTGGGCTTGGGGCAGACTGTACTGTCAAATCCGAATTCCGAAAACCGAATTTTGAAATGGGTCAGTTCACGTATTTCACTTCGCGCTGGCCGGCTTCCACCGTGCCCAGCACCCACGTCGCGATCGCATGGTCGGCCAGGCGGCTCTGAACGTCGGCTACGTCGCGCGGCCGAACGACGACCGTGAACCCGATCCCCATGTTGAATACGCGAAACATCTCTTCGCGGTCGATGTGGCCGATCTTCGCCAGCCACGAGAAAATCACAGGCGTGCTCCACGCCGAGCGGTCAATATTCACACGGCAGAAAGCGGGCAGCACGCGCTCGAGGTTATCGGCGATCCCGCCCCCGGTGATATGGGCCATCCCGCGGATCAGCGGCTTGCCGCGCTTCTTGCTGAGCACGTCGAGAATCGGCTTGACATAGATCCGCGTGGGGACGAGCAGCGCCTGCCCCACGGTCTGCCCCAGGTCGGCGACTTCGTCGTCGATCTTCAGCCTGGCGCGTTCGAAGACCGCCTTGCGTACCAGGCTGAAACCGTTCGAATGCAAACCGGCGGACGCCAGGCCCAGCACCACGTCGCCCGGCTTGATCCGGCTGCCGTTGATGATCCGCTTGCGCTCAACCACGCCGACGCAGAATCCCGCCAGGTCGAAATCGCCGGGGGCGTACAGATCGGGCATCACGGCGGTCTCGCCGCCGAGCAGCGCGCACCCGGCCTGTTCACAGCCCGAGCAGACCCCTGCGACGAGCCGGGCGACCTGATCGGGATCGTCTTTCGGGATCGCCAGGTAGTCGAGAAAGAACAGCGGTTCGGCCCCCAGGCACAGGCAGTCGTTCACCGACATGGCGACCAGGTCGATGCCGACCGTTTCGTACGATTCGGCCAGCGCGGCGACCTTCAGCTTGGTTCCCACGCCGTCGGTTCCCGAGACGAGAACCGGGTCGCTGTAATTCCGGTCGAACTTGCGCGATTTGCCCAGCCGAAACAGCCCCGCGAACCCGCCGGGCAGGTCCATGACGCGGGGCGTGCGGGTCTGCTGCATGAGCGCGGGGAGCCGCGCCATGGCTTCGTCGTAAAGATTCAGATCCAGCCCGGCGGACTTGTAGGTGAGGGGCTGCTCGTTCTTTTTCGTCTTGGGCATGAACGTCGCGAGAGAGGAAAGTCTTTTGCGCAGGCACGAATCGCGGACCGTATTGCAACACATTCACCGAGCGTGGGCAAGTGTCGCCACAACGCGGTTGTGTCGTGCATTGCGTGTGAAAGTAAGATCCCCTGCGAAAGCGAACTTCCGCAGGGGATCACAGTTTTCAAACGGCACATTCCGCGTAACAGTCACGCCGGTGCGGCGTTAGTTGTCGTAGTAAAGTGCGAATTCGAACGGGTGCGGGCGGAGCCGCATCGGGTCGATTTCTTTTTCTCACTTCCAACTGATCCAACCCTGGATCATATCTTCGGTGAAGACGTCGCCCTTCGTGAGGAAGGCGAAGTCGGCTTCCAGCGCTTCCAGCGCTTCTTCGAGCGAACCGGGGGTCTTGTTGGTCTTGGCCAGCTCCTCCGGGCTCATCTCGTAGATGTCGCGATCGAGCGGCTCTCCCGGCGGAATCTTGTTCTGGATTCCGTCAAGGGCGGCCATCAGGATCGCCGCAAAGGTCAGGTACGGATTGCTGCTCGGATCGGGGCAGCGGAACTCGAACCGCTTGGCCTTGGGGTTCGACGAGTACATCGGAATCCGAACCGACGCCGAGCGGTTCCGCTGCGACATGGCGAGGTTCACCGGCGCTTCGAACCCCGGCACGAGCCGCTTGTATGAGTTCGTCGTCGGAGCGGCAAACGCCAGGATCGCGCGGGCGTGCTTCAGCACACCGCCAATCGCGTTCAGTGCCATATCGCTCATGCCGGCGTACTTTTCACCGGCGAACAGCGGCTGGCCGCCTTTCCACAGCGAGAAGTGCGTGTGCATCCCCGAGCCGTTGTCTTCGAAGATCGGCTTGGGCATGAAGGTCACCGTCTTCCCGTGGCGGCGGGCGACGTTCTTGATAATGTACTTGTACCACATCATCTGGTCGGCCATCTTGACCAGGTCCATAAACTTCATGTCGATTTCGCACTGGCCGGCCGTCGCCACTTCGTGGTGGTGCGCTTCGACGACGATGCCCAGCTTCCGCATCGTGTACACCATCTCTCCGCGGATGTCCGAGAGAGTGTCCTGCGGGCTGACGGGGAAGTAGCCCCCCTTGACGGGAATCTTCGAGGCCAGGTTGGGAACGATCGAATCGAGCGAGCTCCCCTGCGCCTTGGCCGTGTTCCACGCCGCTTCCGACGAATCTACTTCGTACATCTGGCCGTTCATTCCCGACTTGAAGCGCACGTCGTCGAAAATGAAGAACTCGGGCTCGGGACCGATGAAGGCCGTGTCGGCCAGGCCCGTCTGTTTGAGGTACGCTACGCCTTTGCGGGCAATGTGCCGCGGGTCGCGCGTGTATTCCTGCCGGGTGATCGGGTCGACAATGTTGGCGATCACGCTGACGGTCGGCTCTTTGAAGAACGGATCGAGCTTCGTGGTCGCGGCATCGGGAATGGCCAACATGTCCGACATGTTGATGGCCTGCCAACCGCGGATCGAAGAGCCGTCGAAGCCGACACCGTCTTCGAAAGTCTTTTCGTCGAATTCCTCGATTGGATAACTGCAATGCTGCCAGGTGCCGAGCATGTCGACGAACTTCAGGTCGATCATCTCGGCCTTGTGCGTCTTCGCAAAGTCGAAGAACTCTTTGGGCTTCATCATTCATCTCCTTCTACAAAGTGAGCGAAACCAGGGTGAGAAGAAACGAGCGCCAGTGGTTTAACGAATCCAGCGGAAAAACGACGAGTCACGGCGACTCGAAATGCACAGACTCTATGCATGGGCTGCGCGATCTCCAGGCAATCCTCGCCTTGGCCGATCCTGTTTCGGCTGGAAATCGCCAGTTTTTCCGTGATATTCCGCGGATATGGCAAACGGTATACCACGGGCGCGAGTGCGCCAAATCTCGCGGGCGACAGCATACTCCCGCCAGCTCAAGAAATCCACTGTGACGCTCAGACACACGATTTCGGCTACCGCTTTTCGCTCGCGGCATCGTCCGGGCGGCTTGCGCCTGGATTGGGGGCACCTGACCCGAGTGTCGATTCTTCAAGGGCCAAGGATACGGCTGCCTGGATGGAAACTCAAAACGGATGGCTTGATTCCATCCGGTCGAACGAGCAATGATGAGGCCTCCCGAACCGACTTGAGTCCCGACCGGGCCGCGGAACCTGCGTTTCGTACATCTCGAATTTGAGGGCGATCATGAGTCATTGGACGGAGTTGCTCGGCAGCAGCGCCAAGTCGCTGCTCGATCACAAATGCCAGACAATCCCGCGCGAGTCGCTGCATCTGCCAGGGCCGGATTTCGTCGACCGCATTTTCAGTGCCAGCGACCGCAACGTGCGCGTGCTGACAAACCTGCAGCGGCTGTTTTCGGCGGGACGTCTGGCAGGAACCGGATACGTGTCGATTCTGCCGGTCGACCAGGGAATCGAGCACTCGGCCGGGGCCTCGTTCGCGAAGAACCCCGTCTGCTTCGATCCCGAGGGCATCGTCAAGTTGGCGCTCGAAGGGGGCTGCAACGGCGTCGCGTCGACGTTCGGGGTTCTGGGAGCGGTCGCCCGGCGCTACGCGCATAAAATCCCGTTCATCGTAAAGATCAATCACAACGAGCTGCTGACGTATCCCAACAAGCACGACCAGATCCTGTTCGGCACAGTCGAGCGGGCGTTCGAGATGGGTTCGGCGGCGATCGGCGCCACGATCTATTTTGGTTCGGAGGAATCGGCCCGCCAGATCGTCGAGATTTCCGAGGCCTTCGACAAGGCGCACGAGCTGGGGATGGCGACGATCCTGTGGTGCTACCTGCGTAATCCGAAATTCAGCACGGCTGAAAAGGACTATCACGTTTCCGCCGACCTGACGGGGCAGGCCAATCACCTGGGCGTGACGATTCAGGCCGACATCATCAAGCAAAAGCTCCCTGAGAACAACGGCGGATACAACGCGCTCAAGTTCGGCAAGACGTCGCCGCTCGTTTATGAAAAGCTGACGACCGAAAACCCAATCGACCTGTGTCGCTATCAGGTCGCGAACTGTTACATGGGCCGCATCGGGCTGATTAATTCCGGCGGCGCGTCGTCGGGCGAATCCGACCTGGCCGAAGCGGTGCGGACCGCCATCATCAACAAGCGCGCCGGCGGAATGGGCCTGATCAGCGGCCGCAAGGCCTTCCAGCGCCCGCTGGCCGACGGCGTCAAACTGCTGAACGCCATCCAGGACGTATATCTCGATGCGCAGGTGACGGTCGCGTAGCGCCGCCTGACGAGTTGCGGTTCAGCCTGCCGAAGTTGGCGGCGGCGACGGTAGCGCCTGCTCGGCGTCGGGTGCGTGGTCTGGTTTGGCCGACCGGGCCCATAGGATGAGCCGGATCAATCCGCGGCTGCCAAATGTCAGCCAGATTCCCCAGGCGAACAGCAGACCGTCGGAGATCAGGCTGGTCCTCCAGTCATCGTCATCCCAGTATTCGCGAAGAGTCGAGTCAGTGAAAACCACCGCCGTCATTACGCGCAGGAAGTTGGGCATGGCACTAGTGATCGCAAACATTCCGACGCCTGCGCAAGCCACCGGCATCAGCGCCGCGGCGCTGAACTCCGGACCTGTGACCGGCGCGGGATCATCAGCGGCCATCAAATGCGAAATTGCTTCGGCCTTCCATGAAATCCCCATCGCCACCAGAAGCAGAGAGCAACTGAGAGTGCCGTACATCGTTACTTTTGGTGTGAAAATACCCTCCACGACTCCGTATCGCCCGGAAGCCACGCCCAAGATCGCTGAGCCCAGGGCCGGAAGCACCAGAACGAGCTGCGTGACTCCCCAGGCCAGGAAGAATAGCGCCACCATCCGGCAACACAGAGCGGCGACTTCGCGTCGAGTCATGTGACGGGCTCCGCAAACGATCAACGATCGGCGCAACCACAAATGCGTATTTGCTGATGTTAACAAGTCCCGGCGCGCGATGCCTTGTCGGTGACTCGCGAAGTTGATATCTGTCGAGTTCCCCAAGGCGATTCTGTGCGAAAGCGGATTGCGCGGACCCATGGGGACCAACCTCACGGTCGGTGCCCGCCCATGGGCTTGCGGATTTTTACCTGATTGACAGTAGAAGTGACGTCATGCCGATTGCTACGCCCAGACAATATGCTGCGATGCTCGATGCCGCACAGGCGGGGGGCTACGCGTACGCGGGAATCAATGTCTCATCGATCGTCACGCTGAACGGCGCCCTCAAGGGATTCGCCGACAAAAAATCGGACGGCATCGTGCAGTTGTCGACCGGCGCGGGAGAATTCGTGTCGGGGCTCAACGTCAAAGACATGGTGCTGGGGACGATCGTGCTGGCCGAGGCGGCGCACAAGCTGGCGGCGAAATACGACGTCCTGATCGCATTGCACACCGATCACTGTCAGCCCAAAAAGGTCGATACGTTTTTGCGCCCCCTGATCGCCGAGACGGCTCGCCGCCGAGCCGCGGGCCTCTCCAACCTGTTCCAGTCGCACATGCTCGACGCCAGCGAATTGCCGCTGGCAGAAAACATGAAACTCTCCAAAGACCTGCTCAAAGAGTGCGCGAAAAATGAGATCATCCTGGAAGTCGAAGCCGGGGTTGTGGGGGGCGAAGAGGACGGCATCGACCATTCCGACCAGCCGCGCGAAAAACTTTACACCTCTCCGGACGATATGCTCTCCGTGTACGACGCCCTGAACGGTTTGGGGAGGTATATGTTCGCCGCCACGTTCGGAAACGTTCACGGCCATTACAAGCCCGGCGCCGTCAAGCTCCGTCCGGACATCCTCAAGCAGGGGCAACAGGCGGTGATTGCAAAGCACGGCAAAGACGCCGAATTCGACCTCGTCTTTCACGGGGGCTCGGGAACGCCCGTCGAAGAAATCCGCGAGACGCTGGGTTATGGCGTGGTGAAGATGAACATCGATACCGACACGCAGTATGCCTTCACCCGCGCCGTGGCCGATCACATCTTCAAGAACTACGCCGGTGTGCTCAAAATCGATGGAGAAATCGGCGACAAAAAGCAGTACGACCCGCGCAGCTACCTGAAGGCGGCCGAAAAGGGTGTTGCCGAGCGGCTCGGCCAGGCGTGCGACGCCCTGCTCTCGAGCGGCAAAACACTCTGCGGAAAACTTTGAGCGAACCGTCTATCGCGCCGGCGCCTGCTCGAGATCATCCATGCCTGCCAGGCGAACGATCAGCAGCCGCTGGATCGGGTACTCGGGCTGCGGCGTCGCGGGGGCGTAATCCGCGGCCGCTGGGTCAGTTTCCTGCTCGCGCGCTTTTTTCAGCGCGGCGGGCTGCGGTATTTGCAGACGGCGTTGGCAAAGGTGCGCGGCTCAGAATGCTCCCCCTGCTTGAGGGCCAGAGTGCAGCTTTCGTAAGGATTGCTGACCTGCACGTCGGTTTCGCTGCCTGACACGAGCATGAAGGTGCGGCCCGAAAACTGTTTGGCCTGCTCGGCTTCGGGTTCGAGCGCGAAATCGGAACGCATCCCGATCATCCGCTGCAGGACAGGGGGAGGATTCGTGCCCACAACGCCGACGCGAAAACCGTTTTGCTTCAACCGCCCGCGGGCATCGGCTTCGATCGGCCCGACCTGGTCGACATGGCGCCACAATTCGTGCCCGAGCTGCACGTCGTCGGCGGGCCATTCGATGTAGGCGACGTCAAGCTGCATGGCTCCCGGCGGCGGCCTCAGTAAAGGGAGCTTGTTCGCCGACGTGTGCGTCGATTCAGGAGCGCTTTCGAACAGTGAGCACGCAGCCAACCCTGCACAGCACACGGCCAGCGCCACCAGGCGCGCGGTGCGGTGCAACAGCGCGCGGGAAATTTGGGCAGGCACGCGAGACTCTCCCCGCCGAGTCGGCGGACTGGAAGGCGCCCCCCCGGTCGAAGCGGCGGAAGTTTAGGCGTGCGTGAGAATTGTGTCAATGTGAAGTTCAGCCCACGTCGAACTTCACCCCCTGCGCCAGGGGCAGATCGCCCCCGCCATTAATGGTGCAGGTCTGACGGCGCATGTAGCTCTTCCAGGAATCCGAGCCGGCTTCGCGACCGCCTCCGGTCTGTTTTTCGCCGCCGAACGCGCCGCCGATCTCGGCCCCCGAGGTGCCGATGTTCACGTTGGCGATTCCGCAGTCGCTGCCGCGCGCCGAGAGAAACGTCTCGGCCTCGGTTACACGCTCGGTGAAGATCGCCGACGAAAGTCCCTGCTCGACGCCGTTGTGCAGCACCAGCGCTTCGTCGAGCGTCTTGTAGGTGAGCACGTACAGAATCGGCGCGAACGTTTCGTCGCGAACGATCGGCATGTCGCCGCGGGCGAGTGCCACAGTCGGCTCGACGAAAAACCCGGCACGATCGAGCCGCTTTCCGCCGTACACGATCTTGCCTCCCTGGGCCACGATCGTCTCGCACGCCCTCAACATGGTCGTGACGGCCCGCTCGTTGATGAGGGGCCCCATCAGCACGCCGGGCTCAGCGGGGTCGCCGATCTTCACGCTGCCATAGGCTCTGACCAGCCGCGCCGTGAAATCTTCGGCGATCGACTCGTGAACGATCAGCCGCCGCAGCGTCGTGCAGCGCTGACCGGCGGTGCCGACGGCCGCGAACAGCACAGCCCGCAGCGCCAGATCGAGGTTCGCGCTCTCGGCGAGAATCACCGCGTTGTTCCCCCCCAGTTCCAACAGCGATCTGCCCAGCCGTTCACTCACGGCGACGGCGACTTTCCTCCCCATCGCGCAAGACCCCGTCGCCGAGATCAGCGGCAAACGCGGATCGGCGGCCATCGCGATCCCTACCGGATCGGCCTCGCCCACGCACAACGAGAAGACACCGACCAGGCCGTGTGCAGCGAGCACCCGGTCGCAGATTCTCTGGACCGCAATCGCCGTCAGCGGCGTTTCGGTCGACGGCTTCCAGATGACACAATCGCCGCACACTGCCGCGATGGCAGCGTTCCAGGCCCAGACCGCGACCGGAAAATTGAACGCCGTAATCACGCCGATCGGCCCGAGCGGGTGCCACTGTTCGAACATCCGGTGTCCAGGGCGCTCGCTGGGCATCGTCAGGCCGTAGAGCTGGCGCGAGAGTCCCACGGCGAAATCGCAGATGTCGATCATCTCCTGGACTTCGCCCAGTCCCTCCGAGCTGATTTTTCCCGCTTCAAGCGTGACGAGCATGCCCAGATCGTCTTTGGCGTCGCGGAGTGCGTTGCCCAATTGCCGGACGATCTCGCCGCGTGCCGGGGCCGGCGTCATTCGCCACTTCAGAAACGCCGCCTGGGCGCGCTCGACAATCTGGTTGTAGTCGGCCAGCCCCGCACCTCGGACCCGCGCCAGCGGCTTTCCGTCGGCCGGATTGATCGACAAGATCTCGTGTCCGCCGGGGCGTGCGATCCACTCGCCGCAACCGGCGCCGCTGTTGACTTCATTGAGACCCAGGCGCGCCAGAACAGGATGGGACATGAGAGTGCGGAATGCGGAGTTCGGAATTTGGAATAGGAAACCGTTGCTGCGTAATTATACGCGCCCAAAGCGGCAGGCACACACCGCGGGCCGTCGTTGTGGAGTAGGGGGGACTTTGGTCCCCACGTGACAGTTTTTCGTGTGGACTGAAGTCCACCCTACACCTTCAAATCGCGATTGACGGAACTCCATCGAACGAATACCTTTCGGCCGATTTCAACCCGCTTCCGGCCGACGCGATTCGTTCCAGAAAGAACGATCACTTTCGGCGCGATCGGGCAGGGCCGTTTGAACCACGCGACAAGGATGTCTCATGCCCATATTGCAGCCGGGAGTTGCGCCCGAGTGTTCGACGACGAAGCCGAAAAAATGGTGGCTCGAAGGTGAGCTGGCCTTGTTGATCGTGTTCGTGCTGGGGGCTTACTTTACGCGAATGTCCGATCTGACGATTCGCGGGGAAGAATCCCGCCGTGGACTGATCGCCCGCGAAATGCTGTCGACCGGCGACTGGATCGTCCCCCGCTGCCAGGGGGTGACGTTGTTCAGCCGGCCGCCGCTCCAGAACTGGCTGATTGCGGGGCTTGCAGTGTGGCGTGGCGAAATCGACGCGGTCGCGCTGCGGCTGCCGAGCGACGTGGCGCTGCTGCTGACGGCCGTCATGATTTACGGCTACTCGCGCCGGTTTCTGTCGCCGCTGGGCGCGCTTACGTCCGGCCTGGCATACGCCAGCATGGGTCAGGTCCTGGAACTGGGCCGCATGGGCGAAACCGACGCCCTGTTCACGTTTTTCGTCAGCGGCTCGCTGATCGTCTGGCACTGGTGCTTTCAACGCTGGGGTTCAACCTTTCGCACGTGGTGTCTGGGCTACCTGTTCGTCGGACTCGGAATGCTCACCAAGGGGCCGCAGGCGCCGGTCTACTTCGCGACCGTCGTCGGCGTGTATCTGTTGTGGACCCGCCAGTGGCGCGCGGCTTTCTCGCGGGCCCATGCCGCGGGGATCGCCGTGTACTGCCTGATCTTTGGCGCGTGGCAGATCCCCTTCGTGCGGATGCTCGGTCCCGAAGGGGCCGGTCGGATGTATGTGAACGACGTGGGGCACCGCTTCATGGACGCCACGGTGTTCTCGGTCGGCGAGCACCTGTTCAATTTTCCCTTCGAGCTCTTCGCCTGCATGCTCCCCTGGTCGGGGCTGCTGGTGGTGTGGCTCATTCCGCGGTTTCGCCAACTGATCGGCGAGGCGCGCCCGTATTATCTGTTTCTGACGCTGTGTATTGCCGTCACGTTTCCGACAGTCTGGCTTCCCCCCGGCGCCCGACCGCGGTACTTCATGCCGCTGTATCCCTGTGCCGCGCTTCTGGCCGGGCTGGCCGCAGACCGGCTCTGGCTGGCGGCCGGCGTCTCCGGATGGAAAGCTTTCTGGAAGGCGTTCGTGTGCGCCTGCTCGGTGGCGATGATCGCCTCTGGGGTTGCGTTGCTTGTCGTTTCGCTGGGGAACTTCGGCATCTGGCTGGCCCAGCCTGCTGCGCACGCCTGGGCCTATGCGGCCGTCTGCCTGGTGCTGGGAGTTCTGGCGTGGCGTTCGTTGCGAACCGACTCGCCCGGCGCGCGGCGGCTGGCCGTGGTGAGCATCGCCGGCTTTCTCGCGTTGACGCATTGCACCGTGGGCATCTCGGCGCTGCAATCGGTCTCGGTCGATACCGCCGGCGCGGTGGCCCGGCTGAAGACTAAACTCCCGAAGGGGACGAAACTGATCAGCTTCGAACAGGTTCACCATATGTTCGTGTTTTATTTCAACGACGACGTTCCGGTGCGTCCCGTGCCCAGAATGCCGGCTGACGTCGACGACGAAGTGACTTACTTTTGCGTCGCCCCCGGCGAGCTGGAAAAAGGCCCGTTGCCCTTCGCGTGGGAACCGATCGACGTCATCATCTGCGACCGGCGCATCGAACCCTATCCGCGGGCGCGCGTGGTCGTCGGCCGCCGCACCGATCGGCCCGCCTCGGCCGCAATTCAGGCCGCTGCCAGAGAAACCGAGCCCGCCGCCATCGAACAGACCGGCGGTCGCCAGTAGCGGTACGTCGATAGAAAAACGTCGCGTAGCTTTGTAGGTCAGGCTGTGCCTGACGCAATGTGGACGGCGACGAAAACGCGGCACTCAAGGCCAACTCTCGCGATCCTCGTCGATTGATCGTGGCAACCAAATTCGCTGGCCCGACACCCGTTATGGCCGAAAAAAGTCGATCGCGTCAGGCACAGCCTGACCTACCGGTCTCAGCTCTCATCGACTGAGAACCGCGACAGCTCCTGCAGCACGGCGTCTAATACTTTCTTCAGCCCGGGGACGAGCGCCGGAACGCCGGACAAGTTGCCGGAGCGCCCCGCGCTCTCAATCTGCTCGGCGAATTCTGCGGCCTGCGCCGATTCGAATGTCCGCAGCGATCCCTTGATCGTATGGGCCGCGCGTCGCACGCCGGGCGCGTCGCCGGCGGCCACGTCTCGTTCCAGTTGGACGATCAGAGTCGGGCACTCGGCCAGAACGGCGTCGATCACCGCTTTGAGCAGCCCGCGATCCCCCTGAACCGTCTCCAGGGCAGCCTGCCAGTCGACCAGATCGGATCGTCCCGCAGGTTCGCTGCGCCCGATCGCAGCCTCGGGCGGCGATCCGAAGAACTCCGACAGCGCGGCCTGCAGCTCTTTCACGCGGATCGGCTTGGGAACGTAACTGTCCATCCCCGCGGCCAGGCATTGTTCGCGGTCTCCTTTCATGGCGTGCGCGGTCATGGCAATGATCGGAAGATGCGCCCCGCGCCCCGCGTCGCGCTCCTGCTCGCGAATCAGCGACGTGGCCTGCATCCCGTCGAGCTCAGGCATCTGCACGTCCATCAGGATCAGGTCGAACGAGCGCGATTTCCAGAGGGCCACGGCTTCGCGACCGTTCCCGGCGACCGTCACCGTGTGGCCCCACTTCATGAGCAGCCCGGTCGCCAGTTTTTGGTTCGGAATGCTGTCTTCCGCCAGCAGAATCCGCAAGGGACGAATGGCGGGGGCCGCCTCGGTTGCTGCGCGTCGGTCTGGCTCATGGTCGACGGACGTCACCCCCAGCGCCGCCACGATGGCGTCGAACAGTTCCGACTGCTTGACCGGTTTGACGAGATACCCCGAGACTCCCAAAACGCGCGCACGATTGATGTCGCCGGGGCGGTCTCCCGACGTCAGCACAATGACTTTCGTCGACCGCATCACCGCATCGCCGCGAATCGCCTCCACGAGGCTGAATCCGTCGGCTTCCGGCATGTTGATGTCGGTGAGGACCAGCTCGAATCGCTTCCCCTCGCGCACCGAGGCCTGCAGCGCCGCGAGCGCCTCGGCAGCGCCGGCCGCCAGGCGCGGCTCGATCCCCCAGTTCGTCAGCATCTCTTCCAGCAGCCGGCGATTCGTAGCGTTGTCGTCGACCAC
>JACQFH010000196.1 GCA_016200145.1 Planctomycetia bacterium | reverse complement strand
TACGGAGGGCGAGTCGGGACAGCCGGCCGATTTGACGAACACCGGGAACGTGATGGGGACGGTCGATTACATGTCGCCCGAGCAGGCCCTGGATACGAAGTCGGCCGACGCGCGGGCCGACATCTACAGCCTGGGCTGCACGCTGTTCTACCTGCTTACCGGCCAGGCCATTTATCACGGCGACACGCTGATGAAAAAGCTGCTGGCCCACCGTGAGCATCCCATTCCCTCGCTGCGGGCCGCGCGGCCGGAAGTATCGGATCAGGTCGAAGCCGTCTTTTTCAGGATGGTGGCGAAGAACGTGGAAGACCGTTACCAGACGGTGGCCGACGTCATCGCCGATCTGGAAGCCTGTGGAACACGTCAGGACCAGTCGGCCGGCACGCAGCAGCCATCAGCTTTCTCGACTGATCCTGGCGTGTCGAGCTTCCTGGAAGAGGTCGGGGCGGCGACTCCACAGACCGTCCAGCCACACACGTCGGCGTCCCGGTCCGGAAAACGCCAGAATGCCCTGTTGATTGGCGGCGGCGGGGCGGCGCCGCGCGTGAATCCGACAAAGATGACCGCCCGCGAAGGGCAAAGGCTGCTTCCGAAGAAACACGAACTCCTCGCGGCCGTCGCGGTCCTGGCCGTACTGGCGGGCGGTTTGGCCTGGTGGGGATGGCAGAAGGCCGGCGAAGCGACATTGATCCTGGACTGGCCCGAGTCGGCGCGGTCGGAGGCCACGCTCGTCCTCGACGGGGCAACCCTGGCGTTGCCCAGGCAAGGCCCCGTCAGATATCGAGTGTCACCAGGGCGGCGGGCGATGCTGCTCAAACGCCATGGCTATCAGGAGATCCGCGAGACTCTGCTGGTGAAACGCGGCGAAGAGCGCTTGTTCACTCCGGAGTGGCAGGCGCGACCCGGGACGGCACGAAAAGTCTGGTGGGAGACGCTCCGGGATCGCGCCCGGACGACACTCGCAGGATTGAAAACCCTGGGCGGCGTCGAAGTCGCAGCCGCAGATCCCGAGGTGATTCGACTGCGGGACGAGCTTCGCCGTTTCTATCGAACCCATTCCGGGTCGAAGGAATCCGTCGAAGCCGCACGGTTGATGAGACGGTTCCCCTGGCCGGTCGATCGGCTGCGACGCGAGATGATCCCGGCAGATGTGCTGCGGCGTGCAGGCCACGGCGATCCGACGCAGGCGCCGGCTGAGATCGTGGCGGTCCTGGGAGACAGCCGGTTGAAGATGTGGGGACGCGGGTCGTGTGTGGCTCTCAATCCCCAGGGAACGATTATCGCTTCCGTCGGGTATTATGAAGCCTGCGTTTACCTCTGGGATGCAAACACGGGCGACCTGCGGCAAAAGCTGCTGATGCTGGGTGGCCCCACGGGCGTCTGCTTCAGCGGCGACGGCACCCGCGTTGCCTGCGGTGGCAGCACCAGCGCGTTCGTCTGGGAGACCGCGTCCGGAACACCCGTTGCCGAGTTGCCACAAGGATACGACGCGACTTCAGTCGCTCTGGACCGCGATGGCACCAGGCTGGCCGCAATCGGTGGCAACGGCCACGTCTTGCAGTTTTGGGACGTCAGCTCGAAGTCAATTATCTGGAAACGGGAGGACCGTGACAAACAAATCCTGCTCGTGGGCCTCACAGCGGATGGCCGGTTTCTGGCGCACAACACGGTGCCTGGTCCCGTCGTCGAAGTCTTCGACGCGACGAACGGCAAGCTGCTTCGGCAGATTCCGGCGAATCCGTACGCTCCCTCGCGGTTTACCGACGACGGCTCTCTTCTGTTCCTGAGTGCCAGCGAAAACAACGTTCAGTGCTGGGAAACCGACACATGGACGCTGCGGCAGGAATTCAGCGGTCGCGAAGAGGGAATGGCCGCGATTGACGGCAACGGGACTCGATGTTTGACGAGATCGTCTACCGACTTGAGTGTTTGGAACGCGTCGTCCGGCGAGCGACTCTGGTCGCACCCGGCGGGGCAGTACCTGACTCACGGCAGCATGAGCCGCGATGGCACGCGAGCCGCCATTCTGGATAGTTCGGGGGCGATCCAGGTCTGGGACGCAATCGCCGGCCAGCGCGTGATCGCAACATCGGGGCCGCTGTCGGCGATGTTGAGTGTTCGCGCCAGTCCCGACGGCGGTGGCGTCGCAGCCGGCAGTACCGACGGTACGGTCCGGCGCTGGACGTTCGGCCGCGAGGAAGCCACCTATGTGGCGGACGGGCACCCCGGTGGAGGCCTCGTGCTCGGATTCACCGCCGACGGTGGTACGCTGTTCGCCGCAGCTTCGGACGAGACCATCCGGCTCTGGGACGACGCGACGGGCATCCTGCGCGACCAGATCGGGACGAAGAACCGGTTCGTCGCACACGTGATGTCGACCTTCCGTAACTCTGTGGCGGTCTCTTCGGAGGGAAGACGTATTGCGTGCACTGAGGGCCCCGAAGGAAGTCACGTCGTGCTTCTCGATCGCGAGACACGACAGGAGACGATGCTCGCCGGACATCAACCGGGGATCGCGGCCCTCACGTTCAGCGCGAACGGCGCCAAACTGGCGTCCGGGGGGCTGCATGAGCCCGCGATCAGGATCTGGGACGTCCGAACCGGACGCAGAGAATCGATATTGCAAGCAAGAGACGCTGGAGAGGAAACAGGGATACTCTGTCTGGCGTTCGATCCCTTATCGACGACGCTCTTTGCGGGAGGAAACGCGTTCGGAACCGGCGTTGCCATCTGGAATCTGGAAACCGGATCAAAGGTTGCGACGTGGCAGGGGCACACGAATCTCGTCGACGACATCGCCGTATCGCCCGACGGCCGGACGATCGCCACCACCTCAACAGATGGCAAGGTCATCATCTGGAACAGGCAGCAACGGTGGCGTGCGGAGGAGCAAACGATTCAAGTCGCTCCCGATGGAGGGGAGATCTTCGATCTGGACTTCACGCCGGACGGCCGACATCTCGTCACAGCCAACGGGGACGGGACAGTCTACGTCTTGAGGCTCAAGGAATGGTCGCCAGACATCGATGACGAAATTGGGACTGGTCGACCTGATCCATCCCCTGAAGGGAACAAGGAATGACAAGCATCCATTGGCTTCTGGCCCAGCGCGGCCCCAACAGCCCGGCCAACAAGTGGCTGAACGAGAACCCCGCCGTCCTGGGACTGATCGCGATCGGTATTGGGATTCTGCTGATTTTTGCCGGCCTGAATAACCTGCGAACCGGAGTCACGCGGAACAAACTGGGCATGGAATTCCGCGGCGGGATCGCCCAGTTCTCGGGAATCCTGCGTGTTCTGATCGGGGTCGCGGCCTGCGGCTTCGGACTCTACAAGATCTTCGCGGGATAGAGAGCCGTCTGCACGGCGTAGGGGGGACTTCGGTCCCCGCGTGACGGATTTTCGTGTGGACTAAAGTCCACCCTACGTCGGTGCGATTCTCACGCGGGTGGGGCCCGGCTGCCGTCGCGTGCGCCGGCGCCCGTGTTGACCTCAAACGCCCCGGCGACTGCGGAGACGAGCGGGCGTGTGAGCAATCCCACGAGGATCAGCGCTCCGACCAGTGAGTCGGCTGCGAACCAGATGATGAACCAGCCATCCATCGAATACTGGTCCAGCGTGTTGGTGCTCCAGTCGTTGAAGAGCAGCACGCCCGCGCCAAGAAACGAAATGATCACAGACGCGAACAGCAAACCAGCGACGCGCCGCCAGCGACGGCGCACGAGGCCCTCAACAAACCAGATGAGAAATACCGCGAGCGGAATGCCGGGAACGAAGTTCCAGTCTCCGCCGCGCAGGAGTTCAAAAGTCGACGCCCGCCGGTTCGGGAATGGTCCGTCGGGGAGGCTGGCCACGAAGTGGAACAAAGCTGCGAGGACGACCGTGACGACGGCAAAGCCCCAGCGTTTCCAGCGTCGCGGTTGCCGCAGCGCGCGGATCAGTCCCCACGCCGGCAGACAGGCGATCAACAGCGACTGCATGACGGCGCCGCAGAGATCAACCAGGATCATGCCGATCGGCCCGTTCGCCGGCAGCCAGGGTAAGCGGGCATTTTTCGTGCGTCGGACCTGTGCGTCGCGTCCCGGCGTGCCGTCATAGATGTGCAGCAAGCGACCGTGCACCGTCGCGAGGCGATGGCCATCCGGACTGAAGCGGGCGCCGCCATAACCGCCGGGCAGGGTCAGCAGTTCCTGTTGGGTGTCAAAGTCAAAGATTTTGACCGTGCCATCTGAGCTGGAACTGGCCAGGCGCTGGCAATCCGGCGTGATGCCGAAGACCGGGCTGACAATATCGGTATGCTGTCCCACGATCCGTGCCGATCGCTCGCGCTCCAGGTTCCAGAAACCGAGGTCGTTCCCGATGCTGCCTCCCAGCCATTGATCGTCCGGGGTCCACGACCGCAGTTCGCCATAGCTCGTTTCAAAATGCGCCAAGATGCGTTCTTCGTTCGTCGCGGGGTCCCAGACTTTATGGCCGGAGATTGCTCGATTTCCCTGGCCGGCGCCGGAATCGGCAGTGATCTCCACGAACGAGAGCAGCGCTTGGCGATGCTTCCAGCCGTAAAGCCAGCAACCGCCGGGCCGGGGACCTTTCTCGCGGCTGAGCACCTGTCGCCACGAGCCGGTTTCCCAGACGATCAAGGTGGTGCCGCCGCCGGCGGCCGCAAGCCAGCGGCCGTCGGGGCTCCATTCGACGCGCCACCAGTGCCACTCGGGCGAGCTCATTGACGGAATGCCGGTGAGTGTGGTCACTTCGCGCCAATCCGGCACCGACCAGACTCTGACGGCGCCGCTGTAGCTGATGGCCGCGAGGTAGTTCCCGTTCGGGTTCCAGTCGACGCCGGTCACTGTGCTGGTGTGGCCGCCAACCGCGGTGGCCAGCTCGGCGGTCTGCGTCCCCGTGCCGGCATCCCAAACTCGGACAAACGGATCGGCCTCATTGCCGGTCGTCGCGACGTAGCTGCCGTCCGGACTCCAGGCGAACGAAAGGCCGCCGCCATTCGGCATCGAGATGGCGAGCGGGTTTTCGCGCCGCGCCGCGTCCCAGAGGCAAACGCCGCCGAAATCGCTGGCCGCCAGCCAGCGGCCATCCGGCGACCAGGCCAGCTTATCCACGCCGCGGCCCCGCAAGATCATCTGTTCCTGGCCGGTGTTGGCGTCCACGATGCGGATCGTCGAGTTGCCCGCAGCTCTGTGGGCGATCCGATCGTCCGCGCTCCACACGGACGTCCGGGCGAAGAAGTGATCGAGCGGCTGCTCGACGAGACGCTTGTCGTCGCCGGCGTTGAATATGCCTTTCCAGGAAACGTAGCGCATCGCGTCCCCGCTCCACGCCAGCGCTCCGTCGGGAAACGGATGCGTGCGCAGCACTTCTCCCGTTGCGGGATCGCAGAACGAAGTCTCATCGGCCAGCGACACCGCGAGCCATTCGTCTTTAGGGCCCCATGCGAGGCCAACCCGCGTGTGCATCTGCATCTCTTGCTTTTTTACGGCAAGTGTCCGCAGCTCGTGCCCTTTTTCGGTGTCCCAGAGAGTCACCGTGGCATGCTTGTCGAGCGACGCCAGCCGTTTGCCGTCGCGGCTCCAGGCCACCGCAAAGATCTCGGATTCCGGGGACCCGGCAAAAAGTTCCGCGCGCGTTCCCACATCCCAGACCTTGAGCCTGGGGCCGCCCGTTGCCAGGCGTTTCCCGTCGGGGCTCCAGTCGAGACAGTGAATGAGACCGCGCTGCTCGACGAGCAGGATCGACGGCACGTCGTCACCGGAGATCTTGCGGTTATCAGGCGCTGTGTGCTCCGTCCGGCCGATGGAACCTGCGGATTGAAGCGCCGGCCCGATCTCCCAGAGCCGGATCTTGCCCCAGACGGTTTCGCCGGTGGCCAGCCAACGGCCGTCGGGGCTCCAGGCCAGCGCTCGGGCTGGAGAATCGAGCCCCAGGTCGAAGAAAATGCGGCAACGCCGGCGAAGATAGTGCCATTCCCAGCCGCGCGGGTCCGGCTCGCCGGGTCCAGAGGGAATCAACTTCTGCAGGAGCCCCAGCGTCCGGCCGTGATCGCCGCTTTCGAGCGACTGGGCCGCGAGATTGGTGGTCATTGCGTACACGTTGCGTCTGGATTCCTGCAGTGCCGCCGCCGTGGTGTAATAGCCGATGCCCGCCGCCACCCCGACCAGGACCAAGAGACTGGCCGCGGTGCCGAGGAACGCCACGGCGATCCGATGCCGGCGGCACCAGCGCCCGGCGCGCTGCAGTCTTCCCAGTGGCCGTGCCGCGATCGGCTCGCCGGCCAGAAAGCGTTCCAGGTCCTGGGCCAGCGCTTCCGCCGACGGATAGCGGCGCTCGGGGGCCTTCTCCAGGCATTTCAGGCAAATCGTCTCCAGGTCGCGATCGACGTGCGGATTCAGCAGCCGCGGCCGGTCCGGTTCGCGCTCGAGCACCTGCCGCAGCGTGTCGAACGGCGTGCCCGCCTGGAAGGGGGGCCGGCCCGTCAGCAGCTCGTAGAGAATGGCGCCCAGGCTGTAGACGTCGGTTTGAACGCTCAAGCTCTTCTTGCCCGCAGCCTGCTCGGGCGCCATGTAGCCGGGCGTGCCGACGATGGTGCCCGACTGTGTCAGGCCGCTGTCGGCTTCCAGCCGCTTGGCCAGGCCGAAATCGGTGACGTGAGGAATTGCCGATTGCCCGGGCGCAACTTGCAGCAGGATATTCGCCGGTTTCAGATCGCGATGAATCACCCCGTGCTGGTGGGCGTAATGCACGGCGCGGGCGACGGTCGCCAGCAGGTCCGCCGCCTGTCGCTGTTCCGCGCGACCCTGAGGCAATCGGCTGAATGAAGTCAAATTGCCCCCTTCAATCAACTTCATGCTGAAGAAGTGCTGCCCCTCGTGGACGCCGATTTCATGGATAGGCACGATGTTCGGGTGGTCGAGATTGGCGGCCGCTTCGGCTTCCGTATGAAAGCGCTGCACGTCGGCCGCCGAGGCGAGCTGCCCGGCCAGGATCATCTTGAGGGCCACGATGCGATTGAGGCTGACCTGTCGGGCCCGGTAGACGACGCCCATGCCGCCACGGGCGATTTCCTCCAGCAGCTCGTAGTCGCCAAAGTAGCGGACGCTGGTTCCGACCGGCGGCATGCCGGTCACGGCGGCGCGTACCGGCTCCGCTACGCGCTGGAAGCGCTGCTGATCGGCAATAAACTCGGTGAGCTCCGGGGCGAAAGCCGGATAGTACGCCAGCAGCTCCGCCAGATCCGGTGCGGTTCCGGCCTGGGCCGCCTTAAGATACGCCACGATGACTTCATCGAGGTCAGCGCCCGGCGGAAACTGCAGCGTTTTGTCTTCTGCGGCCATCGGCGAATCCTCACATCGTCACGCGTGCCGGACGCGAACTACTCGTCGGTCATCACGGTGCGCAGGTTTTGCAGCCCCCGCCGGACCAGTCCCGCCACGGAACGCTCGGTGCGATCCAGTCGTTCCGCGATGGCCGGCACGGTGCAGCCCTGCAAGTAGTGCAATTCCACCGCCAGCCGCTGGTCTTCCGGCAATTGGGCCAGTGCGTCGGACATTTGCAGGAGCTCCTCGTGCCGGACGGCCTGAGCGCTCGGGGAGGCCACGCTCGATTGCAAAAGTGCCTCCAGCCGGGCTGAGGACTGAGCCAGCGATTCCTCCAGAGATTGCTCCAGCGCCACGTCACGTTTGGCCCCTTCCAGCTCGCGGACGGCGTCCACGAGGGTGTTTGTCAAGATCCGCCGCAGCCAACCGGCGAGTTCACCTTCGGTCCCGCCTCGGTACTGATTCAGGTTCTGCATCGCCTTGAGCAGCGTCTGCTGGACGAGATCACTGGCGCCCAGCTTGCTGCGAAAGCGCGGTTGCAGTTGCAGCCGCGCCAGCAGTTCCAGGTAATGGCGATAACGCTCCAGTCCTGCAGGATCGGGCGCTGGTGCGTGCGTCATCCTGGTCCTCTCCGGAAACAGACGGAATCTCGTGCAAACCGGCCCGCGCTTATTCTGCAGGACTTGATGCGTGACACCAAGTCAGGACGGAATTCTCACGAATTTCGCTACAGCGCCGACAAGCGTCTAAATTTCGGAAATCTGTCCAAAAATAGGAAACTGGTCCATTGACCCGGCTCAGGGGTCGCCAAGAATTCTCAATGGCGAACATTCCCTATGGGCAGGTCGCGAATGCGGGCGAAAGGCGACGCACTGGCCCGAACTCTGGCGAGTTCGGCTATGGGGGTAGGGGGACTTTAGTCCCCGCGCGACTGTCTTTCGCGTGGACTTAAGTCCACCCTACATAAATTCACGGAGGATCTGTGTGCGGATCGTCGCATCGCAATATGGACACAATTCCCATTCAACCTGTCGTCACAAACGACGGCACACGGAGTGTGCCTACTACTTTGGGTGGCAGGTCAGCGACCTGCCCCACGGAGGGGGGAGACCCGTCGCGCGAAAAAATTGAAAATTTCCGCGCTCTTAGGAAGAATTGGCCGGAAAATGAAGGATTCTTGTCCGCGCTCCCAAGGAAAAACGTCAGAGTGATCGGGACCTGACAGACTTTCGAGCCTGGAGAATTATTCACTCCTGTTATTCATGAGTTTTGTCTGACTTCGGTTCGTAACTTCATTGCTCGTAAGGCTTGAGGAAGACTGGCAGGTCAGCGACCTGCCCCACACAGGGGCGAGAGCCGTCGCGCAAAAGAATCAAGATTTCCGCGCTCTTAGGAAGAACTGGCCGGAAAATGAAAGTTTTTCGTCCGCGCTCTTTGGGAAAAACGACGGCGTCGCGTGTCCGCGATGCGGCAGGATGCCGCATCTACGGTAGAAGCGACATCCTGCCGCTTCAGTAAGCCAGCCCCACAAGGCTGGGAGCCCCCCACGGTTGGGGCCAGGCGCCCACGGTTGGAGAATTTGTGGGGTTTTTCCAACCGTGAGGGGTGGGGGGTACCCCCCCCACGGTTGGACGCGAAGGTCCCCACGATTGGACGAAGGCCCCCAAGATTGGCGCGAGCCCCTCAACATTGGACGATTTGTAAGGTTTCTCCAATCTTGTGGGGTGGGGGGTGACCCCTCAAGATTGGATCCGAAGCCCCCCAAGATTGGACGCGAGGTCCTCAAGATTGAGGCTTCGCGAGCGAATTGATTGGGACGAGGAGAGTCGATTGGCGGGTGGAGAATCTAGCGTGCTGAACGACCCCCCCCCTGGCACCCCCTTACGAAGCTGGGGTAGCCCGGCGACGGGCACATGGGGGCGAGGAACTTTGACGGGGGAGTATGATGGTCGGTGCCTTTGTCCCGGGCGCAGTAGACCGATTCTACAGTGGTGCTTCGTGCCCG
>JACQFH010000195.1 GCA_016200145.1 Planctomycetia bacterium | reverse complement strand
TCGGCCATCCATGCGACGATTGTACTCCGGCGTGAGGACGACGGGAAAGCGATTGCATCCGGCGCAGGACAATGACTGTGGGTTACATGTCAACTTCTCGTCGAGGCCAGCGAGACGGCCCTTTCAGAATGCTAAGTTTTTCATGGACACGCGAACCTTATTGGGGCGCGGCCATAATCTTCGCAATCTGGTCGTGGACGCGGCGGTTGTGGAAGACAATCAGCACGCCGGGCAGGGGCCGCATCTGCCCCGGCCCGCCGCGAGCCGCCCAACTCTCCGGATCAATCGCGGCAATCCGCGCCACGAGCCCCTTCTCGGTCTGGCTGGCCGCCAGGAGCTCTGCCGTGCGGTACACGCGCGGCTCCAGGTGCTTTGCGGCGGCGGCCCGAGTCGTCACCGCGATGACGTCGGGATCGACCATGTACCAGTCGAGGTTGAGCGGCAAGAGGAGCTCGTCGAGAAAGTCGACTAATGATTTTTTGTCTTCCTTCATCGTGACGGGCAAATCCAGGCGGATCCCCGCATTCGTGATCTGCTCTTTGCGGAAGAGAAATTTCAATCCACTATACTCGGCGGCAAAAACCACAGAGTCCGCAAGGGGGAGTTCTTGAAAATCGACCGAGATCGGCAATGTCAGCTTTTTGCGGATGATCCGCCGCCGCGGCTCAAATGGCAACAGGCTGGTATTGATCAGAAAGCGAGCATTCGCACGTGCGTTTCCATCATTGCATATTAAGGCGATGGTCGTGAGCAAACCGTCGGCTGCATCAAGAATCCATCTCGGCTGCGTCAGCGTCAGCCGATCTCCCTTGATCGTCGCTGTTTCGTTCTCGCGATCCGCCGGCGACTTTCCCGCGAGCAGCGACTGGTCAAGTAGTGCTAGGATTTCGGCATTCGCAAGACCGACTTTGTTAAGGTCGGCGATCGAGTACTCCTGAGTGTGCAGCCGATTGTCGCCTGCCGTGTTTTGCGGATCGCGGATCGCCTCTTTCAATTCTCGCAGCAAAATGTCGAGGTGTCCCCGCACGTCCATTCGCTGCTCGATCCGCAAGCCTTCGGGCTCAGCTTTCAGCCAACCTTGCCCCCCATTACGCTGCCAGCTCGCAGGATCGATAGTTTGAGTGATGGCCTCTCCCAGGTCTACCGCAGAAATGCCGGCACGCAGAATGTCGCTGAGTTGATGGCGAGAATTCAAAGAGCAGTCACCCAGCTGTGCGGCAGCTTTCTCGCGCGTCGTAACGACCAGTTCTCCTTCACCGACGAAGATGCCGAGCGACAGCGGTTCGAGAATGACTTCGAACAGGGATCGAAGCGGGACGCCCGACAGCTTGACGGTGATCTGGTGATCCGTAGAGACTTTCGCAGCTTCAAGAGATGGCCTGTCGAGGCGAATGGCAATGTTGTGAAACTCGCCGAGGTGCGCGAGCCCAGCCTCGAGTGAAAACTCTGACCACTCGACATTTGTCGGCTTATTCAGCGACGCGAGTATCTTTTCTATGGACGTGAAGGCGGGCGGGCGCTGCACTCCGGCTTTTTTGGACTCCGCCAATGCCACAGCTTCGCGATTTTGGTCGTCAAAGCGACCCACGGCCAGTGCGCTGCCGACGACGAGCAGCAGAGTCACGAGCGAGAGGAATTTCATGCGTCCCATCCGGGTCGCATGATGCCTGTGCGGTTCCAGCAGCCCACCCACACGTCTATCTAATTTCCAACGCGGAGTAAACATAGTGATCGCTGCCGCCGGGGCCGCCCATCGTCGCCTTAGTGCAACGATGGCCACGCACGGGTGGTCGGCCGTTCCGTGAGCTTACCGTCGGGCCGTGGGAAAGTGTATCCCAGTCATCGTAGCATGACACCCGAGTCATCCCGGGAATGTTTCGTCGACGGAAGCATCGATTCGACCGCAATTCGTCGAGAACGACCCGACGTATCGCGAGTACAGATTCCCCCCAACCGCCAAGCCGGAATTCACCCCAGACGCGGAATTCTTCAAAAAAAGATCGCGCCATCCCCGCTGATGATGCGGGCGTTTGGGAGCGCGCGTTTCAGCTCTGTCACGCCGGCATCGGTAATTTGTGTCTGGCTGATGTCTAGTGTGTGA